>CAIYHO010000190.1 GCA_903925955.1 uncultured Chloroflexota bacterium
CTGGCCAAGGAGGTGGACGGAGGCAGGAGCCTGCTGCTGGCGTCCTGACGGACGCCGCCGATACTGTCGCTGACGATCACGACGGATCGCCCAAAGTCCACCACTCCACGGGACACGACCCACCCACCTCGCCAGATTTCGCACCTAGCGAACAACTCGCGCCCGAATCCGCCGTTCGACCCGGACCGGGGCTCGAAAAGCGGGAGATTCGGGCACTCGACGGGCCATCCAGCGTCCTTTTCGACCCCACATCGGGCTCCAGACGCCGGTCTTCGCCCCGGAGCTACCTCCAGAGCGCGATGCTGTTCGCTCCTTGCGAAATGTCCCTGTCAGGACCGCCCAACGTTCCATTCCGAATGAACAGCTAGCAGGCCTAGACGCCGATATGCGGCGATCCGCGCCCGATTCCGGGCCGAAACACGACCCGGGCCCGCCACTTTCCAGTCGGAATGAACACAGGGCAGCCTGAAGCGCCCACCTGTTCAGTCAGATTGAAATCCTGCGACCGGCTTGGGGCCGGGACGTCAAGACCAGCTACTTGCGGCGCTTGCGCTTGTCCGCGATGACCTCGCGTGCTGCGTTCCGGCCCGGAGCCCCCGTCACGCCGCCGCCCGGGTGGGCGCCGGAGCCGGCGAGGTACAGGCCTTCCACAGGCATCCGATAGCGGGCCCAGCCCAGCAGCGGCCGCCACAGGAAGAACGAGTCCAGCCCGGGTTCAGCGTGCATCGGATGACCGCCGGTCAGCCCGTACTCGGTCTCGAGATCGCCCGGCGTCAGCACCTGACGCGCCGTGACGCGGCCGCTGATGCCTGGCGCCACCGTCTCAAGCGAGCGCAGGACAGCGTCGCCCACAGCCTCGCGGTCCTGCGCCCCGGCGGCGGCCCACTCGGCAGCGGCACGCTTTGGCGGCATCCACTGGGCAATCACGCTCATGACGTGCGTACCGTCCGGTGCGCCCTCCACAAGCGACGGGTCAATCAGCGACGGGATGGTCGCCTCCAGGATCGGCTGAGCCGCAAACCGCCCGTACTTCGACTCGTCGAAGGCGTGCTCCATCGCGTCAATCGAGGTTGTTCCAACCTGGATCCGGCCGCGCAGGAGGCGGGTATCGCCGCCGGCCGCAGGGAAGTCCGGCAGCCCGTCCAGCACCAGGTTCACCTTGGCGGTGGTCCCCGGCGTCCGGATGTTTGAGGCGCGCCAGCGCATGTTGGGCCCAACGGTGAGCGGGTCAACAAGCGTGGTGAGCAGGCGCTTGGGGTCAATGACGGACACCACGGCGGCTGCCGCAATCTCCTCGCCGCTCTCGGTGACAACGCCTGTGACCACGCCGTCTGCGGTGAGCACCTGCGCCACTCGGACGCCCGTGCGGATCTCCGCGCCGTACGCGCGTGCCGCAGAGGCCAGCGCCTCGGACAGACCCGACGGACCGCCCTTGGCAAACACCGTCTCGCCGGCGCCGCCCTCGTTGCCCGCGGCATCGGCCAGGAGCACCTGGGTGGAGCCCGCAGACCACGGGCCCATCGCCGTGTGCCGGACGCCGCGCCAGGCGGTGGTGGCCCGAATGGCGTCGGTGGCAAACGACTCAGCGACAAAGTCCGCAACGGCCATCGCCAGGACGCGCAGGATCATGCGGCCATCGTTCTTGCCCAGACCGCGGAACGCGCGGCCAAGGCGCAGGCCAACCAGCGCATCGCCAAAGCCCGGGGCCTTGATCTCGGGCGGGGCCTCCTCACCCAGATCGAAGAGGAACTTCGAGAGGGCGCGAACCCGCCGGTCAAACTCCACAAACGCTGTGGCGTCGGTCTCTGACCATGCCCGGAGGGACTCAACGCTCCTGGCGAGATCGCCCCAGAGCGTCACCGCGCGGCCGTCCGGCTGCGGGGCAAACACACGGACCTCAGGCGACACAAGCGCAAGGCCGTGCGACTTCAGGTTCAGGTCAGCCGCAACGGACGGACGAAGCCGGCCCACGGTGTGCGCAAGCGACGGGACGCGGACGCCGCCAAGCAACTCCGTGACAGCCGCGCCGCCAACGCGGTCGCGCGCCTCAAGGACAAGGACGCGCATGCCGCCCTTGGCCATGTAGGCCGCCGACACGAGACCGTTGTGGCCGCCGCCGATGACGATGGCGTCGTACTGGTTGGTTGAGCTAGCCATCGTCAGGCCCCCTTCCGGCCGCGGGACTTGAGGACCTCGAGCGCGGCGAGGCGCCCGTTGGCGCCCATGATCCCGCCGCCCGGGTGCGTGGACGAGCCGGTGAGCCAGAGGTTGTCCACTGGCGTCCTGAACCGCGCGTAGCCGGGGACCGGCCGGTTGAAGAACAGCTGCTCCAGCGAAAGCTCGCCCTGGAAGATGTTCCCCTCCGTCAGGCCCAGCGTCCGCTCCATGTCCAGGGGCGTCAAGATCTGGCGGCCGATGATGATGTCGCGGATGTTGGGCGCAAACTCGGCGATCCGGTCAATCACGGCATCGCCAAACTTCTCGCGGTTGTTGTTGTCGTCCCAGGTGCCAAGTTCTGGCGCCAGCTTGTACGGCGCGTACTGGACAAAGCACGAGATGACGTGCTTGCCTGGCGGCGCCATGTCGGGATCCACAAGCGTGGGGATGATCATGTCCATGTAGGGGCGCTTGCTCCAGCGCCCGTACTTGGCGTCGTCGTACGCCTGCTCCATGTCCGTGGGATGGGGGCTGAACGAGATAGCGCCGCGCAGGTGCTCGCCCTCGCCGGGCAGACACGTGAAGTCCGGCAGCCGGTCCACCGCAAGGTTCACCTTGCCCGACGAGCCGCGGAACTTGAAGCGCCGGACCTCCTGCTCAAACTGCGGGTCCAGGGTGCCCGGCTCCAGCAGGTCCAGGAACGTCACCTTGGCGTCCGTGGAGGCCAAGACGGAACCCGCCTCAATCTCCTCGCCGCTCTCCAGCACCACGCCCGTGGCACGGCCGTCCTTGACCATGATCCGCGCAACCGGCGCCTCGGTGCGGATCTCGGCGCCCTGCGCCTGTGCCGCCCGCGCGATGGCGTACGAGATGCCGCCGGTGCCGCCCTTGGGGATGCCCCACGCGCGGAAGGCGCCGTCAATCTCGCCCATGTAGTGGTGCAGCAGGACGTAGGCCGTGCCGGGCGAGTTGATGCCCTGGTACGTGCCGATAATCCCGGATGCTGCCATTGTTGCCTTGAGCGGCAGCGTCTCAAACCACTGGTCAAGGAAGTCCTTGGCGGACATCGTCATCAGCTGGACGAAGACCGCCTGCTGGCGCTCCGGCAACTGGGCGAACTTGCGGGCAAGGCTCGCGATGGGGAGCAGCGGACGCGGGTCGTTCTCGGTGGGGTCGCCCGGGACCATGCTGAGGATGGGCTTGATGAACCGGGCCATCTCCACCATGAGCTGGCCGTATTCCTCGTACGCCTCGGCGTCGTTCTTGCTCCAGCGGCGCAGCTCGCGGATGGTGCGGCCGTGGTCGTTGACACGCCAGAGGTAGTCGCCGCCGCCGCCCTTCGGGCCCTGGCCCTTCGGCACCGGGGTGAACGTGCCGTCGAGCGGGAGGATGTCCAGCCCGTACTTGGGCAGGTCCAGGTCCCGGATGACCTCGGGCCGCAGCAGGCTGACGACGTAGCTCGCCACGCTGAACTTGAAGCCCGGGATGATCTCCTCGGTGACCGCTGCGCCGCCCAGGATGTGCCGGCGCTCAAGGACAAGCGTCTTGAGGCCCGCACGTGCAAGGTAGGCCGCGGAGATGAGCCCGTTGTGGCCTCCGCCGATGATCACCGCGTCGTAGCGCTGCGGCACGCCGCCCTCCGTGTGAGTTGTTATTCAGGCTGCATAGTGGTGATGCAGTCTATCGGAGGGTTGCCGCCCATGCCGCGGGCTGGTACGGTGTGTGTATTGGTTGCACACGAGGATGCACACGATGGCACTCGTCAGGACAAACGTCACCCTCCCGGCCGAGGTGCTGGCGCTGGTGGACCAGGTTGCCGGACCGCGTGGGCGGAGCGCGTACATCGCGGATGTGGTCGCCCGGCAGGTCCGCCGGGACAACGCCCTGCGCGTGATCCGCGAGACGGCGGGCGCCCTGCGCGGCTCCAAGACCTGGGGCGAGACGCCGGAGGAGACGGACCGGATCCTGCGGGAACTGCGGGAGAGCTGGGGCAGGGACGACAAGATCTGGGGTGTGGCGCCCAGCGAGACGGAGGACGAGCAGCAGTGAGCCGGTATCTCCTCGACACGACGGTCCTGATTGACCACTCACTCGGGCTGTTCGGCGCGACCGCCCTGATCGAACGTCTGCTGGGCGAAACCGGCGACCTCTTCACGTGCGACGTCGTGGTTGCTGAGGCGCTGTCCAAGGGAACTGACGAACAGCGTGCGCTGATCGACAACGTCATCAACGTCTTGGAATACGTCTCGACGACGCCAGACGCCGCGCGTTGGGCGGCAGCCGCCCGCCGACAGCGGGCCAGACACTCGAGCCATCGACTCGCGGACGGAGTGGTTGCCGGCGTCGCCTGGTCGCTGGACGCGGTCATCGTGACGCGCAACCCAAAGGACTTCGAGGGTCAGGGTGTGGGCGTGCTTGCCTACGGCCCTGCCGCAATCGCCTAAGCGGGACCACGAGCGGAAGGGGCATCGATGAGCGACTTTGAGGCCGGACCAAACCAGCGCTTCGTGACCTACAACTCAATCGACACCGGATACGACGTGGACACGGACGCCTTCGTCGCCACCATTGCGGCAGATGCGGACCAACGCAAGCTCAACGGATGGCGCCTCCTCAGTTCCAGCGTCTTCCCGTCGCGCCAGACCGGGACAGCGGGCAATGTGCTGTTCCAGAGCGGCGGACAGCGCGCGACGATGCTCACCGCCGTCGTGGTGTACGTGCGGGACTTCTAAGCGGCAGGCTCTCCGCCTGCTCCCCTACCAGCCCTCAGCCAGCGTCCGCTCCAGCACTTCAACCACGACGTCCGCGCTGTCTCGCGTCAGGCACAGTGGCGGCTTCACCTTGAGCACGTTGTTGCCGTCGCCCGTGGGCTGCGTGATGACGCCAAGCTCACGCATCCGCTCGCAGATGGCCAGGGCCTCCTCGGTGGCGGGCTCCAGGGTTTTGGCGTTGCGGACCAGTTCAACGCCGAGATACAGCCCCATACCGTGGATCGCGCCCACGATCCCTGGGTGTGCGGCGGCAACCTCGCTGAGCCTGGCGCGGAGGTGGTCGCCCACAACGCGGGCGTTGGCCTGCAGCCCCTCGCGGTCGATGGCCTCTAGAACAGCCAGCCCTGCCGCACAGCCAACCGGCGACCCGCCAACCGATGAGAAGAACGAGCCCTCGGCGGCAAACGCGTCGGCGATGGCCCGCGTAGTCACCACGGCGCCCACCGCCATGCCGTTGCCGGCGGCCTTGGCGACGGTCACGATGTCCGGCACCACGCCCTGCTGCTCAAACGCCCACTGGTGGTGGCCAAGGCGGGCATAGCCGGTCTGCACCTCGTCCGCGATGGCGAGGCCCCCCGCGGCCCGGACGTCGGCGTAGACCTGGCGAAGGTAGCCATCCGGCAGGACCACGCCGCCCGCGTTGCCGAAGAGCGGCTCCGCGATAAACGCGGCGGGGCCGGGGCCACCGGCAGCCGACTCCCCCAGCACGCGCCGCACGTCTGCCGCGTAGAGAGCGCCGGCGTCGGGGCCGCGGTGCAGCCCGCGATACGTGTTGGGCGCCTCCACCAGCCGGACCCACGCGGGCCGCGTGCCCACGGCGTTGGGGTTGTCGATGTGTGAGGTGGTGATGGCGTCCGCCGCGCCGGTCCACCCGTGGTAGGCGCCGCGGACGGCCAGCACATCGGACCGGCCCGTTGCCGTGCGCGCCAGACGCAGCGCAAGCTCAGTTGCCTCCGACCCGGTGTTCACCAGGAAGACCGTGTCCAGCGGCGCGGGGAAGCGCGCGGCCAGCGCCTCCGCAAACTCCGTCATGACGCGGTAGAGGAACCGCGAGTTGGTGTTGAGCAGCCGCAGCTGCCGGGTGACCGCCGCCTCAACCGCCGGGTGGCTGTGGCCCAGGATCGCCACGTTGTTGACGATGTCGATATAGGAGCGGCCGGTGGTGTCGATCAGGTGATGGCGCCAGCCCCGTTCAATCCGCGGCGGGGCGTCGTAGTAGTGCACCTGGACGCCCGCGAGGACCGCGTTGCGGCGGGCGAGGAGCGCGGCGGGATCGTCGGCGGGCGCAACTACGAGGCTTGACGGCAGCCCCAGCAGCCGCGCCGGATCCGGGCACAGTGCCTGCCACGCGCGAGCCAGCGAGGGCACGGTCCGGCGCGGCGCCTCCAGCCCCGGAACCGCCACGAGCTGCGCGTGGAGCAGGGCTGGCAGCCCGCCGGGTCCATCGCCCGCGACATGGCCAATCTCGGCACCACGGCTGACCACGGCGCCAACGGCCACCGAAGGAACCACGCCGTCGAGCCGGATATCAAACCCGTCGGCGCCGATCACCACGCCGGCAGGGGTAAACCGGACGACGCCCGCAACCGGGGCGCGCACCACCAAGCCTGCCGGCAGGAACAGGTCCGCACCCAGATGGACCGTGGCCGCCTCGATGGTGGTGTCCAGTTCGGCATCGGTGAGGCGCGCCTCGCCCCAGCGGCCAAGCGGGATGCCGCCCGCGGCGCGCACGGCGTCAACGGCCGCCTCCACCGCGGGATGCTCACCGGTAGCCAAGCCAGTCAGTGCCTGGGACGTTGTGGAGAGATCCAGCACGCGGACCCGTTCCGCCACCACGTCCACCGGGCGGACAACGTTGGCTGGCAGCGCAACCCGGCGCGCCGGACCAAGCCCCGCTGCCTCGCGCAGCACCTCCTCCGCTAGGGCGAACGGCACGGCGGCCACCGCCGCAAGCGCCGCCCACTCCTCGTCACGCGTGGCGTTGACGTATGTGTTGTCCGGCTCAAGCGCACCCTGCTGATCGCCGCTCACCGCAACCGCCGCGGCGCGGGCCACCACCATGGGCCAGACGGCGGCCAGCTCGGCCGGTTCCAGCGGCACCAGCGCCAGATAGCCGCGAGCCACGTCGCGGGCCAGCTGCAGCGGCGCGTCCAGATCGTGGAACGAGTCCGCGGCGATCACCACGGCCAGATCGGCCGCCAGCCATGTGCGCGACAGGTCGCCAAAGTCGATGAGCCCACTCGGCATCGGCCGCCCCGCTGGGTCCACCCGGGCCACGGTGTTCACGTCGGTGACGTCCTGGTGGACAACGCCCAGACGCAGCTGCGGCTCCAGCGCGGCGAGGGCGTTGGCGGCCCGGGCGGTTGCTTCTTGGGCCGCGGTCCGGCGCACAGGCGTTGAGCAGTACGGCAGCAGCGCCTCCACCACGGATGCGGCGTGGCGGATGTCCCACTGCAGCGCCCGGTCCAGCCCCGGGTGGTCAAACCCGTTGAGCGCCTTCGCCATCCGCGCGGCCATCGCGCCATGCGCCCGCAGCACGGACGGCGCGAGATGCCCAAACGCGTCCAGCGGCGTCCCGTCGAGATACGTCACCAGCCGCAGATCGTGGGTGGTCCCGGCGGCAACCACGGCGCGGGCGATGAGCAATCCATCGCGTGCCGGCTGCGGCACCGGCACCTCGAAGGGGAGCGAGGCGCCAGCAGCGCGCAGCATCGCCGCATTCTCGGCCTCCAGGGCGTCGCGGCTCAGGCCTGCACGCGCAATCTTGAACACAAAGCGTCTGCCGCCAGCGCCATCGGCCGCGTCCACGCGGTAGTTGCGGTCCTGGTGGCTGCCCAGCTCCGTGAGCACGCCGGTCACGCCAAAGGCATCGCGCAGGAGCTGCGCGGCCTCGCCAACCGCAACCTCGGGGCGGCGATCGATGTGGCCGGCGAACGGGTTGGTGTCCATCACGGGCAATGGTCGCAGACCTGCGGGACGACGACTGCGCAAGTTGTGACATACAGCTGACACCCTGTCATATCATTCTGCCCGATACATACACGCAGGCAGGTGCCCTATGGCGAACATCGTCGGCGAGCGGTTCCAGATCACCATCGACAAGGAGGTCCGAGAGGCCCTCGGCATCAAGCCGGGTGATCGGGCGATTGAGCGTGTCGAAGGCGGCCGCCTCGTGATCGACTTCATGCCGGCGCCGCATCACGAATCGATGCTGGGGATCCTCAAGCGGCC
>CAIYHO010000191.1 GCA_903925955.1 uncultured Chloroflexota bacterium
CCCACATCGCCCCGGCCGCCGATGCCCCACATCGCCCCGGCCGCCGATGCCCCACATCGCCCCGGCCGCCGATGCCCCACATCGCCCCGGCCGCCGATGCCCCACATTTCAATCAGACTGAACAGATCGGCGTCTAGGAGCGGTCCTTGTTCAGTCCCACTGAACAGATCGGGTCGGCAGGCGTCTGCCAGACAGCCCTTTGTGCGTGAGGCATGGCGCCGAGGGGCCGCAACACCGTCGCAGCCGCGGTTGCGTTCAGTCGGAGTGAACAGCGACGGCGCTTAGGCTGCGCCCTAGGTGCGGGGCGTGCCCACCTTGCGCTCCGTGCCCGCGAGCAGGCGCGCGATGTTGTCGTGGTGGAACGCCCAGATCAGCGTGGGGCCAGCCACCGCGTACACGTACAGCCACGGGTCCAGCGGGACCAGCGCCGTGAGGAGGGCAAGGAGGACGCCCGCGGCGAGTGACGCCGAGAGCGAGCCCAGCGACGAGAACTTGGTGAACAAGATCATGCCGAGGAACACGGGCAGGATGGCCACGGCAACCACCGGCTGAATGACCAGCAGCGCACCAAAGCTGGGCGCGATCCCGCGGCCGCCGCCAAAGTTGAGGAAGATTGAGCGGCTGTGGCCGACGATGGCGGCAAGCGCCGCAAGCACCGCAACCAGGGTGCCGGCGCCGCTCAGAAACGCGAGCGCCACCGCGACCGAGCCCTTTGATGCGTCCAGCAGACCCGAGGCGATGCCGCGGCGACGGCCCAGGGCGCGGACTGCGTTGGAGCCGCCGGTGCGGCCGCTGCCCACCTTGCGCGGATCAGGCCCGCCGGTGACGCGCGCGACGATGACCGCCCATGGGATGCCGCCAATCACGTAGGCGGCAGCCACGACAAGGATGGCGCGGAGGATCGAAGGGGCATCCACAGGGCCGGAGTATACGAGCGCGCCGGGATGTCAGTGCGGGCCCGGCGCGACGGCCGCTGCCGCAAAGACCGCAGCAAGCAGCCGGTCCGGCTGGCAGGTGAACTCGTCAAGGATTGCGGGGTCTGCGGCAGCGGCCTCCACGAGGATCGCCAGCCCGGTGTTGACCGGCGTTGGGATGCCCGCGTCTCGCCCGGCGTCGGCCACGGCGCCGTTGAGCCAGGGCGCCTCCGTTGGCCCCTCGCCGCCGCCGCGCAGCCGCCCGTGGAGTGACGGCGGCTTGCCGCCGCGGGCTGCACCAACGGCACGGCGCATGATTGGCCGGGCCAGCCACGCGGGGAGTGCCAGACCGGCGAGCAGCAGGCCAACGTGGGCACCGGGCAGGATCACGGGCCGATGGCCCTCATGGCGCATCACGGCGATTGCCTCACGGAGTTGGCGCCGCTCCAGGTCATACCCGTAGCGATCCCCGTAGATGCTGCCCGGGTCCATGTCCAGCAGGCCGCTGGTGGCATTGCCGATGAGGTTGGCAAGGAGCTTTGACCACTTCATCGCTGTTGCGTCTTTGAACACCTTGGCCGGGAGACCGCCTGCCGTGAAGGCGCCAGCAAGGTCCACAAGCAGCGCCGGGTCCGCATCACGGATGCTTGCGATGCCGATCCCGCCCGTGCGGCGCGCTGCAACACCGCCCTCGACAAGCTCAACCGCCGTGGTCAGCGAGCCCGCCAGCAGCGGCGACGTACGGGCTGCGGCAGCCTGCGCTTCCGCGCCGATCCCGTTTTGCACGGTGAGCACCGGCGCGTTGGGCCAGCGGGCGGCGGCATCGAGCGCGCTCGCGAGGTCAAACACCTTGACCGCAAGGATGACAAGCGCCACGTCAACAGGCGCCGCAGCCTGATCGCCAATACGCCGGACAAGCGTCGTGGCGGGATGATCGCGCCGCTCAAGGCGCAGCGGTGTTGGCTCCACAAGCAAGCCGCCGCGCCGGCCCAGCAGCCAGACATCGCGCCCGCCCACTGCCAGCACGCCGCCGAGATACGAGCCGACGGCGCCTCCGCCGATGACGACGACCGGACCGGCCACGTGCGGTGGCAGCATCAGTCCACCCAGTCGAAGGTGCGGGTGACGGCCTTCTTCCAGCGCGCGTACTGGTGGTCGCGAGCGGCCGGGTCCATGGCGGGGAGCCACTCGCGCTCGGCGGACCAGTTGGCGCGCAGCTCGTCCAGACCCGTCCAGAAGCCCACGGCAAGGCCTGCAGCGTACGCCGCGCCCAGTGCGGTTGTCTCGGCCACGGTGGGCCGGATGACGCGGACGCCCAGCACATCGGCCTGGAACTGCATCAGCAGCTCGTTGCCCACCATGCCGCCGTCAACGCGCAGCGACGCCAGCGGGACGCCGGAGTCTGCGTTCATCGCGTCGAGCACTTCGCGCGTCTGCCAGGCCGTGGCCTCTAGTGCCGCCCGTGCGATGTGGCCGCGGTTCACGTAGCGCGTCAGGCCCACGATGGCGCCACGGGCATCGCTGCGCCAGTACGGGGCAAATAGGCCCGAGAAGGCGGGAACGATGACGATGCCGCCGCTGTCGTCCACCGTGCGGGCCAGCGTCTCCACCTCAGACGCGGACGTGATCAGGCCAAGGTTGTCGCGCAGCCACTGGATGAGCGCCCCCGCGATGGCCACGGAGCCCTCCAGCGCATACACCGCGGGCGCATCGCCCAGCTTGTAGGCAAGCGTGGTGAGCAGCCCGTTGCGGGACTCCACGATGCGCTCGCCCGTGTTGAGCACCATGAAGCAGCCGGTGCCGTAGGTGTTCTTGGCGTCACCCGCCTCAAAACACGCCTGGCCAAACAGGGCTGCGTGCTGATCGCCCAGATCGCCTGCAATGGGCACGCCCGCAATTGGCCCGGTGCCAATGCCGTAGATCTCCGATGACGAGCGGATCTCTGGCAGCACGGAGCGCGGCACGCCGATTGCCTCAAGCAGGGCAGGGGACCAGTCCAGCGTGTGGAGGTCCATCAGCATCGTCCGGCCGGCGTTGGTGACGTCGGTGACGTGCACACCGCCGTTCACGCCGCCCGTGAGGTTCCAGATGCACCAGCTGTCGATGGTGCCCACGAGCAGGCGCCCGCCGGTGAGCGCGTCACGGACGGCGGGGACGTTGTCAATCAGCCAGCGGATCTTCGGGCCCGCAAAGTAGGTGGCCAGCGGCAGCCCCGTTGCGGCGCGAAACCGGTCTGGCCCGCCGTCCGCCGCCCCGCCGGCAGCGGCAAGGTCCGCGACGATCCCATCGGTTCGCGTGTCCTGCCAGACGATGGCGTTGGCCAGCGGCTTGCCCGTGGTCCGGTCCCAGGCAACGGTGGTCTCGCGCTGGTTGGTAATGCCTACCGCGACGAGATCGGCAGCCGTCAGGTTGGCACGCTCAAGGGCGCCGCGGATCACCTCGTTGACGCGGCCCAGGATCTCGATGGGGTCGTGCTCCACCCAGCCCGCCTTGGGGTAGATCTGGGTGTGCTCCAGCTGGTGGACACCCACGGGCCTGCCCGCGTGGTCGAAGATCATGAAGCGAGTGCTGGTGGTGCCCTGGTCCAGGGCCCCAACAAATGAAGGCATTGCCTGCGTCCCCTGCGTCGCTCCCGGCGCGCGGCCGGTGGTCTGCTCATCGTAGACCCATCGCTTTGGTACGATCGAGCCGCGCCGACCGTGCGCCCCGCCACCCCCTTGCGCGTCCATGCCACGGTCGCGCGAACCACCGGAGCCTTCCCGTGACCCCCGACGCCATTGACCCGGAGGACGTTGCGCCGTCCGTCGCCAGCCTTGAGACCATCGTGTCGCTGTCCAAGCGCCGCGGCTTTGTCTTTCCCTCATCGGAGATCTACGGCGGCATCAATGCCGTGTGGGACTACGGGCCCCTTGGCGTTGAGCTCAAGAACAACGTAAAGCGCGCCTGGTGGCGGGCCATGGTTCAGGACCGCAACGACATCGTGGGTCTTGACGCCGGGATCCTGATGCATCCCCAGGTGTGGGTGACCTCGGGCCACGTGGGCTCATTTAGCGACCCGCTTGTGGAATGCGCCGAGTGTCGGCGCCGCTTCCGCCTGGACGAGCTGCCCGGGACCGAGCACCTGTCCCAGACCGATCTGCGCGACGCGACGGTTACGTCCCGCCTGGGTCTCGTCTGCCCCAATGACGGCAAGCCGCTGTCCGCGCCGCGCCAGTTCAACTTGATGTTCACCTCGCACATGGGCCCGGTGGAGGAGGACGGGAACCTCGTCTACTTCCGCCCGGAGACCGCGCAGGGCTCGTACGTCAACTTCAAGAACGTCCAGCAGAGCTCGCGCAAGAAGGTGCCGTTTGGCATCGCGCAGGTTGGCAAGAGCTTCCGCAACGAGATCAGCCCCGGCAACTTCGTCTTTCGGATGCGCGAATTTGAGCAGATGGAGATGCAGTACTTCGTCCGTCCCGAAGAGGGCGCGGCAGAGGCCTTTGAGTACTGGCTGCCGCGGCGCAAGGCCTGGTACGAGGCCTACGGCGTGACCCCGTCACGTCTGCGCTTCCGCGAGCACGCGCCTGACGAACTTGCCCACTACGCCAAGAAGGCGATCGATGTGGAGTACCGCTTCCCGTTTGGCTGGAAGGAACTCGAGGGGATCCACAACCGGGGCAACTTTGACTTGGGCAACCATGCGAAGGCGTCGGGCGAGAACCTCGAGTACTTCGACCAGGCCAGCGGCGAGCACTTCATCCCCTGGATTGTGGAGACGGCCGCCGGCGCTGACCGGGCGGCGTTCACGTTCCTGATTGACGCGTACCGCGAGGAGATTGTCCGCGACGAGACGCGCGTGGTGCTGGGGCTCCACCCGGATCTTGCGCCGTACAAGGTGGCCGTGCTGCCGCTGCTTAAGAAGCGACCCGAGATTGTGGAGATGTGCCACAGGCTCCTGGGCGATCTCAAGCGCGACATGATGGCGGTCTACGACGACACGGCGGCCATCGGCAAGCTCTACCGGCGCCAGGACGAGATCGGCACGCCGTGGTGCGTGACGGTTGACGTGGACTCGCTCGATGACGGCGCCGTCACTGTGCGCGACCGCGACACCATGACCCAGGAGCGGGTGCCGCTTGAGGGCGTGAAGCGGATGCTGATGGACCGGATGGCAGCCGTCCGGCCGTAGCTTCTGGGGCAGGGGAGGTGCCAGATGGTCCCGTACGGCCAACCTGACCGCGGCGACGGCGTCGCGCTGCGATCGCTCCTGTTTGCGGCGCTCGGCACGGCTGGCCTTGCCGCGTGCGTCACCCTGCTGTTTCTTGGCATGCGCGCGGTGATGGACGTCGGGGGTGCCTGCGCTGACGGCGGCCCCTACGTGTCCGCGCAGTCATGTCCAAACGGAGCGCCCGGCGCGATGCTGCTGGGGGTCTTTGGCCTGTTTGGCTTCGGCGCCATCGCCATGCTGTACGGGCCCCGCGTCGGCGGGATCTGGGCCGCCATCCCGCTGCTTGCCTGGTGCGGGCTGTTCCTTTCGCTTGGCTGGAACTTCTTGGACTACGGGGTGTTCAATCCGCCCCCGGGAGCCGGGGTTGAGGCCGGCTGGCTGATACCGGGTGTGCTGTTTGTGCTGATGGGCGGGGTACCGCTTGCGGGCATCCTCGTGGCCGCCCGGTCAGGGTCGCTTGCGGGCAGCGCCATCCTCGCCTCGTTCAACTTGGCGCCGGGCGCCACCGGACGCACCGGGCGCTCCGGACGCACCGGACGCACCGGGCGCTCCGGACGCACCGGGCCCACCGGAACGATGCCGCAGGCGTTGCCCCATGCGGAAGTCGCCGGGTCTTTAACGGGCGGCGACGCGGCCGATGGCCTTGACGGGGTCCGCCACCTCGAACGCCTCGCGGAGCTGCGCAAGCAGGGTCTGCTCACCGACGCTGAATACGAGACGGCCAAGACGGCCGTGCTGCGGGACATGGAGGACCGGCCGTGACCGGATCGCGGGCAGCCATCAACGTGGTCATGGTTGGCGCCATCGCGCTGGGCGTGCTCGTCGGGCGGCTGGTCTACACGCTTCTGGGCGGCTGACCCCGCACAACCCGGTACTGGGTCCGGTGTCCGCCAGCACCGCCCGGGGACCACCGGGTCATGGCCCTTTGCGCGTTGCTGCGCAACCATGTGGATCAAGGATGCGGTCGCCGAACAGCGCATGTGCCGGCGGCCGCGTCCGTCCATGTTGGGACGCAGATGAGCTAGCGGCGAGGGTGGGTGATGCGGATCCGAGTGACGGCGGGTGCCATTGTGGTGGGCATGCTGTTGCTTGCGCCAGCCTCGGCTCCGTTGGCGTCAGCCTCAACCGACACCGACCACGACGGTCTGGCCGATCGCTTTGAGCGCCTCTCCACCCGCACAAGCCCATACCGTGCGGACACCGACCGCGACGGGATCGCCGACGGCCGCGAAGACCTTGACCGCGACGGGCTGATGAACATCCAAGAGCAGCGCCTTGGCACCAACCCGCGTCTGGCCGATACGGACCGCGACGGCGTGCGGGACGACCGGGAGGACCCAGATCACGACGGCCTCTGGAACGCCACGGAGTTTGCCGCCGGGACAAACCCGCTGCTGGCCGACTCCGACCGTGACGGCATCCGCGACGGCAGCGAGGACCCCGATGCCGACGGGCTCACCAACAGCGCCGAGCAGATCGCTCGCACGAACCCGCGGCTGCCCGACAGCGACGGCGATGGGGTCAGGGATCCCCAAGAAGACCCGGATGGGGACGGCCTGGTCAACCTCTACGACATCCGCGCTGGGACAAACCCGCTTCGCCCCGACAGCGACGGCGATGGAACCCCTGACGGGGCGGAGGACGCGGACGCCGACGGACTGACAAACCTTGTCGAGCAACACGTCGGGACGCATCCTCGGCGCGCCGACACGGACGGCGACGGGACCCCGGACGGCGCAGAGGACCCCGACGACGATGGGCTCACCACGCTCGCTGAGCTGGCGCGTGGCACGGACCCGATGAACCCCGACACCGATGGCGACGGGACCCTCGATGGCCAGGAGGAGCCGCCCACGTCGAGTGGCGCACCGGTGCTGCCCGGCGCCCCTGTCTGCACGGTCTTCCCGACCGGCAACGTCTGGAACCAGCGCGTGGACACGCTGCCGGTGCGTGCGGGCGGTGGCACCTACATCAACTCGATTGGCCGCAGCGACACGTTCCACATGGACTTTGGCTCGTACTCGGGCTATGGGATCCCATACCAGATCGTTGACTCGTCCACGCCGCGGTCAACGGTGGTGTTTGACTACGCGGACGAGTCTGATCCGGGGCCGTACCCCATTCCCGCCGCGCCGGCCATTGAGGGCGGCAGCGACCGCCACGTGCTGCTGGTGGACCGCGACGCCTGCCGGCTGTACGAGTTGTACGCCGTGCGCAAGACCGCGGGCGGGGGATGGGCGGCAGGATCCGGCGCCGTCTGGGATCTTGGCTCCAACGCGCTGCGGCCGGCCGGGTGGACAAGCGCCGATGCGGCCGGGCTGCCCATGCTGCCTGGCCTTGTCCGCTACGACGAAGTGGCAGCTGGCGCCATCAACCACGCCCTGCGGTTTACGGCCCCCACCACGAACCGGGCGTACATCTACCCGGCCCGCCACTTCGCATCCTCATCGAGTGACGCGTCGCTGCCGCCGATGGGCCTGCGTCTGCGCCTCTCGCCCACGGCCGATCTCAGCGGGTTGTCGCATGACGCACTCGTCATTGCCGTGGCGCTGCAGCAGTACGGGATGATCCTGGCCGACAACGGCTCCCCCTGGTACGTGTCGGGCATGAGCGACCCGCGCTTTGACGACGACGTTCTCCATGAACTGGACCGGTTCACGGGCAACGACATGCAGGTTGTGGACACGTCGGGGCTCGTCAGCACGCCGTAGGGCCGGGAATCAAACAGCGGACGACGCTGCCGTCGCCCGCCGCTTGGCAGGGTGTATGGGTTTGGGCGAAAGCCCTCAGTTGCCGGCGACTGCGGCTTCCTTGAGGGGCTTTGCGGCGTTGGCTTCGGGCGGCGGCGGCCAAGTGCCGTTGAGCCACGAGTCGATGGCGGCAGCGGAGCGCTTTCCGTCACCCATGGCGAGGATCACGGTGGCGGCACCGCGCACGATGTCACCCCCGGCAAACACGCCGGGCAAGCTCGACATGCCGTACTCGTCCGTGATCAGGTAGCCCCACTCGTTTACCGTGAGCTCCGGGGCGGAGCCGGTGAGCAGCGGGTTGGCCTTGGTGCCGATGGCCACAACGACGAGATCGCAGTCGATGACAAACTCGGATCCGGGGATGGCCTTGGGGCGGCGTCGGCCGGAGGCATCGGGCTCGCCGAGCTCCATCCGAATGCACTTGAGACCTGTGACCCAGCGGTTCTCGTCTGCCAGCACCTCAAGGGGTGCCGCAAGGAACTCGAACCGGACGCCCTCGTCCTTGGCGTGGTGGACCTCTTCCTTGCGGGCCGGGAGCTCGTCCGCGGACCGCCGGTAGGCGATGGTCGCCTCTTCGGCGCCAAGACGGCGCGCGGTCCGGACGGAGTCCATCGCCACGTTGCCGCCGCCAACAACCACAACCTTCTGGCCGTGGAGGATGGGGGTGTTGGAGTCAGGGTTCCAGGCGCCCATCAGGTTGACGCGGGTGAGGTACTCGTTGGCGGAGTAGACGCCCTTGAAGTTCTCGCCCGGCACGTTCATGAACACAGGCAGCCCGGCGCCCACGGCAAGGAACAACGCGTCGAAGTCCTCACGCAGCTCCGGGATGGTGTACGTGCGCCCAACGATGGCGTCCAGCTCCAGCTTGACGCCCTCGCTCACGAGGCGGTCCACCTCGGCCTGGACGATGTCCTTTGGCAGGCGGAACTCCGGGATGCCGTAGATCAGCACACCGCCCGGGGCGTGGAACGCCTCGAACACCGTGACGTCGTGGCCCTTCTTGACCAGCTCGCCAGCGGCGGTCAGGCCAGCGGGGCCGGACCCCACGATGCCAACCTTCTTGCCGCTCTGCGTTGGGCTTGCCTTGGGCAGGGCGTCTGGGTTCTTCTGTGCCCAGTCAGCGACAAACCGCTCCAGGTACCCGATGGCGACCGAGTCACCCTTCTTGTTTCGAATGCAGACTTGCTCGCACTGCGTCTCCTGTGGGCAGACGCGGCCGGTGACGCAGGGCAGGGCGTTGTCGCTCAGCAGGCTCTCAGCCGCAGACGGCAGATCGCCGTCACGCAGGAACTTGAGGAAGCGGGGAATGTCCACGCGGACAGGACAGCCCTCCACGCAGAAGGGCTTGGGGCACTGGATGCAGCGCTCCGCCTCAAGCACGGCCAACTGGTAGGTCAGCCCAAGGTTGACCTCCTCAAAGTTGTGCGCCCGGACCGCGCCGGCCTGCTCCGGCATCGCGACGCGGGTGATCGTCATCCGCTCCTTGTTGCTGAGCGGCACCTTGGCTTCGGCAGCCGGCTCCGTGCCTTCGGCGTCGCTCATGCCTTCACCTCGGTGGTGGCGCAGGCGCCCGCGGCGTCCTCGGCCTTCTTGCGCTCAAGCGCTGCCGTCTCAAACATGCGGTAGGTGGTGAGCCGGTCCGCAAGCTCCTGGAAGTTCACCTGGTGGGCGTCAAACTCGGGTCCGTCAACACAGGCGTACTTGGTCTCGCCGCCGATGGTGACGCGACAGCCGCCGCACATCCCGGTGCCGTCAACCATGATTGCGTTGAGCGACACGGTGGTCTCGACGCCGTAGGGCTTGGTCATCTCTGACACCGCGCGCATCATCGGCACGGGGCCGATGGCGTACACGTTGTCCACGCCGCCCGCGTCAAGCAGGTCCTTGAGGGCCTGCGTCACGAAGCCGTGCCGACCGTACGAGCCGTCATCGGTGCAGGTGACGACGTCGCCCGCCTCAAGCAGCTCCTTCTCCAGGATGACCCAGTCCTTGGAGCGCCCGCCGATGACGCTGGTGACCTTGACGCCCTTTGCGCCGAGGGCGCGGACGATGGGCAGCAGGACCGCTGTGCCCACGCCGCCGCCAACGCACACCGCGTGGGTGCCGGCCGGGGGCAGGTGCGTCTCGGAGCCCAGCGGGCCCGCGACATCTTGGATGGTGTCACCAACCTGAAGGTTGGTGAGCTCGGTGGTGGAGGCGCCGATCGCCTGGATCATCAGGGTGATGGTGCCTGCCACGGGATCGTTGTCCGCGATGGTGAGCGGGATGCGCTCACCGCCGGGGCCCCGGCGGACGATGACGAACTGGCCGGGCCGCCGGACTTTGGCGATACGGGGGGCCTCGACGACGAGGCGGACGACGTTGGGGGAGAGCTGTTCGCGCTCCAGGACGCTGTGCAAGGGATCCTCGCTGGTTTCGCTAGTACGGGTGACTAGGGGATGGTCAGGCAGACACGCCCGCGCGCGTTACCCTCAGACGGCCCCGTGCGGTGGTCCGATTGTCACATGACCACGTGCCAACCGGGTCGCTCCCGCGCGTGCCGGGTCGCTGGAGCGCGCGCCTCAACCCGCGCTGGGCAGCAATGGCGGTCGCATCTCGTAGAGGTGCTCGTCGCGCGGGACCCCGTGCTGGTCCTCGCCGTGGAGCGGGAACAGGCCCGTGTGGCGGAAGCCGGCCCGCTCAAGGGCGCGGCGCGACCGGTCATTGCCGTCAAAGACCCAGCCCTCAAGGCGCACCAGCCCAAGCGGCCCAAGTGCGTAGGCCGTGATGGCTCCGAGTGCCTCATGCATCAGACCCTGACCCCACCATTCGGGTGCGAGGTCGTAGCCGATCTCCGCGCTGGGTTTGGGGCCGTCCGTCCACCGGAAGATCCCCGCGGTGCCCACCAGCGTGTCCGTTCCGGTTGGCACCAGCCCCCAGCGGATGCCCTCGCGGCGCTCAAAGAGGCCCGTCACGTACAGGGCCATCTCCTCGAGCGCACCCGTGATCCCGTCCTGGGCTGGGAACCCTGTCCCGCGGACGATCTCGGGGTGCGAGAAGTGGGCGAGATACCAGGGCGCATCAGCGGCGGTCAGCTCGCGCAGCCGGAGGCGCGGCGTCCACAGGACCGGGAAGGCGGGCACCAGCCGACGCCGTTCCTCGAGGGACATGTGACGGGCGGGCCTGCTAGCCGGCGGGCGGAACGACGCCTGGCGCCTTGCCCTTCGGCCAGTAGAGCTCCTTCTTCACGTGGAACTCGGGGAAGCCCCGGTCCATCAGCGTGCGCTCCGCGTTGAGGATCATCTCCGGGTTGCCGCAGATGTACACCACGGTCTTGTCGGGGCGCAGGCCAAACTGCTTGCACGTGTCCGCGATGACGTCCTCGGCACGCCCCGTGCGGCCGGTCCAGTCCGCATTGCGCGGGTCATTGGCTCGCGACACGGTTGGGACGTACGAGAGCCGGTACGCGGGATCCTGTTCCCAGGCCTCAAGCTCCGCGCGGTAGCCCAGCTCGTCTGCGAACGAGCAGCCATTGATCAGCACGGTGCGTCGCGGCTTCCCCTGGCTCATGGTCTCGCGGATCATCGAGACAAACGGCGCGATGCCGGTGCCTGTGGAGATATAGACGTGCGCGCGGGCGTCATCCGGCTCAAGCATGAACTTGCCCTTGGGACCGGTCATCCGCATTCGGTGGCCAACCCGCAGGCGCCAGAGCGCGGTGGTGAAGCGGACGATGGGCACGTGGCGGACAAAGAGCTCAAAGCCCGTGGTGTCCGAGGTGGAAGGCCCTGACGCAACCGAGTACGGCCGCTGGAGCATCTTGCCGTCAGCGAGCACGCCCGCCGTCATGTACTGCCCCGGGGTGATCACGGGCGCGGGGCCGTCCACCTTGACCCGGAAGTACGCAAGATCCGCGGTCAGATCCTCACGATGGACGAGAGTGGCGTTATAGACATCCGCAAAGATGTCGATAACTCGGCTGTCCTCGACGGGCAAGGTCACGGTGTGGCTCCTGATCGGTGCTGGCCGCTCCTCAGCGCGCAGCGGCGAGGACCCTGGATGACGACGCGTCCAGTGTAGCCCGGCGTGGCGGGGCCGCTCGGGCGCCGTTTGGCCCGGGTGCAGCGGGACCGGCGGCACCCAGCCACCGGTCGGGGGCCTCGCATGGTCATGTCCTCCGGCCCGGCCAGCCGCCCGCTCGTATCGCGCACAATCACCCAAGTCACCGCGTTGCCGCGTGCACGGCCGGGCCGTCGCAACCTAGTCGCAACCGGGGTGGCTGGGACCAGCGGCGTACAATCGCTGGCAATTCCTGCAGGTCATTGATCGCGGGCTCAAGCGTCCTAAGACCAGAGCCCGTCTCGCACACGAGGAGCTCCATCACGATGGCCAAGAGCCACAAAAAGGACCACGACGGCAAGGCGGACAAGGGCAAGGCGGCCAAGGTCGTCGCGGCAAGCGTCGCCGGTCAGTCCGGCGATCGTGCCCACAAAGCCGCCAAGCGTTACATCTACGCGTGGGGCGGAGGCACGGCCGAAGGCCACGGCAAGATGAAGTCGCTCCTCGGCGGCAAGGGCGCGGGCCTCGCTGAGATGACGCTCGCGGGCCTCCCCACGCCTCCTGGCTTCACCATCACCACCGAAGCCTGCAACGACTACTTCACCAGCGGCAACCAGCTCCCCACCGGTCTCTGGGACGACGTCCTTGAAGCCGTGACGCAGGTTGAGGCGCGCTCCGGCAAGGGCTTCGGGGACGTGAAGAACCCGCTGCTGGTCTCGGTCCGCTCGGGCGCCGCGTTCTCCATGCCGGGCATGATGGACACGGTCCTCAACCTGGGCCTCAACGAGCAGACGCTCCACGGCCTCATCGCCCTGACGGGCAACGAGCGCTTTGGCTGGGACGCCTATCGCCGCTTCATCGGCATGTTTGGCCGCATCGTCATGGACGTGAAGGCGGAGCGCTTCGACGAGCCGCTTGAGCACGCCAAGGCGAAGCACGGCAAGGACGCCAAAGACACCGACCTCACGGTTGAGGACCTCAAGGCGCTTGTCGTGGTGTTCAAGCAGGTTGTCCGCGAAGACACCGGCCGCGATTTCCCCACCGACGTCTACGAGCAGCTGGACCTCGCGGTCAAGGCCGTCTTCGCCAGCTGGTTTGGCAAGCGTGCCAACGACTACCGCAACAGCCAGAAGATCGCCCATGACCTGGGCACCGCCGTGAACGTCATGGCCATGGTCTTTGGCAACATGGGCAATGACTCCGGCACGGGCGTCGCGTTTACGCGCAACACCTTTGACGGCGCCAACGAGCTCTACGGCGAGTACCTCGTCAACGCCCAGGGCGAGGACGTGGTGGCCGGCATCCGGACCCCGGAGGAGATCAGCCAGCTCAAGGTGGAGATGCCCGCCGCCTACGACGAGTTCGTGGCAATTGGCCAGAAGCTTGAGCAGCACTACCGCGACGTCCAGGACCTCGAGTTCACCATCGAGCGCGGCAAGCTCTGGATGCTGCAGACGCGCATCGCGAAGCGCACCGCCGCCGCGGCCGTGAAGATCGCCGTCCAGATGGTGGACGAGGGCCTCATCAGCAAGCAGGAGGCCGTTGAGCGCATTGAGCCGGCCCAGGTGGACCAGCTGCTCCGCGCCCAGTTTGACCCCAAGGCGATCAAGGCCACGGCAACCGTTGCCAAGGGCCTCAACGCCTCCCCCGGCGCCGCCGTCGGCCGTGCCGTCTTCGATGCCGATATCGCGGTCGAGTGGGTTGAGAAGGGCGAGAAGGTTGTCCTGGTGCGCGTCGAGACGTCGCCGGACGACTTCCACGGCATGGTCGTGGCTCAGGGCATCCTGACCGCCCGCGGCGGCGCCACCTCGCACGCGGCGGTCGTGGCGCGCCAGATCGGCAAGCCCTGCGTCGCAGGCTGCGCCGAGCTCGTCGTGGATTACCCCACCAAGAGCGCCAAGTCCAGCCTCACCGGCACCAGCTTCGCCGAGGGCGACTGGATCAGCGTCGACGGCTCAACCGGCATCGTCTACCTCGGCGCCCTGCCCACGGTTGAGGCGCGCTTCGAGGACCAGCCCGAGCTCCAGACGATCCTCGGCTGGGCCGATGAGATCCGCCGGATGGGCGTCTGGGCCAACGCCGACACCCCCGAGCAGGCCACCAAGGCCCGAGCGTACGGCGCCGCGGGCATTGGCCTCTGCCGCACCGAGCACATGTTCATGGAGGGTGGGCGGCTGCCGATCGTGCAGAGCGCCATCCTCGTCGCCAGCGTGGCGACCCGTGCCAAGGGCAAGGTTGCGGCCGGCGGGACGCTGTCCGACGAAGAGGCGGCCGCCGTCAAGACGTTTGACGTGGCGATGGCCAAGCTGGAAGTGCTCCAGCAGGGCGACTTTGAGGGGATCTTCCGGGCGATGGACGGCCTGCCGGTCGTTGTGCGCCTGATTGACCCGCCGCTCCACGAGTTCCTCCCCAACCTGGAGGAGCAGCTGGTCAAGGTCACCAAGGCCGAGATGAGCGGCGGCGCTTCCGAAGAAGACAAGATCCTGCTTGCGACGATCAAGGCAATGCACGAGCAGAACCCGATGCTGGGCCTGCGCGGCTGCCGTCTGGGCATCATGATCCCGGACTTCGTGAAGATCCAGACCCGCGCGATCCTCAACGCGCAGGTCAAGGTCCGCAAGGAAGGCGGGCACCCCATCGCCAAGATCATGATCCCGCTCGTGGGTCATGTGAATGAGCTTCGGGTCACCCGCGGCTTCCTCGAGATCGAGGCCGACAAGATTGCCGCGGCGGCCGGCGTGGATCTGGACTACAAGTTCGGCACCATGATTGAGATCCCGCGCGGCGCGCTCACCGCGGACGAGATTGCAACCGAGGCATCGTTCTTCAGCTTTGGCACCAACGACCTCACCCAGATGACGTTCGGCTACAGCCGCGACGACGCCGAGGGTGGCTTCCTGCTCAAGTACGTTGAGGACAAGATCCTCCCCGTCAACCCGTTCCAGACGCTGGACGACGCGATTGCCGGGCTCATGAAGATTGCCGTTGACAAGGGCCGCAGCACGCGCCCCGACATCGAGCTTGGCATCTGCGGCGAGCACGGCGGCGATCCGGAGTCCATCCACAAGTGCGAGAAGATTGGGCTGGACTATGTGTCCTGCTCGCCGTTCCGTGTCCCCGTGGCGCGCCTCGCGGCCGCCCAGGCCGTGCTTGCCACGTCGCACGACAAGTAGCCGCTCCTCCGCTCAACGCAACCGGCCCAGTGGTTCGCCACCGGGCCGGTTTCTTGTTTCTCGCGGGCCGCGAGTCTCCGCGGGGGCGAGCTTCTCTCCGCGGGGGCGAGTTTCCGCGAGTTTCCGCGGGTGCCGGCTGCGCGAACGCAGGTCAGCCCGGGTGCATCACCATCTGGCGAGCGGCCTGGCCCGCGCGGAGGCGGTCAAAGGCGTCCTCAAGCTCGGTGAGGTCCAGCCGGCGGTCAATCAGCTTGTCGATGGGCAGCCGGCCCGCAAGGTATGCCTCGGCGTAGCGCGGGAAGTCGATGGCCGCCACGGCTGAGCCGTAGTTGGAGCCAAGGATCCGCCGGCCGCCGTCCACAAACGGGAACGCCTCAAACGACGCCTGCTGGCCATACTTGGTGAGACCCACCAGCACCGCTGTGCCGCCGGGAGGCAGGGCGCCCACGGCCTGGGCAATCGTTGAAGGGTTGCCGATGGCCTCGAAGACAAAGTCCGGGCCGCCGTCACCTGCCGATGCGCGGATGGCCGCGATGGTCTTGCCGGGCTCGTCAGGCTCTGCCAGCACCCAGTTGGTGGCGCCAAGTTCGCCCGCAAGGTCAATCTTGGCGCGGTTCACATCCACCGCGATGATCTTGGACGCGCCAGCGAGCGCCGCGCCCATCACGCATGAGAGACCCACGCCGCCAAGACCGATGACGGCAACCGTGGCGCCAAAGGGGACCTCGGCGGTCTTCACCACCGCGCCCACACCCGTGGAGACGCCGCAGCCGATGAGGGCGGCAACCTCAGCCGGCACGCCGTCCGGCATGGGAACCACCGCCGTTGCCGGGACCACCTGATAGCTGGCCATGGTCCCGATGGAGAGGTACGCGAGCACGGGCGTCCCGTCGGCGCGCGTCAGGCGCGTGGTGCCGTCAAGCTGCGCGTGCTGGAGCGCCGGCGAGCCGGAGCACAGCCACTGGCGGCCCCGCTGGCACTCGCGGCAGACCAGACACGGCGCATACCAGGAGAGCGCCACGGCATGGCCGACGAGCTCTGGGTCCACGCCCAGCCCAACCGCCTCCACAGCGCCCGCGCCCTCGTGGCCCATGACGATGGGCCCAGGGCGTACCCAGTGGCCATCGCGGACATGGAGGTCGGAGTGGCAGACGCCCGACGAGGTCATGCGCACCAGCACCTCACCCGGCCCCGGATCCGCAAGGCGGAGCGTCTCAATCACCGTGGGGTGACCGGAGCTGGGGATGACTGCGGCCCGGATCTCGCGCATGTGCAGGGGTCTCCCGTGTCTCCAGACGCGGGGCCGGCTGCCCGTCAGCCGGTGTTCTGGAGCCCCGCGGCGATGCCGTTGATTGTCGCCCCGATGACGCCGCGCAGGGCGGTCGCCGTGGCGGTGTCGAGGCCCGGGGCCCGAAGCCGCGCAAGCAGCTCCACTTGGACCGCCGACAGTGCGTCGATGTAGGGGTTGCGCAGCTCGATGGAGCGGGCGAGCGTGGGGTGCCCCGCCAGGAGCCGGTCTCGGCCGGTCACCAGCAGGAGCATCCGCACGGATCGTCCGTGCTCCGCCTCAATCATCCCGCGGATGGCCATGGCCTCCAACCCCGGTACAAGGTCTGCGTACCGGCGGAACGTCCCAACGTCCGCCTTGGCCAGCGAGAGCTCCGCGTTGTCGATGACCGATGCAAAGAAGGGCCAGCGCTGGTACAGCGCCGTGAGCTGTGCCACAGCGTCCTGTCCGCCCCGGGACGCCACCGCCTCAAGCGCCGTGCCAAGGCCGTACCAGCCGGGCAGGTTGGCTCGAGCCTGCGACCACGCAAAGACCCAGGGGATCGCCCGCAGGGACTCGATGCCGTCCTGCTTTGGACTGGCCGCGCGTCCGCCGTCTGCTGGTGCTTCGGCCGCCTTGCCCGCACCCGGTCGTGCGGCGGGCCGTGACCCGAGACCCAGCCCTGCAATCAGGTCGATGGGGGTGGCTGCCCGGAAGAATGCGGCAAACTGCGGCAGCTCAACGAGTGTCCGATAGGCCACACGCGAGATTGACGCAAGTTCCGTCATGACCGCGGTACCCGCGGCGCCGGCCTGGGCCACCTCGCGCTCGTGTTCCGGCGTGGAGGCGAGAAGCGTCGCCGCAGTGACCTGCTCGAGGTGACGCTGGGCGATGGAGGGGTCCGCGTAGTGGGCGGCGATCACCTCGCCCTGCTCGGTGAACTTGAGGCGGCCGCCCACGGAGCCCGGTGCCTGCGCAAGAATGGCCCGGTTGGCTGGTCCGCCGCCCCGGCCAATGGCACCGCCGCGCCCGTGGAACATGGTGATGGTGATGCCGTGGCGCCGCGCCGCAGCCACGAGGGCTTCCTGCGCCCGGTAGAGCAGCCAGTTGGCCGCGAGGAACCCGCTCTCCTTGGAGGAGTCCGAGTAGCCCAGCATCACCTCTTGCACGTCGCCGCGTGATCGGAGGTGGGCGCGATAGGCCGGATCGGCGATGAGTGCATCCAGCAGGCCGCCGGCATTGCTGAGCGCGTCCGCGGACTCGAGCAGGGGGACGACATCAAGCGCCGGCTCAAGCGCCGGCAAGTGCGCAAGCGCGGGGCTTGGGGCACCCAGCGGGTTGGTTTCCGACGCCCGCTTTGCCAGTTCCAGCACCAGCGTCACATCGGCGGGACCTGTGGTGAACGAGATCACATAGCGCCGGCACACCTCTTCGCCCTGACGCGCCTGGAGACGGGCAATCGCGCGGAAGGTGGCGAGGACCTCGTCAACTGTGACGCCCGCCGCCACCTCGGTGCCCGGCGCTGCGCCCGCGTCAAGCGCGGCGATGGCCGCGCGGTGCACCTCGGCGTGCTGGCGGACTTCCAGTGAGGCGAGGTGAAAACCAAAGACCGCCACCTGCCAGCGCAGGTCCGCGACATCGCCATACGCGACACGGTCAAGGCCATCGGCGGCAAGCGCGGTCTGGATGACGTCCAACTCTGCGTCCAGCGCCCCGGGGGATTGGTAGCTGCCCGTGCGCGGCGCCGTCTCGCCGGTGAGGGTTGCGCGGGTCCGCCGCAGCCGCTCAGCGATGGCGCCCAGCCGCTGGCGATACGGCTCGTCCGGGAAGCGTCGCTTCAGTTGGCGCATCGTCTCGGGGAGCTCCTCCGCGTCGCGCGCCAGCGCACTCCCCAGTGCCCGGTCCAGCCGCTCGGGCGTCACGCGCGCGGCGATGGTCTGCATCAGGCGGCTCGCCACCGCCTCGTAGCCCCGCAGGAGGTGGTCTGCCTGGAGCCTAGCCGCATCCAGCGTCACCTCGGCCGTCACGCCGGGATGCCCGTCGCGGTCTGCGCCAATCCAGGAGCCAAAGCGCAGGAGCGGCGGCACCGCAACGGGGCGCGTCCCGGTTCTGCCAGCGTCCGCCGCGACCGGCGCCACGGACGCGACCGGCGCCACGGACCCGACCGGCAGCTCGGCGACCAGCGCCAGGGCACGGCTGCGGCGGCGCCCGGCGGGCTTGACGGCCATCGCGTCAAGCGCCCTGTCCACGGCGCGCTGGAAGCGTGGCACCACCGTGAACAGCGTCTCGTCAAAGATCGCCAGCGCCGAGCGGACCTCGTCCAGCGGCGACGGCATCACGGAGCGCAGGTCGCCGGTGTGCCAGAGCAGCGTGATCTCTTCGCGGAGCCGGCGGCGGAGGTCGGCGTCGTCGTCAGGGGTTACCAGCGACGCGTCCAGTGCGTCGAGCAGACGACGGATCCGCCGCAGCGCCTGCAGCAGCGTGCGGCGCCGCGCCTCGGTTGGATGGGCCGTGAGGACGGAGTGGACCTCCACGTTCCCCAGCAGCGCCTCAACCTGCGCCCGGTCTCGACCGCCGGCAAGCTGGTCAAGCGCCTCGCGGACCGAGTCGTCAATGCCGCGTCCTCGCGCCTTGCGCGCTCGTTCGCGCAGCGTGCGGATCCGCTGGCGCTCCTCGGCAAGGTTGGCCAGCTGGAAGTACAGCGTGAACGCCTTGGCAACCGCGGCTGCGTGCTCAAGGTCCAGCCCGGCGATCTCGGCCGTGAGTCGCCCGCGCTCTAGCTCCGCTTCGGCCACCCCGTCCGTGCCGGCGGCGGGATCTGCGCGGCGGATGGCGATGGTCCGGCGGCGCACCCGCTCCACGAGGGCGAACAGCTCGGGTCCGGCCTGCTCGGCGATCACCTGACCCAGGAGCGCGCCAAGAAGCCTGATCTCGTGGCCAAGGGGATCGCGCGCACGCCCCATCCCGGGCCCCGGTGGCTCGGCAGCCACGGCGGCAAACTGGGCGACCCGGAGGGCGGGGACGCCGGAACGAGGGCGGGAGGCTCGTGCGTTCACACGCACAGGATGCTGTGTCCGGGCAAGATCGACCAGTCCGCGCAGGTTACGGTTCGACTCCATGGGCACCGTCCCGCTACCGGACCGCAACCGACGCCGGTAGCGGGCAGGCATAGGCTTGCGGTGTCATGGACACGCTGCCGCAGGTTCCGTCAACGCGGAACCCGCTTGCTGAACTCCAGTTCCTCCACCAGATCCTGCGCCTGGCCACCACGGCGCGGACATGGGAGGAGCTGCTCGAGACCGTTGTGGACGACACGCGCGATGCGCTGCACGCCAACGTCACCTCGCTGTACCTGCTTGACCGCGATGGCGCCAGCCTCACGCTCGCCGCCACCAACGGGCTTGACCGCCACCACATCGGCCGCGCCGTTGTGCCGATGGGCGAGGGCATCACCGGTCGTGTTGCGGCATCGCGGACGCCAATGATCATTCCAGACGTGCGCGCGGACGAGCGCTTCCTGTGGGTTCGCGGGATTGACCAGCGCCGGTATATCGCCTCCATGCTGTCCGTGCCGCTGACGTGGCGCGAGCAGGTGGTTGGCGTCCTCAACGTCCAGACCGAGCAGATCCGCGACTTCAGCACATCCGATCTGGCGCAGTTGTCGGCCATTGCGGATCTTCTCGCCGGCATTGTGGAGAAGGGCCGCCTCCAGAAGGAGGCCGAGGCGCAGATCACCCAACTCAAGGCGCTTGACCAGGCGCGCAGCGAGCTGATTGCGCTTGTCACCCACGAGCTGCGTACGCCGCTTGCCGTGGTCCGCGCCTACACGGACCTGCTCTCGGAGGAGCCGCCGCTTGACGGCCGTTCGTCGCGCGACCCGTTCCGGCGGGCCACGAGGGCCAGCTGGCACATGGGCACGCTTGAGCAGGTTGAGCGGCTTGACCGTCTCGTGGACTCCATTCTTGCGTCCGTGCGTGTTGTGCCGGACCAGCCGCCCGACTTGAAGGCCCTTGACGTGGGCACCGTGGCGACAGAGCTCCTGCACGAGCTGGCGCCCCTGCTCCACCGCCATCGCGCCGCGTTTGGCGAGACGCAGCCGCTCTCTGTCCTCGCCGACCCCGCGCGGCTTCGGCAGGTCCTGGAGCACCTCTTCGAGAACGCCGTGAAGTACGCGCCGCCAGCCACGGCCATCACCCTTGAGTGGGGGATCGTGGAGGGCGTGGCCCGGATTGCCGTTGTGGACGAGGGGCCGGGCATCCCGCCGGAGTGGCGGGAGCGCATCTTTGAGCCATACGCGCGCCGCGAGACAAACACGGCACGCGGGTCCGGCATCGGGCTCTATGCCGCGCGCCGGATTGCGGAGTCCATGGACGGCAGGCTCTGGTGTGAGCCCGCAGAGTCCGGCGGGGCCAGGTTTGTCCTGGCGCTGCCTGCTGCGGCCGCCGTCTGAAGCCGTCTGAACATGCTGTTGACCATGGTTTCTGTGGATTTGAAAGGCTGATTGAGGTGATCGGAACACGACCCCTGCGCATCCTCGTGGTTGACGACGACCCCGCGATGGTTGGCGCCATCACGGCGTTGGTTGGCACCGAGGGCCACCAGGTCATCACCGCCTATGACGGCCTCACAGCCGTGAAGCGCTTCCGCGAAGAGCGCCCCGACCTTGTCCTGCTTGATCTCGCGATGCCCGGCCCCGACGGCTTCACCGTCATCGGCCAGCTTCGCTCGTCGGGCAACGTGCCAGTCTTGGTGGTGTCGGGCGAAAGCTCCGAGGCGGCCAAGGTCAAGGCGTTGGGCATCGGCGCTGACGATTACCTCGTCAAGCCCTTTGGCAAGCAGGAGCTGCTTGCGCGGATTGCAGCCGTGATGCGTCGCGTGGACCTGGCGGGCACTCGCCTCGGTGGCGACGGCGCGCTTGGCGTGCTGACCGCTGGGTCACTCACGCTGGAGCCTGCTCGCCATGAGGCCCGGGTTGGCGCCTTTGGTCTGGGCCTGACGCCCACCGAGTTCCGCCTGCTGGAGGCGCTTGTCCGCGCCAACGGGGATCTGGTGCCGCACCACCGGCTTGCCCGTGCGGGCTGGCCGGCTGAGCCCGATCCCGATCTGCTCTGGCTCAAGCCGCACCTTGCCCGGCTGCGCTCAAAGCTTGAGGCCGTTGGCGGTCCGCGCATCGTGGCGGTTCGGTCGGTGGGCTACCGGATTGAGGCGGACGAGCCCGCCTGACACGCTCCTGGGCGACACGCCTCTGGGTGCCGGAGAATCGAACGGCCCCGGGGCGTGACCGGGGCCGTTGCGTTCTAGTGGCGCGCCGCCATCGGCGCTGGGTGCGTCAGCTTGCGCTGGACCCGGTTGCGTTGCCGCTGGCGTCGTGCGCGTCGTCCGCGCAGCCAACCTTGCAGCCGCGGGCGTCGCGGCCGGCCATCGGGGAGAAGTGGTGCCACGAGCCAGCAGCGGCGCGCTCGAGGCGGCAGCCACACGTGGAGCACGTGACCGGACCGGCGTAGCTCTCGGAGGCGCCTGAGGCGCCGTTGGTGTCAAAGGAGGCGTAGGTCATGGGTGGTGTCCTTCCCGTGCAGTTCTGGTGGTCGCTGCCTGCGAGGCGACGGACCGGGACCGGATCCGTGGGCGCTGGTGCTCGTTTTGGTGTTGGCCCGCATCCTGCGCTCTCTGCGTGGTGAGCGCGGCTCCGGGCGGGGCGCAGGGCGGTTGTGATTTGGTTGCGCGCTTCCGTGCGCGTCGCACTTCGGCGGGTGCGCGTTGCGTGCTTCCGCGGCCCAGCGCCGCCGTCAGTCTGGCTTGAGCACGCCTGTCCGCCGGACAACCCAGCCGGTCGTGGTCCCCTGGAGCAGCAGGGTGACCAGCACGATGCCGAAGACGCCGCCTGCAATCAGGTGGCGCTGGGGCAGATCCGGCGGCAGCGCCAGCACCAGCGCCACAGCAATCGCCCCACGAAGACCGGCCCAGAACATGACGTGCTGGTACCCCATCGAGAGCCGCACGCCTGGGGGGCCAAGCCGCTGGCCAATGCCGATCACGCCGTACACCACTGCGGCGCGCGCGGCCGTCATCGCCAGATATCCCACCGCAATCACCGGGAGCGCCACGACAAGGTCGCCCGGCGTGATCACGACGCCCACCAGCAGGAACACCACTGCGGTGAGCAGATAGGCGACAAACTCCCAGACAGTGTCGAGTGCCTGGGTTGTGGCTTCCGGCAGCGCCCACCGCCCGCCGGTGTTGCCGATGACGATGCCCGCCACCACCGTGGCGATGATCCCCGACTGGTGGATCTGCTCAGCGATCAGATAGACGCCATAGGCAACCACGACTGAGGCCATCACCTCAACGAGGCGATCGTTGGCAAGCCGCATCACTCGTGCGCCAACGGCGCCTGCAACCAAGCCCAGCAGCGTGCTGCCCACAACCGCGATTGCGAAGGTGGCGAGGCCGTCTGCGATCCCCACCGGGGCCGCCACCGCGGCGAGGGCGATGCCAAACAGGACCACGCCCGTGCCGTCGTTGAGCAGACTCTCCGCCTCCACCACCGTGGCCAACGACGCTGGCGCCCGGAGCTGCTTGAAGATGGCGATGACCGCGACAGGGTCCGTGGCGCACACGATGGCGCCCAGCAGGAAGGCGAGCGGCAGGGCAAGCCCGGTGACCGCGGAGACCACCGCGCCCACAACGCCCGCGGTCACGGCCACGCCCGGGACCGCCAGGACGGCAACCACCGGGAATGCGCGCCGGAGCTCGCTGAGGTGGATCTTGTACGCGGCCTCAAAGACAAGCCCGGGGATCAGGACCGCCAGGATGAGCTCGTGGGTCACTTCGACATGGGCGACCGGCCCCGCAAGCGAGACGACGAACCCGGCGATCACCAGCGCCACGGAGTAGGGGATGGGGAGTCTCGAGGAGACCCGCGCCGTCACGATGGCCACAACCACCGCGATTGCCAGCAGGATCACCAGGAGCTCTACGCCAGCGATGCCCTCCACGCCCACGGTTCCTCGCCCTTCGCTGTCTCGGTCCAGAGTTGGTCCTGTCTCGGTCCAGAGTTGGTCCTGTCTCGGTCCTGCACCGGCCCAGACCTGAGCGTACCCGAACCGGCGGGCCGGGTACCCTGTGCGGACCAGAGCGGAGGATCGAATGGACCTAGGGCTGAACGGTCGTCGGGCGCTTGTCGGCGGCGGCGGATCGGGCATCGGCAACGGCATTGCAACGGCACTTGCGGCCGAGGGCGCGCGGGTCGCGCTGATTGGCCGGACGCGTGAGCGCATCGAGGGCGAAGCGTCGCGCCTGGGCGGGTTTGGCGTTGTTGCCGATCTGGCCACGCCTGACGGCGCTGACGCAGCGGTTGCTGCCGCGATCGCCGCGATGGGTGGGCTCGACCTGCTGGTCGTCAACACGGGCGGTCCGGCTGCCGGCACGTTTGACGCGCTGTCGGAGGCGGACTGGGACAATGCCATCAACGGCACACTGCGGTCGGTGATCCGGCTGCTCCGCGCAGCGCTGCCGGCCCTCCGCGCTGGTCAAGACCCGTCAATCCTGATCGTGTTGTCTTCGTCAGTGCGCGAGCCCATCCCGGCACTCGTCACGTCCAACACGCTGCGCCCCGGGCTTGCGGGCCTTGTGAAGTCGCTCCAGACCGAGATTGCGCCGGTGCGGATCAACGGGCTGGCACCGGGCCGGATTGCCACGGACCGCATTGCGTTCCTGGACGGGAAGCGGGCCGAGGCCGCGGGCGTCACGCGCGAAGAGATTGCCCGCCGGACGCAGGCGAACATCCCCTTGGGCCGTTACGGTGATCCATCGGAGATTGGCCGCGTTGGCGCGTTCCTGCTGTCGCCCGCTGCGTCCTACGTGACCGGGGCGATCGTCCCGGTGGACGGCGGCATGGTGAAGTCCCTGCCCTGACCCGCCGGTCGCCGGGCCGTCGCGCCCGGGCCGTCGCGCCCGGGTCGCCGCCGCAGGTCGCCGCGCCCATGTCGCCGGTCGCCGCGGGTCGCCGCAGGTCGCCGCGCCCTTGACCCAGCCCTGGGTCAGCGCGAGGGTCCGCGTGCAGCGTTCCA
>CAIYHO010000192.1 GCA_903925955.1 uncultured Chloroflexota bacterium
ATGCGATGCCCGCAGCCTCTGCCTACGGGATCCCGCTGGAGCGCCACCCGTTTGCCACGCAGACCACCGTGGCAATCCCGGGCAACGCGGCGCTGGCGCCGTTCACAGACCCGTACTACCGCGGGTTTGACCCGTCCTACCCGGACTACTGGCGCTACCAGGAGTTTGCGCGGGACTTTGACGCGCGCTACGTGAACGGCGGCGAGGACCTGCCGTCACTCACCCTCGTGCGGTTCATGAACGACCACACCGGCAACTTCGCCACCGCCATCGACGGCGTCAACACGCCCGAGATGCAGCAAGCCGACAACGACTACGCCGTGGGCCTGCTGGTGGAGAAGATTGGGCAGAGCAAGTACGCGTCAGACACGGTGATCTTTGTCATTGAGGACGACGCCCAGGACGGCCCGGACCACGTGGATGCGCACCGCACCACCGCGTACATCGCCGGCGCCCACGTTCGCCAGGGCGCGCTGGTGTCCACCCAGTACAACACCATCGACTTCCTGCGGACCATCGAAGAGGTGCTTGGCCTTGGGCCGATGAACCTCAATGACGCTGTGGCCACGCCGATGGCGGACGTGTTCACCACGACGCCGGGCACCTGGTCGTTCACGGCTGCGCCGTCGGCCGTGCTGTACGGAACGAAGCTGCCAATCGGGCCCAAGCCCGCAGGTCTGGCTGTCCCGTCGCCGGTCCACGATGCGGCGTATTGGGCGCAGGTCACCGCGGGCATGGACTTCAGCACCGAGGACGCGTTTGACTACGCGGTGTACAGCCGCCTGACCTGGGCCGGGATTATGGGCGACACGCCCTACCCGGAGACGCGCTCAGGGGCGGATCTGCGCGCGGGTCGCGCCGCGCTGCTGGCCGGGTACTGACCCCGGAGGCCCAGAAACGGCAACGGCGCCGGGGATTGCCCGACGCCGTCGACTGTGGCGGCGGGGCTCAGCCCGCCGCTGTGTGTTGCTACTTGTCGATCTTGATGCTCGAGATCACCGCGCCAAGCGCCTCGGCGTTGGCGTCAAACGTGGCGCCGGGCTGGCCAATCACGGCAAGCAGCAGCCCGCCACGCGAGCCCCGGTCCACTACAACCACCAGCTCCTCGGTTCCGGCGGCCATGAGGCCGTTGCCGGTGTCCCGAACCATGAGCGCTGTTGCGTCAAGGCCGTCCACGGTGCCGGCCTGCGAGTCCAGCACCTCGAACATGTCCGGGTTGGTGGTGAAGTCCGCGATCACATCGGCTGCCGACCGTGTGTCCTGCGCAATCAGGATGGCAACCGGAGGCAACTCCGAGTTGAGCACGATCTTGATGGGGCTGGGGTCGAAGAGCATGCAGTTCCAGTCCGGGTACCCGGTGACGGTGTACCAGGCCGCCGGATAGCTGACCGTGAGGCCGGCCTTGGCCGCGCGACACGTCTTGACGTCAGCGGTGCCGCTGGTGGCGCCCGCAGTGGCGTCAGGCGTGGGCGCCTGGGTTGCAGCGCCCGAGCCGCCCGGCTCCACCGAGATGAGCGGAGCTGGCGTAGTGGAACTGGCCGCCCCGGACGGCTTGGCCGTTGGCAGCGCGAGACCCGGGGTGGACAAGGCTTTGGCGCCAACCGGGAACCATGCGGGCTTTGCGATGAACCCGTACGCGAGAACCCCGACAACCACCAGGACGATGAGGATCAGGACTGTCTTGCCACAGCCGCCGCCCTTCTTCGGGGGCGGTGCCCCCCAGCCGGGCTGGCCCTGCGGCACCCATCCCTGGGGCGGCGGTGCCCCCCAGCCGGGCTGGCCCTGCGGGGGCATCGGCTGCTGGCCCCACCCGGGAGGCGGGGGCTGCTGGCCCCACGCCTGCTGCGGGGGCTGCTGGGGGGGCATCGGCTGCTGCGGGGGCATCGGCTGCTGCATCGGCTGCTGGGGGTTCCCCCACGCCGGAGGTGCGGGCTGCTGGCCCCACGCCTGCTGGGGCGGCATCGGCTGCTGCATCGGCTGCTGCATTGGCTGCTGCGGCGGAGTCTGACCCCATCCGGGAGGCGGTGGCTGCTGGCCCCACGCCTGCTGGGGCGGCACCGGCTGCTGCGGGGTCTGGCCCCAGCCCGGGGCAGGCGCACCAGCGGCCGCCAGCGGGGCGCCGCAGACTTCGCAGAAGCCCTCGCCCGAGAACAACGCTGGGTGGCCGTTGGGGCACCGGCGTCCTTGATCTGTCATACCAACCTCCCAATCCCGATCTGCCCGGTCCTGCCGCAGCGCAGAACGCCGTCCGCGCAACCCCGCGTTCGCACACGCACCATGATCGCGCGCCCTCCAGTTGGATTGTCGCCCCATTTCGCGTGGCGGCGCAGGATCGGCCCGCGCCCCGCAATTGATCCCAGTGGTGCCTGCGATGACCGGGTGCGTGCAAACATGGGGCCATGCCCGACGCACCCGACAACCGGCCCCAAGTCCACCGCCGCGGCCCAGACGGCCGGATGGAGGTTGGCCCGGACTGGGAGTCGCTCATCGAGCGCCAGATCCGCGAGGCGATAGCGCAGGGGCAGTTTGACAACCTGCCCCACCAGGGCGAGCCGCTGCCAAACGATGACAACCCTCTGGCCGGCGACATGGCCCTCGGGTTCCATGTCCTCAAGAACGCAGGCGTGGCGCCGCCGTGGATTGAGGCGGCCAAGGAGGCCGAGCGGCTGCTGGAGCTGCGTGACGCAATCCTGGCGCACGCGGCATCGGGGGACGCCCCATCGGGCATCGCGCGCAAGCGTGACCGCGCGGCCCTCGAGGGCATCGTGACCCAAGCCAACTTGGCCATCGCCCGCGTCAACGCCGAAGCACCCGCCGACAGCCTGTTTCGGCGGCCCGCGTCGCTGGCCGATGCGCTCGCCCGCTACAACGAGGCGTGCCGCCGCTAGGTTGGGCGCTCCTGGTGCTCCAGTCTGGCGCTCCAGTCCGGCGCTCGGTGCCGCTGCAGGTCAGGCTTGGCCCGCGCTCTCGGCGTCCTCCTCCAGCATCGCCGGCAGCTTCCCGCGCAACGCGGCCACGCTCATGCCCACAAGAACCGCCAGGCCGATGCCTGCGACAAGCATGAGCAGCAGGTCGTTCTCGTCAAACACCTCGAAATGGCGATACGTGACAGCCGCGTCAAACATGGAGACCCGGACCTCCAGCGCGGAAACCGCCACCATCGCCACGATGACTGCCGCACACCCAATCACCACCACGCCAAACACGCGAATGAGCCACAGCGTGGCCATGGCGAAGCAGAGCAGGAGCAGCACCACAAAGAGCGACACGTCGTAGGTGTCTACTAGGGCAAAGACCGGCAGCGTGGCGATCACCACCAGTGCCGATAGCCCAAGGCGCTTGGGCAGCGGGTTGCCAGTTCGGACGCGGGCTGCGGTGCCGGCCGCGCCCATGCTCGCGTCAATGCGGGCGGCAACCGCCGCGTAGTTCTCCGGCGTGGCATACACAACCATCAGGCGGCGCCAGCCGTTGCGCAGATCAATCTGCCGGCTGTCCTGGTTGAACGTGGCGCGGAAGCCGCCCGCAAATGCCACCGATTCGGACTCGCGCGACATCGCCAGCGCGCCTGCGCCAGCCGCACCGGGCCTGCCCGCCAAGACGCCCGCGACAAGCGCAAGCCGGTTTGCGGTCCTGGCCCGCCGGTCCACCATGTCGCAGCGGATGCCGTCCGCGTCAAGCGTGAACTTGAAGTGCATATGGCCGCCAAAGAACACGGCCATGATCACGATGCCGAAGACGAAGAGGCCCAGCGAGAGCGCGCCAATGGCGATCAGCACGGACAGGACGGCGCCCCACTCACCCTGCACCGCAAGCAGCAGCCCAATCAGGCCACCCGTGACGATGCCCGTTGCAACACACAGCTTGACCCAGTCGCCCATGACGGCTCGGTTGCCCAGCAGCGGGACGGCGATCTCCCACTCGATGGGGGCTTGCGCCGCGTCGGCCGGACCGCGCGGGTCTGCGGTGGTCATCTGGTATCTCCCCTGCTCCTGCGCGGCGCCATCCTGCGGGGCTGCCGTGTGTGGAGATCATCAACGCCAACGCACCAGCGCACCCGGGCCGTTAGGGTAGTCCGTGGGCGCCGATCGGCCCCGCCCATCGCTGGAGTTTGCGACAGCCGAGACCGGAACTGGCTAACCCGCCATCCGCAGCCCGGCGCCCAGACCAAGGGCGAAGCCGACGGCAAGGCTTGCCGCAACCACCGCCACCAGGACGGCAAGTTCCAGCCTCCACCGAAGCAGCAGCGGGTTGTGGAGCCGCGACCACCAGCGCGGCTCGTCGATCTCGAAGATGAGGTCCACGCCCAGCTCGCGCGCAAGCGCTTCGGCGTCTTCAGCCGAGGACCGGTGCTGGTGTTCCTTGTTCACGATGTTCTCCGTCTGACCGCCCCGACGCGGGACGCTGATCAGCGGAGGCGCTACGGGCTGGTGCTGCTGCAACTCACGGGCGAAGCATGCAAAAGGGCCGTGACAGCTGTGTGTCACGGCCCGTCCGGATGCGGGGATCAGGCAGGCGTGATCGGCAACTCCACATGGAGCATCGTCGGCCCGCCCTCGGGACTGTCGAGGACAAGCTTCCCGTCGAGCGCCTCAACCCGATCGCGCAGGCCAGCGACGCCGCCGCCGGCCACCACGGACGCGCCGCCCTTGCCGTCATCGCGGACCCAGATGCCAAGCCTGTGCGGCTCGCGCCGGAGCGTGATGTCGATGCGCGTGGCGCCAGCGTGCTTTGCAACGTTGGTGAGCGCCTCCGTGACCACGTAGTACGCGGCGCGCTCCACGGCGTGCGGCAGACGCTCGTTGGCGTCAAGGCTGCTGTCGATGTACGTGGGGACGGCGCTGCGCCCGGCTACCGAGCCCAGGGCGGCAATGAGGCCACGGTCCAACAGGATGGCCGGCGCCGTGCCGCGGACCACATCGCGGATCTCGCCCAGCGCCTGACGAGCCTGTTCGCGGGCGCCGGCAACGAGGGTCTTGGCTTCGGCCGGGCTGCTGTCGATCTTGCCCTCGGCCAGCGCGAGGTCAATCGCGAGTGAGACAAGACGCTGCTGGGCGCCGTCGTGGAGGTCGCGCTCGATACGGCGCAGCTCCGTGGCCTCAAGTTCAACCGTGGCGGCGCGGCTGCCGCGGAGGCGGTCGTTGTCACGGCGCAGCGCGTCAGCGGGGCTGATGCAGAGCATCCCCTCCACGATGTAGCGATGGCCAATCGCCATGCCCCTCGTGACAGAGGCGGCAATCGGCAGCAGCACAAGGCCGATGACAAACAGCACCGTAAAAACCTGGAAGGGCGTGTAGGCGCCGGTGTACCAGTGCACGTCCAGCATCCCGCGGGTTGCCAGGTACGCAAGCGGCGAGATCGCAAACCCCACCGCCATTGACCAGAGCACCACCGAGAACGTGAACTCCAGGACGATGAGCGGGAACGCGATCAGCACATACGCAACATCAAGCCAGCGCGACGAGTCGAAGAACTCGGCTTCGGCCCAGTTGCGGATGCGGCGATCCATCGGTGCATTCGGTTGCGGGTCAAGCGTCTTGTAGGGCCGGGCGATGAGTGGTCGGTTGTCGATCAGCGACATGCGCCAGCGCTCAACGCGGGCGGTGAGCCGGGCAGCCTCGAGGCCCAGGGCGACAAGCCCAAAGCCCACAACGAGGATCAGCAGGCCGCCGCCGGCCGAGAACAGCGACGTGACCACCGCAAACGCCGTCACGAGGACGACGAAGCCAACCACGATTGAGAGGACCGCCTTCCACGTGGAGGGCAGGAGCGGCGACAGCAAGAACGTCACGATTGGGTGGCGGCCACGCGGGGAAGCCGTGGCTGGCGGGGTGATTGGCATGGGCGCGGTACTCATCGGGGCCGACCCTACCATTCCGTCGAGTGTCATTGTTGGTCCATCCTCCCTGGGCACGTCCTCTTGGCGGGGCGTGCGGCGTGGTCCCACTGTGCCGAGGTGGGCTCCGGGTTCCCAGCCGGGGAGCGGGCGTCTTTGGGGTGGGGATTCCCCTACCCCAAAGCGTCGTGGGACGCGCTGCAGCGTGGGACGGGCCGCGCGGCGTCAGGCCGGGCCGGGCCGCGTCAGGTCAGGCCGGGCGCCCGGCCCACGGAGGGGCGGTTGCTGACCCACGCCAGACTCACCACGGCAGTCGGCGTGCACGATCCACGGCGCCGAACGACGTTTGGGGCGGCGAACCCTGCACGCGGGTGCCCGCCCTGAGTCTGTGGCGGGTCAGCGGCGGGCGGGTCAGCGACCGGCGCACCCGGCCCACGGAGGGGCGGTTGCTGACCCACGCCAGACTCACCACGGCAGTCGGCGTGCACGATCCGCGCCGCCGAACGACGTTTGGGGCGGCGAACCCTGCACGCGAGTGCCCGCCCTGAGTCTGTGGCGGGTCAGCGGCGGGCGGGTCAGCGACCACCGCACCGAGGGGGTCAGCGGGCGGGTCAGCGGCGGCCCCACGGCGGAGTCAGCGACCGGGCGGCGGGTCAGCGGGCGGCGACCCAGCGCGGGCGGCGGAGTCAGCGACCAGCGGCGGCCCCGCAACGGCCCAGCGACCAACGCCTGGCCCTACGCCGGCCCAGCGGGCGCACCCGGCGATGCGGCATGATCCACCCATGTCAGTCACCGGCCTGCGCGTGGTCATCGCCGAGGACTCCGTGCTGCTGCGCGAGGGGCTCGCGCGCCTCATCGAGGACTCCGGCGCCATCGTTGTGGCCAAGGTGGGCGACGGCCCGGCCTTCGTGGCGGCCTGCGTTGAGCATCGGCCGGACGTCTCGGTGGTGGACGTGCGGATGCCGCCCACCCAGCGTGACGAGGGGCTCCGCGCCGCGCTCGAGGCCCGCCGCCGCGTCCCGGGCAGCCCCATCCTGGTGCTCAGCCAGTACGTGGAGCGGCAGTACGCAAGCGAACTGCTGGCGGACCGCGGCGGGGGTGTGGGCTACCTGCTCAAGGACCGCGTGGCGGACGTGCGGGACTTCCTTGATGCGCTGCAAAGGGTGGCCAGCGGCGGCACCGCGCTGGACCCCGAGGTGGTGGCCCAGCTAATGGTTCGCCGCCGCGTGGATGACCGGCTCACCGCCCTTACCCCGCGTGAGCACGAGGTCCTGGCGTTGATGGCTGAGGGCCGCACCAACGCGGGCATCGCCGAGGCGCTGACGATCACCGAGGGCGCCGCCGAGAAGCACATCGGCAGCATCATCGGCAAGCTTGACCTGCCCGACAGCCGCAACGACAACCGCCGTGTGCTTGCGATCCTCGCGTATTTGGACGCCGACGCCTAATCAGTCGAAGTTTCGGTCGGAGTTTCGGTCGAAGTTTCGGTCGAAGTTCGGGGGTGACGCGGGCCGGTCATGCGGTTACCCTGTGCCCGACGCCCACGCCGACGCAATGGAGCAGGACCCTTGCCCGACCCGACGACCCTCATAGCCGCCGCCGTACTGGCGATTGTCCCATCACTGATCTACCTGGTCGTGCTCAATGCGCTTGACCGGTACGAGAAGGAGCCCTGGTCAATCCTGATCTCCTGCGTTGCCGCAGGCGCAGTGATTGCCCCGGTGATCAGCGTGATCGTGTTTGCGCTGGCGGGCCGCGGTGCGGTCCTGCCGCCGGCCTTCGCACCCGGGCTCAAGCCTGATGCGCTCGTCGGCATCGTCGAGGAGCTCGCCATCGGCGTCCTCCTCGTCGTCATCGTGCGGACCGTCCGCACCGAGTTTGACGACATCCTTGACGGGGTCATCTATGGCGCCGCCATCGGCGCAGGGTTTGGCGCAGCAGAGAGCTTCCTGTACGCGCTGGGCGGTCTGGAGCTGCTCACCCGCGGCACCGTGGCGCAGCTGGTGATCGCGGGCCTCAACCACGCGTTCTACGCGGCGGTGATCGGCGCGGCCATCGGCCTTGCGCAGGGCTTCAAGGGCATCTCGCGCTGGACTGTCGTGGGCCTCGGCATCGCCACGGCGGCGTTCTTCCACGCACTCCATGACACGCTCCCCGCAATCCTCTCGCGGCTCCTCGGCCAGCCGTCAGCCGCTGCGGGCGCCGCAAGCCGGCTGCTTGCCAATGCTGTGAACTGGCTGGGGCTGATCGCGATCCTGGTGATCGTGGTCTGGGCCTGGCGCCACGAGGCGCGGATCCTGCGCGCCGAGCTGCACGACGAGGTCAAGACGGGCCTTGTGAGCGAGGCCGACTACGCAACCATCACCACGTTTGGCGCCCGCACGCGCCGCCAATGGACCGAGTTCCGATCCGGCGGCTGGACCGCGGCCTCCCGCCTCAACCGCCGTTACGCGGCCGAAGGCGAGCTGGCCTTCCACAAGTGGCACCGGACCATCCGTGACCGGCGTGCCCCAGACCCGGCGCAGGACGAGGCGCTGCGCGCCGAAATCCGCAGCTTGGCAGAGACCACCGCGGAGGGCGCCCGATGATGTCGAACACCACTCCCCTGCTCCGCCGGCTCGCCGCGCTGAGCGTGGTTGCCATCCTGATCGCCGGCTGCGACGAGGCCGGTGCAACGTTGCCGCCCGACGCAACCAACGGCCCGGCCGCCACGCGAGGCGCGGTTGCAACCGACGCGGCCGCAAGCAGCGGCCCAGACTCAACGTTCCACCTTGGCCCCTCGCTGGGCCCGGATGCCACCCCCACGCCTACCAGCAACACCGGCACGGCCACGGCCCCGGTGGTCCCGCCGTCCACGGGCATCGCCACGGTCTACCACCTCCAGTTGGCCACCGATCTCGACAGCGACGGCAACCCCATTGGACAGGGCACCAACTTCCCTGAGGGCACCACCGCAATCTTCGGACTGCTCGGCTGGAAGTACATCCCGGCCGGTACCGAACTCAAGGTGCGGCTCTTCCAGGACAACCGGTTTGCCTTTGAGGCGGCCCACACGGTCGTCAACGAATCCAGCAAGGGCGGCAGCGTCGGGTTCATCTTCCCGTTTGTGGTGAAGTCCGGCTTCCCGGCCGGCGCCTACTCCGTCGAGGTGGACTACAACGGCGTCCCTGACGAGGTGGTCCCGTTCACCGTGGGCACAGGCCCGGGGTACGACGCGGTGGTTGGCACCGGCTCCCAGTCCGGCCCCGTGCCGTATGCCAAGCCTGCCGACGTGCTGGTTGTGACCCGCGCCTCGGTTCTGCGCCAGAACATCGGCAGCCGCACCGATGAGGTCTTGGCCGCTGCAGCGCGCATCGGCGACCTGCACGACCTTGAGGCCGACGGCACCACCCGCGACACCGCCAAGGCCACGGTCGCCGAGACCCGGCGCCTGCTCAAGGCCGGCAACTACAAGTACCTGCTGATCATCGGCAACGACGACGCGGTGCCCTACGTCCGCGTGGACAACCCGCTCGCCGAGTCCGAGAAGGAAGACCTTGACGGGTGGCAGCTGCCGTCCGACTGGGTGGCCACCGACAACTTCTACACAGACCTCAACGGCGACCAGTACGGCACGCCAGACCTGCCGGTCGCGCGCATCCCGTCAAGCGACGACGCAGATCTGCTGCTCACCCAGCTTGGCGACATTGTTCCGCCCGACGGCGGCGGCTTTGCCCTGATCAACCAGGAGCGCAAGGTCCAGGCCGCCCTCGTGGCGTCGGCGATGAGCCAGCTCGCCCAGATCCGGCTGCAGTACACCCCGCCCACAAGCCCCGAGAAGTTTGCGGCCAACCCCGATGCCAGCAACGCGCGCTACCTGTACGTGCTGCTCCACGGCATCGGCGTCACCACAAATGCCTGGGCGGCCAACACGGTCAGCTGGACCCCGGTGAACACCTCGTCCCCCCTTGACGATGAGTGGTCGCTCTCAGAGGCCAACCAGATGGACGGCGTCCAGGTGGAGTCCAATCCCACCAGCCATGGCGTCGTGCAGATCGGCGCCTGCTACGGGGCATGGACCCTTGACACCATCCAGGAGCCCACGCACAAGACCGCCGACAACAACCTCGCGCTGCACTACCTCAAGTCGGGCACGCGGGCGTACATCGCTGACACCCACATCTCGTACAGCTACCGGATGGGCCCCACGGATATCCCGATGGGCCGGACGGGCTATGAGTATCTCTTCTGGAATGCGATTGCCGCAGGCCAGACGCCTATCGACGCGTTCCAGACGGCCAAGGTGGGGATCGCGAAGGCGATTGACGACCTGGTCGCGGCCGGTGACATCGACACCGCCAACGTGAACCTCAAGACCCTCCATTACATGGTCTACCTGGGGCGCCCCTGATGAACCGCTTTCCCGTTCTCGCCGCCGTCTGGACCGCCCTGCTCGTTGCAGGGTTTGCGGTGGTGTTCCTGCTTGGATCCCCTGTCGCCACATCGGCTGACGAGCTCCAGACCGCGCTGCATCCGGCCCCGCCGGTAAGCCAGGCGGCGGCCGAGAAGTCCGCCGCAACCATCATCAGGCTCCAGTACTCCTCGTTTGACGGCAAGCCGTACACGGTCCGCAAGGCCACCGACTTTGGCGTTGACCACTGGGTGATCGAGTACTCGGACACCACCGGGTCGGCCCCGCGCGGCGTGCGCATCTCGATCGTCCTCGCAACCGGAAACGTGGAGATCTCCGCGTTCCCGTGAGCCGGCGCCGCCAGAGGTGCGGCCAAACGCAACCATGAACTGGTGGGCGGTGCGAAACCACCTCCGCCGCCCACTCGCAACCGGCTACCCTGCCCCGCATGAGCAGCCGCCTCGAAACCCTCGCCGCCATCATTGACGCCTTTGTGCCCGCCGCTGACGGCCTCCCGTCGGCAAGCGACCTGGGGATCCACATCAGACTCCTTGCGGAGGTGGACGCCCTCGGCCGGGCAGAGTTGACCCAGCAGCTCAACCTCATGCTGACAATGGCAAGCTCGCCCGTGGGCAACCTTGTGTTTTCTGGTCGCCCGCGCTCCGTGGCGTCGATGGACCAAGAGGCCCGCGAAGCGTGGCTGCGAAGCCTTGCCGACAGCCCCATTGGGCTCAAGCGGACGGCGTTCCAGGACCTCAAGCGCCTGACGCTCCTGCTCGCCTACGGCATGGAGAACTCGCCCTGGCGTGCACGGTCCGGCTTTGTGCCGCCCGTGCCCGAAACGCCAAACCTGTCCGCCGTCAATGTGCGGACGCCGGCGGCGGGCGAAGTGATTGACGCGGACGTGGTCATCATCGGCTCGGGCCCCGGCGGCAGCGTCACCGCGGGCATCCTCGCTGCGGCGGGCAAGCACGTGGTCATCCTTGAGAAGGCCGCAATGGTCACCGAGGAGGGCTTTGGCGGCCCCGAACTTGACGGGCTTGGCTCGCTGTTCCTGGACCGCGGTCTTGCGGCCACCACGGATCGCTGGATCGCCATCCGGGCGGGCTCTGCCGTGGGCGGCGGCGGCGTCGTCAACTGGAACTCGTCCCTGCGGGCACCCGCGGCCGTCCGCGACGAGTGGCGCGCGGCCGGCATCGGCGACGACCTTGACGAGCACTACGCGGCCGTTGAGGCCGAGACCCACGTCACCACCGAGGAAAGCATCCGCAACGGCCCCAATGCCAGGCTTGAGGCTGGGCTCAACGCGCTTGGCCTGCCCTGGCAGACCATCCCGCGCAACGTCCGCGGCTGCACGGACTGCGGCCCCTGCGCCGTTGGCTGCCGGATCGGCGCCAAGCAGAACGGTCTGCGGACGTATCTCGCCCAGGCCTGTGCGTCCGGCGCCCAGATCCTGGACCGCTCTGAGGTGGTGCGGGTTCTGGTTGAGAACGGCCGCGCGGCAGGCGTGGTGGCCCGCGTGCCGGGCGGCGAGATCACCGTCCGCGCCAAGCAGGTTGCGCTGGCGGGCGGCTCCATCCTCTCCCCGCTTGTGCTGCTGCGCTCCGGCATCAAGACGGACACCGCGGGACGGTTCCTCCACATGCACCCCGTCGTGGCAATCGCGGGTCTGTACAACGAGGACCTGGCGCCCTGGTCGGGCGTGCCGCAAAGCGTCATGAGCGACGCGTTTGGCGAGATCGAGGGGACGTGGGGCTTCCGGCTTGAGGCCGCGCCCACACACCCGGGGCTCATCGCCAGCGGCTACCCCTGGTGGAGCAGCGCCGACCACCGCGAGCTGATGACGCACTGCGGCTCGGCTGCGGCGTTCCTGGCCATCGTCCGCGACCGCACCGAGGGCCGCATCTCGATGGCCCGCGACGGCGGCACGTCCATCCAGTACGCACCGGGCGACCTGGAGAAGTCGCTGATCAGCCGGGCCACCGTGGAGCTGGCCAAGATCCACCGGGCCGCCGGCGCCACGGACCAGATCCCGCTGGTCACCCCGCCCATGACGCTCCGAAGCGGCGACGCGTATGAGCCTTGGCTTGCTGCCCTGGGCAAGCGGCCGATCACCGCCAACCGCGTGCTGCTGTTTACGGCGCACCAGATGTCCAGTTGCCGGATTGGCACGGACCCAAAGATGTCCACGGCCAACCCCGACGGCCAGGTCCACGGCGTGCCCGGGCTGTACGTCACCGACGCCTCGGCCATGCCCACAGCGTCCGGCGTCAACCCGCAGCTCTCGCTGATGGCGCTGGCCCGTCGGACGGCAACGAGGATGGCCGCGGCCTCATAGACGCGGCTTGGCGTTCCTGCCATAGTCCTGCAAACCTCAACGCCCGCTAAAGGGACCTTGCTGCATGCGCCCGCGCCGAACCACGTCTCTTGCCGCCATCGGCCTCGCTCTGACCATTGCTGCCTCGGCGGCCGCCGCGTCGCCCGCGACGGGCACATGGGGAGCGCTCACCACCAGCAGCGGCCCGGCGCTCTGGGGTCCCGGCCAGCCAGGCTTCGTGTATGGGGTGCACAAGGGGCCTGACGGGAAGCTGTACATCTTTGGCAACTTCCAGAACGCCGGCGGTGACCCAACTGCGGACCACCTCGCGGTCTTCAACCCGGCAACCGGCACGGTTCACGGGCTGGGCAGCAACGGGGCGGGCAACGGGGCGTTCAACGACCGTGTCTACGCCGTCACCTGGGTCAACGGCATCCTGTACGCGGGTGGGGCGTTCGCCTCGGCCGCGGGTATCGCTGGCGTTGACGGTCTTGCGGCCTGGAACGGGACATCCTGGAGCGGTCGCGGCATGCCGGCCGCCTCGGATGTGACGGCGCTTGCAACAGCCAACGGGCACCTGTATGTCGGCGGCTCGTTCGCAAACGCTGGCGACGCCTTCGGCGACAACCTTTCCGATTGGGACGGGTACACCTGGACCAGCCTCGGCAGCAACGGCGCCGGCAACGGGGCCCTAAACGCACACGTCTGGACGCTCGCCGCCCTGCCGGACGGGCGCGTCTACGCCGGCGGCACGTTCACTAACGCGGGCGGGAACGTCGAAGCCAACTACGCCGCGTGGTTTGACCCGGGCTCTGACAGCTGGGAGAAGATCGGCACGGCCGCTGGCAGCCCACTCAACGCCGGCGTCTGGACGATGGCGCTGATTGGCAACCGGGTCATCTTGGGCGGGGCCTTCTTGGACGCAGGTACGCTGCCTGCGGCGGATGCGATCGCGGAGTGGACCGGCACCGCCTGGAAGGCCTACGGCAGCGACGGTGCTGGCGGCGGAGCTCTCGTGTCGATCTCCAGCCTCTACGTGAACTCGGTGGCGGTCTATGGCTCCAACATCCTCGTGAGCGGCCTCTTCGACAGCACGGCCGGTGTGGAATTCACGGACGGGATTGCGGTCTGGAACGGGAGCAAGTGGATGGCGCTTGCGCAATCCAACCCCACCAATGATCCGTGGTTCGTCGAGGCCATTGGCCGCGACCTCTACGTCACCGGTAGCTTCACCAATCTCGGCGAAATCCCCGCGGCGGACGGGATTGGCATCTACGGCCTGCCCGCAGCGCCGTCGGCAGCCCGAAGCCTTGCCGCTGCAACGGCCGGATCCAAGAAGGTGAAGCTCACATGGGCGGCGCCGGCCACGAGCAACGGGGCGCCGGTCACGGACTACGTGATCAAGTACCGCAAGCTTGGCGCCCTGTCGTGGAGCACCTTTGTCCACGTGGCCAGCACCCTGAAGACCGCCACGATCACCGGCCTCACCAGCGGCGCCACGTACCAGTTCCAGGTCTTTGCCAAGAGTGACTGGGGCACCTCCGCGGGCTCCGCCATCGTTGTGAAGAAGGCCCTGTGAACGGCCGGGCGATGCGTCTCCGACGCCTGATGCCGGCCAGCGCGATTGGGCTGGCGCTCCTGCTCGCCGTCTCACCGGTTGCGGCGGCGGGCCCTGCCACCGGCGCGTGGTCCGCCATCGGGCCGGCCGTCCCGGCCCTGTTTGGCCCCAGCCGCTTTAGCGGCATGTCGGGTGCCCAGGCTGGTCCGGACGGCCTCATCTATGCCTACGGCGTCTTCCAGGACGCCGCCGGTGACCCGACAGCTGACAACCTGTTTATCTACAACCCCGTCGCCAACACGGTGGTGGGTCTGGGCAGCGACGGCGCGGGAGACGGGGCACTCAATTCCTCGGTTGACGCGATCGCCTGGTATGGCGGCCTGCTCTACGTGGGCGGCTCGTTTACCAATGCGGGCGGCGTGGCAGGCGCCAGCTACCTTGCTGCCTGGAACGGCCATGAGTGGCTGTCCGTTGGCACAGTGAACGGCTGGGTCTCGTCGCTCGCGGTGGGCGGCGGCCTGCTCTACGCGGGCGGCCTGTTCTTCAACGCGGGCGGCACCACAGGAGCCACGTTTATCGCGGCCTATGACGGGTACACGTGGTCCAAGGTTGGGTCCGGCGCTGGCCCTGGAGGCAGCCCGCTCAACGAGCGTGTCTACAGCCTGGCGGCGCTCCCCGACGGCCGCCTGTACGCCGCCGGGATGTTCAGCGACGCGGGCGGCAACCCCGACGCGGACCTCGCGGCCTGGTGGGACCCTGCCAGTGAAAGCTGGGAGAAGATCGGCACGGCAGCGGGCTCCCCGTTCCTCTCGGGCACCGCCTACGCCATCGCCGTGAGCGGCAGTCGGGTGTCGGTTGGCGGCTGCTTTGTGGACGTCAACGGCGATCCCCTTGCCGACTACGCTGCCGAGTGGAGCGGCACGGCATGGGTCCACTACGGAACCGACGGCGCCGGGGGCGCTTCGCTCAACGATTGCGTGTACAGCCTGTTGTTCTACGGCACAAACTTGATCGTCGGCGGCGGGTTTGGGAATGCGGGTGGTCTGGCCACAGCTGACCGCGTGGCCAATTGGAACGGCACCTCCTGGGTGGCGCTGGGTGCCGCCGCGATGACTCTCCCGGTGTACGGCCTGGCACGCCAGGGACGCACGTTGTATGCCGCGGGCAACATGAAGAATGTCGCGGGGATTGCGGCAGCAGACGGCATCGCCGCCTTCGGCCTGCCCGCTCCGCCGTCTGCGCCGCGGTTGCCGGCGGGTGTGGCCGGACTGCACAAGGTCTCGCTCACCTGGTCCGCGCCGCTCACGGGGAATGGCGCGTCGGTCCGGGACTACGTCATCCAGTACCGCAAGACGGGCACCCTCGCCTGGCGGACGTTCAACGACGGCGTCAGCACCCGCCGCACGGCAACCGTGACCGGGCTCCACTCCGGCTGGTCGTACCAGTTCCGGGTGCTGGCCAAGAACGCCTGGGGCAACGGCACCGCATCCGCAATCGTGAAGAAGACCGCTCGCTGATGCGCGTCCGCTTCACGCGGATCGTGGACACGCCTGACGGTGGGTCGCGGTTTGAGGACGGGTCCCAGGAGCTCTCGCCTGCCGACTTCGCGCCGCCGGCGCCGCCGCTGGGCGTGTCGACGGTGGCCGGTGCCCGATCCGTGCAGTTCATCGGCGGGCCGCCCGGCTGGGACTCGCCGCCACACCCAACGCCGGCACGCCAGTGGCTGGTCGTGGTGGCGGGCGCCGTGCTGGCAACCACGTCTGACGAGGTGGAGCGCGTCTTTGGGCCCGGCGACGTGGTGCTGCTGGAGGACGTGGCCGGCGTTGGGCATCGTGCCCGCGTCGTCTCCGATGGGCCTTGGCTGGCATTCATCACGCAGTTGGCCTGAGGCGAGGCGCCCGGGCCGCCCGGGGCCGCTGGTTGCCGCGGTCGTGCAGATCACGACGCGCGCGGTTACTGTCCGCGTAGGGCGCAACCAGCGTCCCGAGGTTCAAGGGGAGGGTGCGCCGTGCGTCGGCATCTGTTTTCACCTGCGCTCGCAGGCGGGTTGGCGCTGCTGTTAGCAGTTGCGCCGGCATCGGCGGTTGCGCCAGCCTCAGCGCCATCGTCCGTGGCCGCAGTTCCGGCGCCAGCGGCTGTAGCGCCAGCCCGCGCGTTCGCGCCTGTCGCGGCGCCAGCGGCCGTGTCGCCCGCCACCGGATCCTGGGCCGCGCTGGTCACCGGCACCCCAGTCCTGTGGGGTCCCGCACAGCCAACCGGCATGGAGGGCAGCCGTGTGGGCCCCGACGGCCGGATCTACTTCTATGGCCGTTTCGAGGATGCGGGCGGCGACCCCACGGCGGACAACCTAGCGGTCTATGACCCGGTGACGGGCAGCGTCGTGGGCATCGGCAGCGACGGGGCGGGCAACGGCGCCCTCAATGACCGGGTCAGGGCCATCACGTGGGTGAAGGGCGTCCTGTACGTCGGCGGCAGCTTCTCCAACTTCGGTGGGCTCGCAGCGTGGAACGGCACCGCATGGGCGGGCCGCGGCGGGTTCAGCGGCACGGTGTACAGCCTCGCAGCCGCAAATGGCTATCTCTACGTCGCCGGCCTGTTCACCAACGCCGGTGGCGCCGCCACGGCAGACCGGCTGGGCGTCTGGGACGGCTACACGTGGACCGGGCTGGGCGACAACGGGAGCGGCGACGGCGCGCTGAACAACCTCGTGTACTCGGTGCAGGCACTTTCCGACGGCCGCGTCTTCGTCGGCGGCGCATTCACCAACGCGGGCGCCAACACTGACGCCGACTTCGGGGCCTGGTGGGATCCGGACCTCCTCGGCGGCACCCCAGGCTGGGAGAAGATCGGGACCGGCCCCGGAAGCCCGCTCGCCGACAACGTGAACACTGTGGCCATTGTCGGGAGCCGGGTCATCGTGGGCGGCGACTTTGAGAATGCCGCCGGCATCGCCCAAGCGGACTTCATCGCCGAATGGACCGGGACGGCGTGGATTGCGTACGGCAGCGACGTTGCCGGCACCAACGGCGCGCTCGGCGCACCCGCCTTCACGATTTCGCCGTACGGGAGCAACGTGCTTGTGGGCGGCGCATTTGACGATGCTGCCGGGGTGGTGGCGGCCGATCGCATCGCCTCATGGAACGGATCCCGCTGGGTTTCGCTTGGCAGCCCATTGCCGAGCGGATACGTGACCTCGGTCAACGCCTCGGGCCGTTCTGCCTACATCACCGGTGGCTTTGCGGATCTTGCCGGGATTGCGGAAGCTGACCACATCGCGGTCTTCGGTCTTCCGGCGGCCCCCTCGGCTCCGCGCGTGCTGGCGGGCGTGGCCGGCACAAAGAAGGTGTCGCTCTCGTGGTCGGCACCCTCAGCAAGCAACGGCGCGTCCATCACCGACTACGTCATCCAGTACCGCAAGAGCGGCTCCTCCACCTGGCTGACGTTCAACGACGGCGTCAAGACAAGCAGGAGCGCCACCGTGACGGGGCTCTCCAGCGGCTCCACGTACCAATTCCGCGTCCAGGCGAAGAACGACTGGGGAACGGGCGCATCGTCGGGCACCGTGACGGTGCGCGCGCGCTGACCATCACGGCCAACTAGGCCAAACGGTCCATATGCTCCAAAGGGGACGCCCGGTAGGCTTCGGCCGCAGGGCGTCCCCTTTTGCCTGTCTCACTGCAGCATCAGCCTTATCGGTGATCAAGCGAAAGGCGTACTGATGGACGTCACCTGGACCCGGATTATCTCTACGGACTCGGGCGGCTCGGCGTTCGCGGAGGGCGGGGTCATGCTTGAGCTGGCCGAGTTTGCTCCGCCAGCGCCGCCCCTCAACCTGTCGCCGCTGATGGGCGCCCAGTCGGTCCGCTTCATTCTCGTCCCGCCGGGCTGGGACTCGCCGCCGCATCCGGCCCCGGCGCGTCAGTGGGTGGTCATGCTCAGCGGCGCTGCCGAGTCAACCACCTCCGACGGCGAGACGCGGCGGTTTAGCCCCGGTGACGCGGTGCTCGTGGAGGATGTCACGGGTGTTGGCCACAGAACGCGGTGTGTGTCCGATGTGCCGTGGCTCGCGATGGTGGTGACGCTCGCCTGACTCGGGCACCGGATTGCAGACACCCAACGTGTCTGCAGATATCGCGCGTGTCTGCCATAGTCCGCCGAACGTCATCCGCGCCACGAGGACTTGACCGGCATGCGTCTCAATCGGTTCACACCCGCCACAGCCGTCGGGCTCGCCCTGCTGCTTGCTGCGGCCCCTGTCACGGCAAACTCCCCCGCCGTCGGCCAGTGGGCACCGCTCCTGACATCGGGGCCGGCGCTCTTTGGGCCAAGCGCTCTGACCAACGCCAACGGCACCCGGGTCGGACCGGATGGCAAGGTGTACATCTTCGGTGCGTTTAGCAACGCGGGTGGTGACCCGACGGCGGACAACCTCGCGGTCTGGGATCCGGCGACGGGCGACGTCCACGGGCTCGGCAGCGACGAGCTTGGCAATGGCGCCATCAAGGGCCCGGTCTTCGCGGTGACGTGGGTCAACGGGATCCTCTTCGTCGGCGGGTCGTTCACCAACACCGCCGGTGTCGTCGGCATGAACCACCTGGTCGCGTGGAATGGCTCTTCCTGGTCCGGGCGCGGCGCGACCGGGCCCGTCTATACCCTCGACACCGCGGCCGGTCTGCTCTATGCGGGCGGCACGTTCGTCAATGCCGGCGGCGTCGCCGAGGCTGACAAGGTCGCTGTGTGGGATGGCTACGCATGGTCCGCGCTTGGCAGCAACGGCGCGGGCGGGGGGGCCATCCTCGGAACCGTGTGGACCGTCAAGGCGCTGGCCGATGGCCGCGTGTACATCGGCGGCACATTCACCGACGCGGGCGGCAACGTTGACGCCGACAATGCGGCCTGGTTTGACCCGGGCAGCGACAACTGGCAGAAGATCGGCACGGCGGCCGGCAGCCCGTTCAACAGCGGCGTCTTCATGCTTGCGCTCGCCGGCAACCGCGTCATCGCCGGCGGCTCGTTCTACAACGCGGGCGGTGTCGCCACGGCCGACTCGGTTGCCGAGTGGACCGGATCGGCATGGATCGGCTATGGCAGCAATGGCGCCGGCGATGGCGCCCTCAACGCGGGCGTCAACTACGTCGCCCTCTACGGCTCCAACGTGATCGTTGGGGGCGAGTTCACCAACGCCGCGGGACTTGCAGCCGCGGACCAGATCGCCGTGTGGAACGGCGCCAAGTGGCTGGCGCTGCCTGACCCGCAGCAGGTGGCTGGCTACGTGTACTGGCTCGACGTCGCGGGTCGCACGCTCTATGTGTCCGGCGCATTCTCAAACTGGGCGGGCATTGCCGAGGCCGACGCCGTCGTGGCGTACGGTCTGCCCGCCGGCCCAAGCGCGCCGCGGTCAGTGCTGGGGGCGAGCGGATTGCGCAAGGTGACGCTCGCGTGGGTGGCGCCGCTCACCGCCAATGGCGCCTCCATCCGAGACTACGTGGTCAAGTACCGAAAGGTCGGCAGCGCCACATGGCTCACGTTTGCCGATGCGGTCAGCACCGCGCGGACAGCGACCGTCACGGGCCTGACCCGTGGCGCCACGTACCAGTTCCAGGTGTTCGCCAAGAACGACTGGGGCACCGGACCGGGCTCGGCGATCCTCTCGAAGAAGGCCGGCTGAGGACGACGTGATGCGCTCGCGACGTCTTGCGCCCATCGGCGCGCTCGGTCTCATCCTCGCCCTCGCCGCAGGAACCGTCACCGCGTCCGCTCCGGCGACGGGCACCTGGTCCGCCGTCGGACCGGCCGTGCCGGCGATGTTCGGGCCATCACGGCTCGGGATCATCAATGGCAGCCGCGTCGGGCCGGACGGCAAGGTGTACATCTTCGGCAGCTTCGGCGATGCCGCTGGCGATCCGACGGCGGACGAGCTCGCCGTCTGGGACCCGGCCACGAACGTCGTGGTTGGCCTCGGCAGCAATGGTGCTGGTGACGGCGCGCTCAGCGGCATCGTGTACGACGTCGCCTGGTATGGCGGCACCCTCTACGTCGCGGGTGACTTCGTCGATGCCGGTGGCGTGGTCGGCGCCTCCTACCTGGCCGCCTGGAACGGCCAGGCCTGGATGCCCACTGGGGCATTCAACGACCCTGTCGATGCACTTGGGGTGGCCGACGGCTACCTATTCGCGGGCGGCAGCTTCACCAATGCCGGGGGCGTCGCAGCGGCAGACTTCGTCGCGCTGTACAACGGCTACGCCTGGCTAGGGGTCGGCTCGGCCGCACCCGCGATCAACGGGCGCGTGCGGGATCTAGCCGTGGTGCCGAATGACCGGCTCTACGTGGTCGGCGACTTCACCAACGCCGGCGGCGATGTCGATGCAGACTACGCGGCCTCGTACCGGCCGAGCACCGACACATGGCAGAAGATCGGCACAACCGCAGGCAGCCCCATTCCGAGCGGTGCCTCGGTCATCGCAGTGTCGGGATCGCGCGTGGTCATCGGCGGTGCATTCGCAGACGCAGCGGGCGATCCGCTTGCCGACAACATCGTGGAGTGGGCCGGCACAGCCTGGACCCACTTGGGTTCAACCGGGGGCGCCAGCGCAGCACTCAGCAACAACGTCACCGCAGTCACCTTCTACGGCTCCAACGTGATCGTCGGCGGCTGGTTCCAGAATGCCGGGGGGCTGGCCGCGGCTGATGTGGTCGCGGTCTGGAACGGCGCCAAGTGGCTAGCGCTGAACACGTCGGGCATGACCAACGCCGCTGTCGGACTCACGGTCGCGGGCCGGATGCTCGTAGCCAGCGGCGGGTTCACGGACATTGCCGGGATCACCGCGGCCGACGGTATCGCCGCCTACGGCCTACCCTCCCCGCCAACGGCCCCGCGCTCGCTCACCGGTGCCGCAGGCTCACGCCGCGTCTCGCTGGCCTGGGCTGCGCCCGTCACAGCCAATGGCGCCACGGTGCGTGACTACGTGGTCCAGTACCGCCGCGTCGGGACGACGGTTTGGCGGACTTTCGCCGACGGGGTCAGGACGACGCGTACCGCCACCGTGACCGGGTTGCGCGCTGGGTGGACATACCAGTTCCGCGTGCTCGCAAAGAACGACTGGGGCGTTGGGGCGGCCTCGGGGGTGGTCACCAGGCGCCCGTTCTGACCGAGGCGCGCCGCGCGCTGGCAGGGGCAATTTGGGGCACCATGACGCGGTGATCCACCTCTCCAGCATTGTCCCGCGGGAGCCGCGCCCGGTTGCGGATGTCTTTCCCTTCAGCGTGCCCGCCATCCGCACGCTGCCGGAGTTGCGGATCGATGCGCCGGTCACCATGCTGGTGGGCGAGAACGGGAGCGGCAAGAGCACGCTCCTTGAGGCCATCGCCATCGCTGCGCGGCTCCCAACCGCCGGTGGCGCCGAGGCTGTCGATGACGCCACGCTGGCCGGCCCGCGTGCCCTCGCGGATCAGCTGCGGCTGGGCTGGACGGCGCGGACGCATCGCGGGCTGTTTCTGCGGGCCGAGGACTTCTTTGGGTTTGCGCGACGCACCGCTGCCATCCGCTCCGGGCTTGTGGCAGACCTCGCGCGGGTGGACGCGGAGTACTCGGAACTGCCCGGTCTGGCCGCCGTTCTCGCGCGGACGCCATATCTGCACGAACTCGACGCGCTGGATCGCCGCTATGGCGAGGGGCTGGACACGCAGTCCCACGGTGAGGCGTTCTTGCGGTTCTTTGAGGCGCGCCTGGTCCCGCGCGGCCTCTACGTCCTGGACGAGCCCGAGGCACCGCTCTCGCCGCAGCGGCAGCTCGCGTTCCTCGCCCTGTTGCGGCGGATGGTGGAGGCGGACTGCCAGGCCATCATCGCCACGCACTCCCCCATCGTGCTTGCGTTTCCGGGCGCGGCAATCTGGGATTTCGACCAGGCGCCCATCGCCCGCACCGTGTGGGCCGATCTTGAGCACGTCAGGCTTGTGCGCGACTTCCTCGCAGCCCCCGAGGCGTTCCTGCGCCACCTGTGAGGCGCGAGGAGCGGCCCGGCGCGGAGCGGCCGAAGCGGCTAGAGCCCCTCGACGACCACGTAGACCTTGCGAATGGTCTCGTCGATGTCCCAGCGCCCGGACCAGCCCATCGGCAGGACGCAGACGGAGCCCGCGCGCAGGTGCCGAACCTCGCCCGAGACGTCCGTGAGCCGTGCGGAGCCGTGCAGGATGTGCACGATCTCCGTGGTGGGCCGGTTGGTGATGGACCAGCCGCCCGGCGTGCACTCCCAGATGCCCACGTTGAGCGGCCCCGCGTCAAGCAGGACGCGCGTCCACGTGGTGGGCGTGCCGGAATCCGCACCCGCGCGCAGACCCGTATCGGGCAGCGGCCCAAACAGGTCCGCCTCAGAGACGGCGAGCGACGCCGGCAGGATGGAGATGTCGGTCATCGGGGTCCTCCTCAGGTCCGTGTGGCGCGGTGACGCCGTGGGTCGGTGGGGCTCGTCAGTGCGAGGCGATGCGCTCGGCCAGGCTGCGCCCGGACGGTGGCTTGCCGGTACGGGCAATCTGGTCGTCAAGCCGGCCCAGCGCCCACTGCGAGTAGCGGATGCCGATGTAGCGGAACGGCTCGGTCTCCCAGTTGCGCGACGTGTGGTTGGCCAGCGGCAGCTCGGTGAGCGGGCTCTTTGACCCGGTGATCAGGTCCGCCAGGAGACGCCCGCCGATGTTGGTGGTAGACACGCCGTGACCGATGTACCCGCGTGACGTGGCGATACCCGTGGCCGGGTCAAACGCCATGGTGGGATGCCAGTCGCGCGGCATGCCCAGCGGGCCGCCCCACTCGTGGCTGAAGCCGATGTTGCCCAGCGACGGGAACCACTCACGGACAAAGCCCTTGAGCTTCTCGTGCGTGGGACCATGGCGGTCGTACTCGGGCTTGATGGGCGAGCCAAAGCGGTACGGTGCGCCGCGGCCGCCAAAGAGGATGCGCCCGTCCTCGGTGCGCGAGAGGTAGTCCACCGACATCCGCGTGGACGCCACCACCTCTCGATTTGACCAGCCGATCTCCGCCCACTGGGCGTCGGTGACGGGCTCCGTCAGCACAATCAGCGAGTACAGCGGCACCAGCTGGCGATGCAGCTGCGGCAGCTCTGCGAGATACGCCTCACCCGCAAGCACCACCACCGGCGCCTTGACCTCGCCGCGCGCGGTGATCAGCGCTGCCTTGCCCGAGGCGTCCTTGGGGCGGAAGCCCGTGACCGCGGTCCCCTCGTAGATGACAACGCCTTCACGCTCCAGCAGCCGTGCGAGGCCGCGCACAAGCCTGCCGGGGTGGATGACCGCGCAGTGGTCCGCAACCAGCGCGCGCTGGGCGCCGGCGATCCGGATGCGGTCCGTGAGCTCCGAGCCCTCGATGATCCGGTACTTGTCCCCGAAGCCAAACTTGCGGTACTCCTCAAGCGCGCCGTCAAGCGCCGGGAAGCCCTGCGGCCCCCGCGAGACGATGATCTCGCCGCCCTTGTGGAACCCGGCGTCAATGCCTTCGGCCGCCGTCACGCGGCCCACCTCGTCCACCGCGTCATACGTGGCCTGCTGCGTCTGGCGCGCGGCGTCCACGCCGTGCAGCCGCGCAAGCTTGCTCATGGAGATGTTGAGGTCCGGCGCACACCAGGCGCCGTTGCGCCCGGACGCGCCAAATCCCGCGATGTCGCGCTCCACCACCACGATCCGCAAGGACGGGTCCTTGCGGTGGAGGTAGTACGCGGTCCAGAGACCGGTGTACCCCGCGCCGAGGATCGCGACGTCCGCTTCCGTCGAGCCGTCAAGCGGCGGGCGGGGCGTCAGGTCATCGGCCGCGGTTTCAAGCCAGTAGGAGACGGCTGCATGTGTGCTCACGCCGCGGATCGTACGCGCACCGCGATAGACCGCGCGGGGTGTTCCGGGCGGAGCAACGGGTTACGCGCGCAGGGGATACGCTCCCGTCATCATTTCGCCTTCCAACTCCCCACTGCACGAGGAGCTAACCGTGTCTTCCCAGCCCGAATCCCTGATTGAGCTGTTCCGCTCGCTTGACCTCACGCTCACCATCCGCGCCAACAACGAGGAAGATGAGGCTTGGGCCTGCCTGATCACGCGCCCGGACGGCCGGACGTACGAGATTGAGATGGTCAGCTTCTTCGATGTCGACCCGGAGACCGGTGAGGAGTGGGCCGTCGAGCCGTCGCCCGCGCGCGTGCTCAGCGTCTTGGCCGGCACGGAAGTTGAGTCCGAGGACGAGGGCGACGAGGGCGCCGCTGAGGAGACCGCCGCGGAGATCCGCGCGTTCCTGGGCGACGAGGCCTACGACCTGCTGCTTGAGCTTGACGAAGGCTCGTTCGGCTGAACCTGTCTGGCCGCGGCGACAACCGCGGCCAACGCTCTAGGACGCGGTGAGCGCCGCCTCAAGCTGGGAGTCTGACGGCTCCACGAGGTAGCGCCCGCCGGGGAGCACCACCACCGGCACGGCCAGCAGGCCATTGGCGTGCAGCATGTCGCGCGCCGCGTCGTCCTGCCCAAGGTCAATCCACGCGTACGGCGTCTCCGTCCGGTCCAGGTATCGGCGCGTCCGATGGCAGTCACCACAGCGCGTAGTGCCGTAGACGGTGAGGATCTGGGGATCCGGGATAGCGGGCGTGGGGGCATGCGCGGTCATACCGCCATTTTCGGGCAGGTTTGCGTTCTGCGCCGCTGGGTTGGGCGCCCCGGTTGGGGTGTGGCGTCCAGGTGGGGAATCGAGATGCTTCGGCGCAAGCCGAACTAGATCCGGCGGCCGGTCAGGGCCAGCAATGCGAACCATGTCCTTCGGCTTGGCCCGAAGCACCTGCACCTACGCCTCCGGGAGGGGGCCCGTCCGGGCAGGATCGCGTTTTGCGCGGGCGAAACCGGCCCGCAACCAAGGGCGCCGTGTAGAGTCTTTGTGGCGCCCCACCCGAACGCAGCTGCGTGCTGCACACCCGAGGACCCAACCGTGCCGCTCCCCTCGCTGGCCCGCATCCCCGCCCCGTCCGACCCCATCCTCGGTCTGACCGAGGCATTCAAGGCGGATCCGCGCACCACCAAGATCAACCTGAGCTCGGGTGTCTTCGTGGACGCGTCGGGCAAGACCCCGGTGCTGCCCACGGTGATTGAGGCAGAGCGCCGTCTGGCGGCCGCCGCCGGGACCAAGCTCTACCGGCCCATCGACGGGGACGACGTCTACCGCGGCCTTGTCCGGTCGCTCGTGCTGGGCGCGGACCACGAGGCCGTGACCTCGGGCCGTGCCCTGGCCACGCAGACCCCAGGCGGCACGGGCGGTCTGCGCGTGGCGGCGGACCTGCTGCGCCAGACCGGCGCCTCGTCCACCCTGTGGATGAGTGAGCCCACCTGGCCCAACCACCCGCAGATGTTCAAGGCCGCAGGCTTTGCCGTGAAGACGTACCCGTACACGGACGCGACGGGGCGGCGGATCGACGAGGCGGCGCTCCTTGGCGCGCTGGGCCAGGCGGAGCCCGGCGACATCGTCCTGCTCCACGGCGCCTGCCACAACCCCACCGGAGTTGACCCGTCGGCCGAACTTTGGCGCAAGATCGGCGACCTGATCGAGGAGCGCGGCCTTCTGCCCATCGTGGACCTGGCGTACCAGGGTTTTGGCGATGGCCTCCGAGAGGACGCCGCAGGGCTGATGGAGCTGGTCCGGCCCGGTGCCGAGCTGCTGGTTTCCACGTCCTTCTCCAAGACGTTCTCGCTGTACTCGGAGCGCGTGGGCGCAATGCTGGTCATCGCCCGCTCCGCCGAGGACGCCAAGGCCGTCCAGAGCCATGTGAAGGTTGCGGTCCGCGTCAACTACTCCAACCCGCCGGCCCACGGCGCCGACATCGTCCGGACCGTCCTGTCAGACGAGGCGCTGCGCCCGCAGTGGGAAGCCGAGCTTGCCGCGATGCGCGCACGCATCAAGGACAACCGCGCGGCCCTGGTGGCAGCGCTCCAGGCGCGGGCCATCCCCGGCGACTGGACCAGCATCGCCAGCCAGCGCGGCATGTTCGCCATGATGGGCCTGACGCTTGAGCAGGTTGCGCGCCTGCGCGACGTGCATGGCGTCTACGTGGTGGGCAAGGGCCGCATCAACGTGGCAGGCTTCACGGCATCCAACATGGACCCGTTTGCGGACGCCCTCGCCGAGGTCATCGCCAACGGATGACGGCCGCGGTTAGCGCCGATCTCGCCGTCGCCGACCGCCCCGCATCGCCGTCCGCCCGCATTACTGGGTTTGACTTCGCGCGCGGCGTGGCCGTGCTCTCGATGATTGCCATCCACGTCCAGCGCCACTGGGCCAGTCAGGACACCTGGTTCACACCCGTGGGCCAGGTCATGGCGCTTGCCGGCGGACCATCGGCTGCCCCGACGTTCATGCTGCTTATGGGTGCATCGCTCGCGTGGTCGCGGCGGACCAACACCCGCGCGCTCGTCATGCGCGGGATCACGCTGCTCCTTGGTGGCTATGTGCTCAACCTCTTCCGCGGGCCGCTGGCGATCGCCGCCGGTCAGGCGATGGGACTGCTGGGACCGGACGGCAAGGTGGGCCCGTACGATGCCTGGTGGGTCCTCACCATCGTGGACATCCTCCAGCTCGCGGGGATCAGCCTGGTGATCATCGCGGGGCTGCGCCGCGTGCTGCCCCAGCGGCCAGCCGCGTGGATCGCCGTGGCGGTGGGGTTTGTGGTTGTGACGCCCCTCTTTGCCGGCATCCGCTTTGGCCAGCCCGTGCCCGACGCCATCCTCGCCATCCTCTGGAAGACCGCGCCAAACACCTACTACCCGGCGTTCGCCTGGGCGACGTTCCCCATTCTGGGCGTGGCCTACGGGATGGCCGTGCGCAATGCTCCAAGCCCGTCCGAGGAGATCCGCCGCTGGGCGATTGCCGGGCTTGGGCTGGCGGTCATCGGCGGTCTGGCGGTCTGGATCGTCAAACCAGGTCAGATCGATGCCGATCTCTTCTGGGCCATG
>CAIYHO010000193.1 GCA_903925955.1 uncultured Chloroflexota bacterium
AGGAGCCTGCTGCTGGCGTCCTGACGGACGCCGCCGATACTGTCGCTGACGATCACGACGGATCGCCCAAAGTCCACCACTCCACGGGACACGACCCGGTCCCTGCGTGGACGGTGCCGAACTGACCCACAGCTGGGTCAGGGCACCGGAGTGCCGAGGCAGGCCGCACGAGGAAGGCCGCATGAGGCTGGCCGCTGTGAGTCAGGCGTGCATTCGCGCTGACCGTTGACGGCCGGGAGGGGGACGCTGTGGGCATCAGCCCTCGGCGGCGATGATCTCCGCAATCGTGACGCGCCGGCCCTCAGCCGAGGAGAGCGCGGCCGCATCGACGATCCGCTGCACGGCCAGACCGTCGGCAAAGTCCGGCGACGCGGGCTTCCCGGCCGCGATGGCCGAAACAAACGCGCGCGACTGGAAGTCGCCCAGCCGGAACACGTCCTTGTATGTGTCGTGCACAACGTCGCGGCGCGCCTCGCCCCACACGTGGTCGGGGATGGGCAGCTCGTGCATCCCCGCATCGCCCGGCTGAGAGCCCTCCACAATCTGGACGCGGTCCCAGTCATTGAGATGGTGCAGCGTGCCCGCGGAGCCGTGGAGCTCCATCTGGTGGCGCTGCCCAAAGGCGGATGGCTCATGCGCCACGGCAGAGACGTGGATGTTGCCGGTGGCGCCGTTCTCAAACTCCAGCAGGATGATTGCGGAGTCTTCGGTCTGCGTGTACGGCGCGCCATCAGGCCGAGGCGCCCGCGGCACGGTGTAGCCAAACAGCGCGGTCACGGCCTTGACCTCGCCAAAGAACCAGCGCGCCAGATACGCAAAGTGCGAGCCCAGATCCCCGGCCACGCCGGAGCCCGCCTCGTCCAGGTCAAAGCGCCACATGTACTGCCCGTCGCGGGCGTACCAGGCGAAGTAGCGGAAGTTGAGGTGGTAGGGCTGGCCGATGTAGCCCTGGTCCACCAGTTCCTTCATCCAGCGCAGCCCCGGCATGTGCCGGTAGGTGAACGGCACCATCGTGATGAGGCCCTTTGCCTCGGCCGCCTCCGAAACCCTCCGCGCCTCGGCTGAGGTCAGGCCCAGCGGCTTCTCGCACAGCACGTGGAGCCCGCGCTCAATGGCGGCCAGCGCCACCGGCACGTGCGTCTTGTTGGTGGTCAGGACGATGACGGCGTCCAACTCCTCGCCGTCCAGCATCGCCTCAAGCGTGTCGTAGGCGTGGGGGATGTTCCACTTGGCCGCGAACTCACGCGTATGGTCCGGCCGCGAGCCGCCCACGATGGCCCGCACGTCTGCGAGGGGGTGTCGTGACAGCGGTGGCAGGTACATGGCATCGGCCCACCAACTGGTGCCGACGATGCCGATCCTGACCTTGTCTGCCACGGAGCCCTCCTCGCCCTGTTGTTGGGGATCGCGCCGCCGCGGGCCGCGCTCTCGCAGCTCGAAGCGCCAGCCCGAAGCGCCAGCCCGAAGCGTCAGCCCTAGACGCCGATGGAGCGAAGATACTCGCGATTGCGGCGCGCGCTCTCCTTTGGGTGGCCCATGCCGGGCAGCACATCCTGCTCCACAACAATCCAGCCGTTGTAGCCAATCTCGTTGAGCGCGGCGAGGACGCCCGGGAAGTCCACGCAGCCCTTGCCCAGCTCGCAGAACACGCCGTGGCCCGTGGACTCAAGGCCGTGCCAGCTCTGGCGACGGGACTCCTCCATGACGGCGGGATCGGCGTCCTTGAAGTGGACGTGCCAGATGCGGTCGCCAAACTCCCGGACCGCGTCGGCCGGGTTCTCGCCGGTGCCAAAGCGCCAGTGGCCGGTGTCAAGGCAGACGCCCAGCAGGTCAGGGTCTGTCATGTCCAGCAGGCGGCGGACCTCGGCGCCCGTCTCGATGAGCGTGCCCAGGTGCGAGTGGATGACCGTGCGGACACCCGCTTCATCGTGGACGCGCCGCGCCAGCTCGTTGGCGCCGCGGGCGAAGACCTTCCAGCCCTCATCGTCAAGACCCATCTCGGGCGTGACGCGGCCGGCGTTCTGGCCCCGGACGGGGTTCCCGTACGGGTCGTTGCCGATGACGATCATGTTGTTCGAGTCGCCAACGGCGGCCAGCAGCTTGCCGATGCGGACCGCGTCGTCAGCGCCCTGCTGGTGACGGGACGCGTCCTGCAGCCAGGGCGTGGCGAAGGACGCCAGCATCGCCAGGTTGCGCTTGGCAAGTTCTTCCCGCAGCAGCCCGGGGTCGGTGGGCATGAAGCCCCAATCGCCAAGCTCCGTGCCGACATAGCCCGTCTCGACCATCTCGTCGAGCACCCTGGTAAAGCCGCTGGTCTCACCGGCGACGTTCTCGATGACGCCCCATGAGCAGGGTGCGTTGGCAATGCGGATCATGCGATCACTCCTGGTAGGTCACGGACTCCCAGCGCTCGCTGTCCCATGACCTGATGATGGCTTCTTGTACTCGGGCGACCCTGTGGGCCTCCCGGAAGCCGGGCTGGCCCTGGACGCCGGCGGCAACCGACTCCAGGAACTTGAAGGCCTCGATGGCCTTGGTGTTGTCGTAGTGCGTCCCTACGCTAGGCGTGGGGATGGGGCGCTCTGTGATGAAGACCTCGCGATTGCCGACGAGGCGGCTCACCGGCCCAGCGAGGAAGTGGGCCATGTCGATGACGTGGGACGCGAGATCACCCAGCGTGCCAAGCCCGTGCTGGGCCTCAAAGCGCCAGGAGAGAAAGCCCAGCGGATCTCCGGCGTCATGGGACCGGTCATGGATGGTGTTGTAGGCGCGGCTGTGGGCCTCGCCCATCCAGCCCATGCCAATCACCCCAACGCCGATCTCGCGGACCATGGGGCTATCGCGGCCGGCTGGCAGCAGGCGCCGGGCCGGTGGTCTCCCGGATCCGCAGCAGCATCGGCAGGCGAAGGACGCTGGCCGCCTGCTCCTGGTCGGGGTTGTCCAGGAGGCTGATCAGGTGTTCTACGGCCAGCCTGCCCATCTCGCCCTTCTGCTGGGCAACGGTGGTGAGGGCGGGGGAGACCCACGCGGCGGCGGCGATGTCGTCGCAGCCGATGATGCTCAGGTCTGCGGGCACCGAGCGCCCAATAGCGCGCGAGCCGGCCAGGAGGCCAATGGCCGTGATGTCGTTGTAGCAGACCACACCGGTGATGTCGGGGAACTCGGCAAGCAGGCGGCGGGCGGCGGCCTCGCCACCCCCAAACTGGCCGTCACCATCAATCACGGGCATGGTGTCGGGATCCAGCCCCGCGGCGGCACAGGCGGCGCGGAAGCCCTGCAGGCGCACGGATGCGGCGGAGAAGGTGAACGAGCCCGTCACATGGGCGATGCGCCGGTGGCCCAGCGCGATGAGGTGCTCGGTGGCCAGGCGCATGCCGCCCTCGTTGTCCGAGGTGATGACGGCCGTGGTTGCGCCGACAGGTTCAACGTTCACCACCACCGAGGGCAGCGGCGCGTGGGCCAGCCACTCCCAGGATGTGGCCGCCACTTGACTGCTTGCAACGATGAGCCCGTCCACGCGGCGGTCCGCCATGAGGTTCAGATAGTGGACGGCGCGGTGCTCTTCGTAGGCGGACGTGCTCAGGACAATGGAGTAGCCCGCCTGACGCGCGGCGTCGTCGGCGGCCTTGACCAGCTCTGGGAAGAACGGGTTGGCGATGTCGGTGAGCACCAGGCCAAACGTGAAGGTCCGCTTCATGCGGAGCGAGCGGGCCACGCTGGACGGTCGATAGTCCAGCGCTTCAACCGCTGCCATCACCGCGCCCACCGTTTCGGCCTTCGGGTTGCCGATGCCCGCCAGCACACGGCTGACCGTTGCCGTGGAGACGCCAGCGCGGTTGGCAACATCACGGATGGTGGAGGGGGCGGCGCGCTCGGTCATCGGGCGGTCTCCGGGAGGCAGGACGCGGATGCTGGGCTGGGCCGGCCGCATGCGCTGAGCCCAGTTGCTCTCGCCTGCCGCATGCCGTCTCCCACTTGCTCTGGTCCTGGCTTGATGCCAAGTAACCGATTGAGTAATCGATTGCAAAGCGTAGGTTAGGGCGGCCGGGACCGTCAAGGCCTGCAGGCGGTACGCCGAGCGGGTTGCGTGTAATCGATTGCGCCTCGCCATGGTTTCTGGGATGATGGAGGCCAGCGCGCCGGGCGTGTGCGCGGGCGAGAGGAGCAACGAGTGGCAACGGTGAGGCTGACGGTCGGGCAGGCAATCGTCCGGTTCATGGCGTCGCAGTACATCGAGCGCGACGGCATCCAGACCCGGTTTATCGCGGGCGTCTGGGGCATCTTTGGGCACGGCAACGTGGCTGGCCTTGGGCAGGCGCTTGAGGAGATCGGCGACGAGTACGACATGCCGTACTACCGCCCGCAGAACGAGCAGGGCCAGGTCCACATCGCCACGGCCTTCGCCAAGCACCACAACCGCATGCGCGCGTTTGCCTGCACCAGCTCCATTGGGCCTGGCGCCACAAACATGATCACCGGCGCCGCAACCGCCACGATCAACCGTCTGCCCGTGCTGCTGTTCCCGTCTGACTACTTCGCCAACCGCCTGGTGGACCCGGTGCTCCAGCAGATTGAGCACCCGATTGAGCACGACGTCTCCGCCTCCGACGCCTTCCGCCCGGTCTCGCGCTACTTCGACCGCATCTCGCGCCCCGAGCAGCTGCTCTCAAGCCTCCCCGAGGCCTTCCGCGTCCTGACCGACCCGGCCGAAACCGGTGCCGTGACCATCTCGCTCCCCGAGGACGTCCAGGCTGAGGTCTACGACTGGCCTGACCGCTTCTTCATGCGTCGTGTCTGGCGCGTCCGCCGGCCGCGGCCGGAGCCGGAGCTTGTGGCAGAAGCCGTGGAGCTCATCAAGAGCGCCAAGCGGCCAATCATCGTCACCGGCGGCGGCACCATCTACGCGGGCGCCATCGCCGCGCTTGACGCGCTTGCCACCACCTACGGGATCCCGGTCACCGAGAGCCAGGCCGGCAAGGGCGCCCTGCCCTGGAACCACCCGTGGAACATGGGCCCCATCGGCTCGGCGGGTGGCCTGGCTGCCAACCGGCTGGCCAAGGACGCGGATCTGGTGATTGGCGTCGGCACGCGCATGGGCGACTTTGTCACGGCCTCGCGGTCCGCGTTCCAGGACCCGGACGTGCAGTTCATCGGCATCAACATCAACGCGTTTGACGCCTACAAGATGCGCTCGCTGCCCGTGCTGGCCGATGCGCGCGAGGCGCTCACCGCCGTCTCGGCCGCCCTTGCGGTGTCCGGCTACAGCGGCACTGGCCAGGCATACCGGCAGAAGGCCGCCGCCCTCAAGGCAGAGTGGGACGAGCGGGTCACGTTCCACCGCACCCCCAACGGGGAGACTGAGGAGCTGGCGCAGCCCGAGGTCATTGGCATCCTCAACGACGCCATCGGTGGCCACAGCACCATCGTCTGCGCAGCGGGCTCACTCCCGGGGGACCTGCTCAAGCTCTGGCGCCCCGAGGATCCCAAGGCTTATCACCTTGAGTACGGTAACTCGTGCATGGGCTACGAGATCCCGGCCGGCATCGGCATCAAGATGGCCGAGCCTGAGCGCGAAGTGGTGGTTGCCATTGGCGATGGCACCTACCTGATGCTCAACTCGGAGATCGTCACCGCGGTTGCCGAGGGCATCAAGCTCACGATCGTCGTGTTCGACAACCACGGCTACCAGTGCATCAAGGACCTTGCGCTCAACTGCGGCGTGCCCCAGTTTGGCAACGAGCTGCGGTTCCGCAACGCGAAGACCGGGCGCCTAGACGGCGGCTACATCCCCGTTGACTTCAAGAAGCACGCGGAGTCCATGGGCGCCCTCGCGTTCTACGCGCGGACCGAGGACGACATCCGCAACGGCATCAAGGCGGCCCGCGCGCATGACGGCGTCACCCTCATCCACGTTGCGGTGAGCCCCGAGAAGCGCGCCCCCGGCTACGACAGCTGGTGGGACGTCCCGGTTGCCCAGGTGTCCGGCTCGGACATGGTCAACACGGCGCGGGCGCGGTATCAGACCAATCTGGCCAAGCAGCGAGCGGAGCTTCTCTGATGCGTATCGGCACGGCACCTGTCAACTGGAACAACGCCGACGTTGACATCCGGCCCTGGATGGAATACCGCCAGATGCTCGATGAGATGGTGGCCGCAGGCTACGAGCACACCGAGTGGGGCCCGGGCTTCCCGGACGACGAGGTGGCCGTTGGCGTGGAGCTGCGCAAGCGCAACCTCGCGATGATTGGCATGTTCGTGCCGCTTGGCTTCCGCGACGCGGACAAGTACGACGAGGAGATGGCGAAGGCGATGGCGATTGCCCACCGCCTCCACCACAACGGCGGCACCCTGATCATCGCCGCCGAGGCGGGCGATGAGCGCCGGCGCGCGGAGGCGGGCCACGTCGTGGAGGCAAACGGCCTGACGGATCAACAGTGGCGCAACCTCGCCAAGGGTCTTGAGGATCTGGCGGACAACATCGCGCCCATGGGCATGAAGGTGGTCCTGCACAACCACGTGGGCACTTACGTGGAGACGCAGAACGAGACCATCCGCCTCCTTGAGGAGACGGATCCGGCCAAGGTGGGCTGGTGCTTTGACGTGGGGCACATGGCCTACGGCGGCGGCGACAACCTTGAGATGCTGGAGCGCTACGGCGACCGCGTGGCTCATGTCCACATCAAGGACGTGGATGGCGCCGTGCTGGCCCAGGCCCGCGCTGATGGCTGGAGCTTTGCCGACGCGCTGCGCCACTACATCTTTGCCACGCTGGGGGAGGGGATCGCCCGCGTCCCGGACATGGTCCAGGCGCTGGTGAACCGCGGCTACAGCGGCTACTTCGTGGTTGAGCAGGACACGCAGCCCACGGCGCCCGGTGAGGTTGCCAAGGCCAACCGCGAGATCCTGGCGGACATGCTGGCCACGGCCGGCGCGGTCTGACCCCGGCGCGGTCTGACCCCGGCGCGGACGTGACTTCCTGATGGCCGGCACGCCACCCAACGCGGGCGACGCGGGCGTCCTGCACGTCCCGTCGGTGAAGCTCTGCGACGAGGCGCCATTGCCGATGCTGCCGCACGGGTACCGTTGGTGGTGACCGATGAGGAGCACAGCGTGATCGGCGGTCGTGGGGGCTGGTAAGCAAGATCAAGATCGTGACGGGCGCCGTTCCGCGGCCCGCTGGTTGCGGCCCCGCTGGCAGCCGCGAACTGAACTGGGAAGCACTGAGCCGCATGACGGCTCGAAGGAGACCGATGGGCTGGACACCGAAGGACCCGAAGAACATCGGCGTTGCCGTGCTGGGTGCGGGACGGATGGGGCAGACCCACATCCGCAATATCGCCTCGCTGCCAAACACCAACCTTGTGGTTGTGGCAGACCCGGTGCCGGCGCTTGCCCAGGCCGGGCGGGAGATTGGCGGGGCCAAGCGCGCCTCCACGGACCCGATGGCGGCCATCCACGACGACGATGTCGAGGCCGTGGTCATCGTCACCCCAACCAACACGCACGCTGCCATGATCGAGGCGGCCCTGCGCGCCGGCAAGGCGGTCTGGACCGAGAAGCCCATCGCGCAGGAGCTCTCGGACACACGCAAGATTGTGGATCTCTGGCGCGAGACCGGCCTTCCCGTACAGGTGGGCTTTATGCGGCGCTTTGACCCGGGGTATGCCCGCGCCAAAGAGCTGATTGTCGCTGGCGATCTGGGCCGGATTGAGCAGTTCCACGCCTATTCGCGCGACACCTTCCCGCCGCCCCTTGAGTTTCTGCTCACGGCCGGCGGGTCGTTTCTGGACATGTCGGTTCATGACCTTGACCTTGCCCGGTTCCTCGTGGGCGAAGTGGAGGAGGTCCACGCCTGGGCGTCGGTGCTCTATGACGAGCGCTTTGCGAAGGCGGACGACTGGGACACGTCTGTCGCGATGCTGAAGTTCCGCAACGGGGCGCTGGGTGTCGTGGAGACGGCCCGCCACTCCGAGTGGGGCTATGACATCCGCGCCGAGGTGATGGGCTCTGTGGGCAAGGTCAGCGTGGACGCCGGGCAGAAGACGCCGGCGACCCTCGCCCGCAAGAACGGCTTTGAGGGAGACCTCATCGTCAACTTCCCGGACCGATTTGGCGTAGCGTTCCACCGCGAGATGGAGTCGTTCTTCGGCGATCTTGGCGCCGGCCGCGTCCCCGGGCCGGGTCCGGACGACGCGTACGAGACGCTGCGTCTGGCCGTTGCCTGCACGCGCTCCTGGAAGGAAAACCGGCCCATCAAGCTTGACGAGGTTGTCGGTTAGGGTTGTGGCGGGGCGCTAACGTCCGCGGCCATGCACTGCATGCATGGCCACAGGGGAAAGCACCACGCAAGGCTCGCCGCCGGTTGCCCTGGACAGGCGGGTTTGGGCCGTCACCCGGGCCCTGGCCGTTCTGGTCTGCCCGTAACCACGCACGTATGCAGCGGATGACTCAGGGCCGGATCAAGCCGTCTCGCGTCATCGATATCAGGTGGCAGGCCGAGGCTTCGTCTCGTCCGTCCGCTGCGGCCAGTCATGCGCTGCATGCCGCCGCTTGGTAGGGTTCGCCCGCTGGGTCCGCCCGCGGTCCGCGTAGGGTCCGCCCGCGGTCCGCGCGCACGACATGACTCGCAGACCGTCCCGGCGGACGGCGCCACGGCGCTGGTTGCCGCTTGGTTGCGAGAAGGAACAGAAAAGAGTTGACATCGTCGGCAGAGTGCCGATAGTCTACGCAATCGATTACGCGAAGACGTGGGCAACCGTGCCCCGCGGGGAACTACCCCTCGGGCGGCCCCCCGTCAGGCGTGATCAGCCATCTAGCATCTCGGAGGAGAAGACCACACATGGCCACAAACAAAGTGATCCGCCTCGCAGGCATCGTGCTTGCCAGCGCCGCGATCGTCGCCGCCTGCGGCAGCTCGGCCACCCCGGCCCCGACGGCCGCCCCGGTCATCAAGATCGGCGTTGCATTCCCGAACAGCGACACCTTCCTGAGCCGCGTTCAGGACGGCATGAAGACTGAGGCCGCTGCCAAGGGCGTCACGATCACCATCACGGACGCCAAGGACGACACCGCCGCCCAGCTGACCCAGGTTGAGAACTTCGTCTCGCAGAAGGTCTCCGCCATCATCGTGGTCCCGGTTGACACCAGCGCTGCCCAGCCGATGGCTGACGCCGCCAAGGCTGCCGGCATCCCCATTGTCTTCGTGAACCGCAACCCGGCCATCAAGGGCGTTCCGTACGTCGGCTCTGACTCGCTCTTCGCGGGCCAGGTTGAGATGGACCAGCTTGCCAAGCTTGCCGGCAACAAGGGTGACGTGGTCATCCTTGAGGGCCAGGTCTCCAACGAGGCCGCGGTTCTCCGCACCCAGGGCTGCAATGAGAAGGCCACCGCCGCCGGCATGAAGGTCGTCTCGACCCAGACCGGCGACTGGGACCGCGCCAAGGCCCAGACCATCACCGAGAACTGGCTCCAGTCCGGCACCCTCAAGGCCGGCATGGTTGTCTGCGCCAACAACGACGAGATGGCCCTCGGCGCCATCAACGCGCTCAAGGCTGCAGGCATCACGCTTGTCGCCGGCACCGGCGTCCTCGTCGGCGGCGTTGACGCCACCTCCGAGGCCCTCGCCGCCATGCAGGCCGGCGATCTCGCCACCACCGTCTTCCAGGACGCCAAGGGCCAGGGCAAGGGCGGCATTGATGCAGCCGTTGACCTGATCGCCGGCAAGACCGTTGCCGACTACGTGGATGTTCCCTACGTCCTCGTGACCAAGGAGAACCTCGCCACCTACCTGGGCGCCAACTAGTCTCGCGAAGCGCGTCCGCCGACACCGTCGGCTAGCGCAGAACCCCGAGTGGTACCGTTCGGAGGCCCGGTTTACTGGGCCTCCGAACGTCGTTTCTGGCCCCTGCCGGCCGTTGCTATTGCAGCGGTGTGGCGTACTCCAACCCAGCAACATGAGGCACGGGATGGGTGAGGAACTGCTCCTCCGGATGACGGGGATCTCTAAGGCCTTCCCCGGTGTACAGGCGCTCGACGACGTGCACCTGGACGTCGAGTCGGGCACCGTGCATGCCCTGATGGGCGAGAACGGCGCTGGCAAATCCACATTGATGAAGGTTCTCGCCGGCATCTACCATGCCGATTCCGGGAGCATCTGGTTCAACGGTGCAGATGTCAGCATCCCGGACAGCGCCGTGGCGCTGAAGCTTGGGATCTCGATGATCCACCAGGAGCTCTCGCCGGTCCCGGCGATGATGGTGGCCGAGAACATCTTCCTTGGACGCGAACCCCTCAACCGGTTTGGCATGGTTGACCGCGGTCAGATGATCGCGAAGACCCAAGCCCTGTTTGACAAGTGGGGGATCGCAATCAACCCGCGCGCAACAATGCGCTCGCTGGTTGTGGCCCAGATGCAGATGGTTGAGATTGCCAAGGCGATCTCCTATGACTCGCGCCTGATTGTCATGGACGAGCCCACGTCCGCCATCAGCGAGCGCGAGGTTTCGCATCTGCACCACATGATCAAGTCGCTCAAGGAGAGCGGCGTCGCGGTGATCTACATCACCCACAAGATGGACGAGGTCTTCAAGATCTCGGACAAGGTCACGGTCTTCCGCGACGGCAAGCACGTTGCCACGATCCCGGCTGCTGACCTTGACCGCCAGAAGCTGATCACCTTGATGGTGGGCAGAGAGCTCACACATCTCTTCCCCAAGGAAGATGTGGCGATCGGCGAGATCGTCATGTCCGTCCGCGGCCTCACCCGTATCGGGGTGATCACCGACATCTCGTTTGACCTGCGGCGCGGCGAGATCCTAGGTCTGGCTGGCCTGATGGGAGCCGGGCGCACGGAGGTCCTCGAGGCGCTGTTTGGCGTGACCAGGGTGGACGCCGGTGAAGTCACCGTCAACGGCAACGTGGTGCACATCAAGTCCCCGTCCGATGCCATCCATGCCGGGATGGGCCTCCTCACCGAGGACCGCAAGAAGACCGGCATCATGGGCGCCCTGTCGGTGCGCGACAACATGGTTGTGGCGGCGCTGGCGCGCTTCAGTCCGGGCGGCATTCTCCGTCCGGGCATGATCGAGGCTGCGGCCAAGGCCGAGCGTGACGCGCTTGACATCAAGACCCCAAGCCTTAGCCAGCTGATCAAGAACCTCTCTGGCGGCAATCAGCAGAAGGTGCTCGTCTCGCGCTGGCTGCTCACGTCGCCGGACATTCTGATGATTGATGAGCCCACACGCGGCATCGACGTTGGCGCCAAGTCCGAAATCCACAAGTTGATGTCGGGTTTGGCCAAGCAGGGCAAGGCGATCCTGATGGTCTCGTCCGAGTTGCCCGAGATCCTCGGCATGAGCGACCGCGTCCTCGTCATGGCAGGCGGCAGGATAACGGCCGAGTTCAGCCGCGAAGAAGTCACCCAGGAGAAGGTCCTTGAGGCGGCGACCCTGGTCGCCCCAGCGGCCTGAGCGAGGAGCACACGATGACTGCAGCCGCCACCACTCCCCGCGAAGGCGCAGGACGGGACCGGGTCACCGGCCTCCTGCGCAAGTACCTGATTGTCTTCATCTTCTTGGGGATGTGCGCGCTTCTGGCGATCTTCTCGCCGGATCACTCGTTCCTCAAGCCGCAGAACCTGATCAACGTTGTCCGCCAGATCTCCGTCATCGGGCTTCTTGCGATGGGCGTGATGCTCTGCATCATCACCATGGGCATCGACCTCTCGCTGGGCTCGGTCCTCGGGTTCTCGGCTGTTGTGGCTGCCAGCCTGGTGCAGCAGCCGGCCTGGAAGGAGGCCATCTACCCCGGTCTCCAGCTGCCGGCCATCGCCGCCGTCCTTGCCGGCCTCGCCGCAGGCATCCTCCTCGGCGGCCTCAACGGCATGCTGATTGCGGGCTTCCGGATCCCGCCCTTCATCGCGACACTGGGCATGATGACCGCCGCCCGCGGCTTCGCGTACATCTATTCAAACGGCCGCCCGGTCTCCACGCTCAATGAGGACTTCCTGTTTCTTGGGAAGGGCGACATCGGCGGGCTCCCGGTGCCGATCATCATCTTCCTGACCGTGGTTGTGCTGATGCACCTGATGCTGACGTACACCCGGTTTGGCCGGCATATCTACGCCATCGGCGGCAACGAGGTTGCGGCCCGCGTGTCGGGCATCAATGTCGGGCGCACCAAGATCTTCATCTACCTGATCTCCGGCATGCTCGCGGGCCTTGGCGGCGTTGTCCTCACGGCGCGCGTCCAGTCCGCCACCCCTGCCCTCGGCATGGGCTTTGAGCTTGACGCGATCGCCTCGGCCGTCATTGGCGGCACGTCGTTCGCTGGCGGCATCGGCACGGTGTGGGGCACAGTCGTGGGCGCCCTGATCATCGGCGTCATGAACAACGGCCTTGACCTGCTGAACGTCTCGCCGTTCTACCAGCAGGTGGTGAAGGGCGTGATCATCGTCGTCGCGATCATCATCGACGAGCGCAAGAACCGCTAACCCGCACACAGCGCTCAGGCGCTGCTCCTGCGCCCACGCCTCTCGACCTTCTCTCGCTCAAACCCGACGCCGGGGCCCCTCCACGGGCTCCGGCGTCGCCGTGTCTGGCCATCCGGCGACGGCGTGTCTGGCCATCCGCGCCCCGCGCATCCACACTTTTCACTAGCTGTGAACAGCATCGGCGCTGGGGACCAGGGCCGTCCATTCCCAATGAACATTCGCGCAGTTCGCGCCGCCGGGGACCGCTGGATTTCACAGGGATTGAACATCTGGCGCCTCGTCGCCCCGGGCTGTTCACTAGGAATGAACAAGGATGGCGCGGCAACCGGGGGCAGGCGCGGGACAGGTGCGGCAGCCGGGGACAAGATGCGCAAGACGCATCTTGCGGAGCAACCCACTGCGCATTATGCTGCTGACGTGAGCACCATCCAGTCGCTTGAGCGCGGGCTGCGCATCCTGGACCTCCTTGCCGAGGCGGATGCGGATCCCATGCGCCGTGGCCGCGGTGTTCCCGTGGCGCTCCTCGCCGCAGAGCTGGACATCCACAAGACCAGCGCCCTGCGCCTGGTGCAGACCCTCACAGCGGCCGGGTACGCCATCCCCGCAGACGGCCGAAGCGGCTACTGCCTTGGCCCGGCAATGCGGCGTGAGGCCAACCTCACCATCGCCACCCAGCGGCTCAAGCGCAGTGCCCGCCCGTACCTTGAGGCGCTGGTGGACCTGACAGGGGAGTGCGCCCACATCGCGGTGGCTGATGGCGGAAGAGCGCTAGTGATTGACGATGTCGAGACCGACAACCCGCTCCGCGTCGTCCCCACAAGCGGCCGCCACGTGGCGCTCCACTGCACATCGGCCGGCAAGGCGCTCCTGGCATGGGGCCTCGCGGAGATCCCGGCCCTGATGCCGGCTCGGACGGCCAACACCATCACCACAGTCGCCGCGCTTGACGCGGAACTGCTGCTCATCCGCGAGGACGGCGTGGCCGTGGATGACGAAGAGAACGACGAATACACGCGCTGCATCTCGGCGCCGGTCTTTGGGCCGGGCGGGCGGGCGATCGCGGTCATCGGCATAGACGCCCCCAGCGCGCGGCTCACCGCAGACAGGATCGCAGGAGCGGCAGCCCATGTGGCGGCCGTCGCAGCGCGGCTCTCAACGGCAATCAGCATGGCCAGGACGGCCTAACCGCACAGGCGACATCGGCGAAGCAAGGAGACACAGGCGTGGCAACGGTCAGGCTCACCACCGGTCAGGCGATCATCAACTACCTGATTGCGCAGCACGTCGAGCGCGACGGCGTTGAGCACCGCTTCTTCGCGGGTCTCTGGGGCATCTTTGGCCACGGCAATATCGGCGGCGTCGCTCAGGCCATCCAGCAGGCCGAAGCCGACTTTCCCTACTACCTGACCCGCAACGAGCAGGCGATGGTCCACGCAGCCGTGGGCTACGCAAAGCTGCGCAACCGTCTTGGCGCGTTTGCCTGTCTGACCTCTATTGGCCCTGGCGCCACCAACATGGTCACCGGTGCCGCGTCCGCCACCATCAACCACGTGCCCGTCCTGCTGATGTCGGGCGACGCTTTTGCGGAGCGCGTCCAGAGCCCCGTCCTCCAGCAGCTGGAGTTCCAGGGCTCGCAGGACACCAGCGCAAGTGATGCGTTCCGTCCGGTGGTCCGCTACTGGGACCGCATCAACCGGCCCGAGCAGGTCATCACCGTCATGCCTGAGGTCATGCGCATCCTCACCTCCCCGTCAGAGACGGGCGCCGTCTTCCTTGGCTTGCCGCAGGACATCCAGACCTACGCCTTTGACTACCCAACCGAGATGTTCCAGAAGCGCGTCTGGGCCATTCCGCGCAACCGCCCGGACCGCGGTTCGCTGGCTGCAGCGGCAGCGTGGATCCGCGAAGCCAAGCGCCCGGTGATCTTCGCCGGCGGCGGCGTCCGCTACAGCGAGGCGGCCGATGCGCTGCGCGCCTTTGCCGAGCAGACGGGGATCCCGGTGGCCGAAACCCACGCGGGCAAGGGCTCCATGCCGTATGACCATCCACTGAGCCTTGGCGGTGCCGGCGTGTCCGGCACGCTTGCGGCCAACGTCATCGGCCCGGAGGCGGATCTCGTCATCGGCATTGGCACCCGCTTCACGGACTTCCCCACGGCGTCCAAGACCGCGTTCCAGGACCCCCACGTCCGGTTCATCAACATCAACGTGGCGGAGTTTGACGCCTACAAGCACGCGGCCATCCCGCTGGTTGGCGATGCTCGCGCAACCATCGAAGAGTTGGCCGTCGCCCTGGCCGGCTACAGCACCGCGCCCGAATACCGCCAGCGCGTTCTGGCGCTCAACCGCGAGTGGGACGCCGAGGTGACCCGCGTCTACAACCACAGCGTGGGCGACATCCTCACCCAGGGCGAGGTGATTGGCGCCGTGGAGGCGTCCTCCGGGCCGCGCGATGTGGTGGTCACGTCTGCGGGCTCCCTGCCGGGCGATCTGCTCAAGCTCTGGCGCTCGCGTGACGTTGACAGCTACCAGGTGGAGTACGGCTACTCCACCATGGGCTACGAGATTGCTGGCGGCGTGGGCGCAAAGCTTGCCGCGGGCGACCGCGAGGTCTACGTCATGGTGGGCGACGGGTCCTTCCAGATGATGAGCAACGAGATCACCACGGCCGTCCAGGAGGGCCTCAAGCTCATCGTTGTGGTGGTGGACAACAAGGGCTACTCAAGCGTGGGCCGCGTGTCCGAGCAGGTGGGCGCCGAAGGCTTTGGCTGCCACTATCGGTACAAGACCGCCACCGGCAAGTACGACGGCGCCGAGATCCAGCTGGACTTCGTCAAGATGTGCCAGGGCATGGGCGCCACGGCGCTTGAGGTGAAGACCCTGCCGGAGTTGCGCGCGGCGCTGGCCGAGGCTCGAGCCGGGACCGAGACCGTGTGCATCGTGGTCCAGACGGACTGGGACGAGCGCGTCAAGGGCTATGCCAACTCCTGGTGGGAGATGGCCACGCCGATGGTGTCAGAGATGCCCGCGGTCAACGCCGCGCGCGTGGAGTTTGACCGCAACAAGGGCCGTCAGCGGTACCTGATGGTCCCGGGCGCGCCGTACCAGCACGTGGCGCACGCCTCGTCAGACCCGGAGTAGGGGCGTGGGCACGCCCGAAGCTGGGGTCGCCGCCAGCCCGCTTGCGAGGATGCACGGGCTGACCGGCGCCGAGTATTGGAACGACGGCTGCGTCCGGGACGAGATTGCCTATGCGCTCGCCCGGGGCGCGGTTGGGGCAACCTCCAACCCGTCGCTTGTGCTTGACGCCATGCGCAAGGAGTCGGCCCACTGGACGGGTCGGGTGGCTGCGCTGCATGCGGCTCACCCCGCGCTGCCCGAGGATGAGCTCACGTGGACGCTCATTGAGGAGATGGCCGTGGGTTCCGCGGCGCTCCTTGAGGGGCATGGGCGCCTCTCGCTCCAGACCAATCCCACCTGGTACGGGGACGCGGCGCGGATCACCGCCCAGGCGATCCGCTTTGCCGCGTTGGCTCCCAACATTCAGGTGAAGATCCCGGTCACCGCGGCTGGGATCTCGGCGATTGAGGAGGCCACCTTCGCCGGCATCTCCATCAACGCCACTGTGTCATTCACGGTGCCGCAGGCGCTTGCGGTGGGCGAGGCCGTGGAGCGCGGGCTGCGTCGCCGGGAGGCTGCCGGCTTGTCGGTTGCCGGGATGGCACCCGTCTGCACGCTGATGTTTGGGCGTCTGGACGACTGGATGCGCGCCATCGTGGAGCGCGACCAGCTTTCTGTAGACCCGAGCGCGCTGGATTGGGCAGGGATCGCGGTGGTCAAGCGCTCCGTGGAGCTGTACCGGGAGCGCGGGTATCGAACCCGGCTGCTGGGCGGCGCCTTTCGCCACATGCTCCACTGGACCGAACTCATGGGCGCAGACCTGATCCTCACCATCCCGTACCAGTGGCAGGTCCAGTTCAACGCGAGCGGTCTTGTGCCCGCGCGGAGCCTAGGCGTGCCGGTTGACCCCGCGGTGGTGGCCGAACTGCTTGCGCACCTTCCCGACTTCCGCCGGGCCTACGAGCCCGATGGACTGTCCGTGGCGGAGTTCGACACCTACGGCGCCACGGTGCGGACGCTGCGGGGGTTCATCGGCGCCTACCACGAGCTGATCGCGGCAGTGCGCGACGTGGTGCTGCCCAGCCCGGACGTTCGCCCCTAGGTCTAGGGGAGCGCCCGGGCCGCGTCCCGAGCGCCCGTTCCCGTGCCCGCGTTCCCGTGCCCGCGTTCCCGTGCCCCGTGACCGTGCCCCGTGACCCACCTGTGGGTCAGGAGGGGACCCCGCGTGCAGGGTTCGCACGCCAGGATGCAGATGCGGCGTGCGAACTCAGCGTGCCGGCGGGCCGGGTGAGTCTGGCGTGGGTCACGGCGCCGGGGGGGTCACGCCGCTATCCCGCGCCGCCGTTCCCGTGCCCCGTGACCCACCTGTGGTCGTGTCCCTAGAGTTGGTGTAACAGCGGAGGGGCCGTGAACGAGAGCGGCCATCACGTCATCCTCGCGTCGTCTGG
>CAIYHO010000194.1 GCA_903925955.1 uncultured Chloroflexota bacterium
CCGACGACCTCCGGAGGCCGCGCCACCCGTGCCGATGATCACCGAGCTCACCCGCATTGAGCCTGTCCACCTTGCCCGCCTCGAGGCGCAGGGTGTCTTCACCACGGGCATCCTGCTGGATGTGTCGTCCACCGCAACGCGTCGCCAGACCCTTGCGGACCATGTCAAGGCCACCATCAACGATGTCCGCACGTGGCGTGATGAGGCGTTGATGCTCAATCTCGCGGGCCTCACAGCCCATGAGCACCAGCTCTTTATCCAGGCTGGCATCGAGGGCCTTGGTGATCTGCTTGACGTTGATCTGCCAACCTTCCGGATCCGGCTTCTGCGCGCAGCCACCGAGCTCAATTGGCAGGTTCCGGCGGACCTGATGGTTGTGGGCTGGTGGGAGCAGGCGCGGACGCTCGAGGAGGCATAGCGACCGGCACGCCGGTCCCGCCCATGATCTCCAGGCTTCCCGGGCTTGCCGCTGGGCTGCTCCTCGGCATCTCGGCCGCACTGGTTGTGCTTGGCCTCGCCATCGTGCCGTTTCTCAACCCCGTCTGGGTTGGCTTTGAGCAGGGCCGCAGCAACGTCACCGCGTGGACCGGGTACACGGAGGACACCGTCCGGACCGTGACCGGCGCGATCCTGTACGACCTCGTTATCGGCCCGCCCGAGTTTGAGGTGAAGGTAGATGGCGTGCAGGTCCTCAACGACCGCGAGCGCGAGCACATGCGCGACGTCAGGAGCGTCTTCGGCTCGTTCTTCAGCGGCGCCATCGCCGGCCTCATCATCCTGGCCGCTGCCTTCATCCTCGAACGCGGCGAGCAGCGCAAGACGCTGTGGCGACGGCTGAGCCGCGCCGGCCTCGCGATTGCAGGCGTGACCGTCGTCGGCGGCCTGGCTGCGCTGCTGTTCTTTGACGCCGCCTTTGAGATCTTTCACGAGCTCTTCTTTCCGGCGGGCACCTTCCTGTTTGACCCGCGAACCGAACGCCTGGTGCAGCTCTTCCCGGAGCAGTTCTGGGTGGAGAGCGCAACCTGCGTCGGCGTTGTGGTGATTGGCCTTGCCCTGGTGGTTGGCCACATCGCCAACCGGCGCGCTAACGGGGCGCCACTCCTGAGCATCGGCCGGTGAACGCGGGCATTCCTATCGCCAAGATCGCTGGCGTTGAGATCCGGGTCTCGCTGACGCTCGCGCTGCTGCTTGCTGTGGTGACCCTGCTGGGCGCCGAGCAGGCCGGCATCACGGACCCCACCTTGAACACCGCCATCCAGTGGATCATCGGCGGCGTCACTGCCCTGATCTTCCTTGTCAGCGTCATCGGGCATGAACTTGCTCATGCGCTCACCGGTCGCCGGCGCGGCGTTCCGACGGGTTCTGTGGTTGTGGGGTTCATCGGCTCACTGGCGCCGTTGACCGTCCAGGCTGGCAAGCCCCGAGATGAGCTGGCGATCGCTCTTGCTGGGCCCCTCCTCTCGCTTGGTGTTGCAGCCGTCCTGCTGCCTGCGGCGTTCATGTTGGATACGGCCATGCCACTTGTCGCCGCATTTGCCGGGGGCGCCCTTGTTGTTGGCGGCCTGAACCTCGTGATGGGCGTTGTGAGCCTCCTGCCTGGCCTGCCGCTTGACGGTGGGCGCGTGGTGAGAGCTCTCGCCTGGGCGCGCACGGGCGACATCGACAAGGCTGGGCGCGTCACTGCCAGCGTCGGACGGCTGCTCGGCTGGGCGGTTGGGGGCGCCGGCGTGATGTTTGCACTGGCTGACAGGCCATCCGAGGGCCTGCTGCTGATTGCGCTCGGATGGCTGTTGGCCGGTGGCTCGCGCACGCTGGAGCGGCGTCTGGCGCTCGAGGCGTCGCTGCGGGGCGCCACGGTGCAGGATGCGCTTGTGACTGATGTGCTCCGAGTTCCCGCGGGCCTGACCGCAGACACGTTTGCCGCGAGGATTGCCGCTGGTGAGGGCGGGGGCGTGGCCGTTGTGATGCAGGGCGATACGGTGCTGGGCACCATCGGAAGCGGCAAGCTCGCCCGCACTGGAGCCAAGCGCCTGCAAACCATCCGGGCGGGGGAGCTTGTGGCCGATCAGGCGGACCTTGTGCCGCTCGACGCCGCTGGATCGCTCTGGGCCGCCATCGAGATCCTCAATGCACGCGGACTGGACGGCGTTCCGGTGACTGCTGACGGCCAGCTGCTTGGTGTTGTCACGCGTGCGAGCGCCAGCGAGATCATCCGCCAACGGTGGCCGGACGCCCCGCCCAGCCGGCTTCGCCGCAGACGCTGAGCAATCCCTTCGCTGACGCCCGCGCTGGGGCTGTGGCCGGTAGGATCAGCACTGGAGGTTCCATGGACCGAAACGATGCCCCTCGCGCCGAGCGTCGGCGCCTTACCCACGTTGACCGCGGTGGTAGACCCCGCATGGTGGACGTGAGCGCCAAACCTGCCACTGCCCGGCGTGCCATCGCCGAGGCCGAGGTGGTTGTTGGTGCCGAAACCTTGAGCATGGTGATCGACGGCGGTGGCTCCAAGGGCGACGTTCTCACGGTTGCGGAGCTCGCCGGCGTCATGGGCGGGAAACGGACATCGGAGCTCATCCCGCTCTGCCATCCCATTGCGCTGACGGACCTTGTTGTCTCGATCATCCCGGACCGCGTTGGAAGCTGTCTGCGCATTCGCGCGGAAGCCGCCACCATCGGCCCCACCGGGGTTGAGATGGAGGCAATGACCGCCGTTGCGGTTGCCGCGCTCACCGTGTACGACATGGTGAAGGGCGTTGAGCGCGGCGTTGAGGTGCGCAACCTCCGCCTGGTGGCCAAGTCAGGCGGCAACAGCGGCGAGTGGCATCGGCCTGCAGACGCGCCGTGGCAGCAGGACGCCCCTCGGCCTCGCCCCAAGCCCGGTGACCGCATCGCCGGTCGTGTCGGGCGGCACAAGCCTGCGGGCTGAGACCCATGACCAGGACTGCCCTGGTGCTCACGGTGAGCGACGGCGTCACCGCAGGCACCCGGGAGGACGCATCGGGTCTGGCGCTGGCGGAGCGTCTTGCCCAGTTGGACTGGATGGTGGAACGCGCGCTGGTTCCGGATGAGCGCGCCGCCATCGCCGCCGCCCTGACCGCAGGCGCCGCGCGCCACCGCCTGGTGATCTCCACCGGCGGAACCGGCCTCACGCCGCGCGACGTTACGCCCCAGGCCACCGCTGGCGTTCTGGACTATGAGATCCCCGGCATCCCCGAAGCCATGCGCGCTGCAGGCCGCCGCTCAACCCCGCTGGCTGATCTCTCGCGGGCCAAGGCAGGCGTCATCGGCAGGACCCTCGTCATCAATGTGCCGGGGTCACCCCGCGGCGCCCTGGAGTCCCTTGAGGCGGTGGTCCCGTTGCTGGATCACGCCGTGCGGACGCTCGCCGGGCCGTACGATCACAGTGCTGCGGGACAGGTCCCCGGTCCAGCGGCCGCCTATACGGACCCACCCGAGGACACCTAGATCATGTTTGGCGCCTTCAGCGACATTCCGGCCTATCCGCTCATTCTCCCCATCTTCTGGGGATCGATGGCGGTGTTCCTGCTGATTGTCGTGCGCCACGTGAAGGTGTGGGCCAAGGCGGCCTCCATCCCGCCACGCGCGGGCGTGGACGTGCCGCGCCGTCTTGGCGGGCTGATCCGCTACGCGATCATCCAGACACGGATGTATCGCGAGTCCAGCGTGGGCGTGATGCACCTTGGGCTGTTCCTCGGGTCTGTCATCCTGCTCGTTGGCAACATGAACTTCGTCACCTGGGGCTTGTTTGAGGCCGTGGTGGCGTGGCCCCTCGACGGACTCCTGTGGCACCTGCTGCTGGGCGTCCAGAACGTTGTTGCCCTTGCGGCACTGGGCGGTGTGGCCTACGCGTTCTTCCGCCGCCTCGTCGTGCGACCTGCGCGTCTCACCCTGTCACGCCAGGGCCTGATCATCCTCACGTTCATCACGCTTGTGGTGGGCACCGAGACCGTCGCCCAGATCTTTGAAGTTGTGGCCAATGGCGATATCACGGGCGCCTGGCTCGCCAACGGGCTTGCGGGCCTGTTTGCGGGCGTGGACCGAGAGGTGGCCATCGGGATCTACGCCGCGTGCTTCTGGGCGCACATGCTTGTGCTCTCGGTGTTCCTTGTCTACATCCCGTTTGGCAAGCACTTCCACGTCTACGCAAGCTTCGTCAACATCTGGCTGCGCAAGCTTGAGCCACGTGGCCAGCTGCCCACGATGGACCTTGAGTCTGAGACCGCGTCCTTTGGCGTCCGCACGCTTGCGGACTTCAGCTGGAAGGACATGCTGGACGGCTTCACCTGCACCGAATGCGGTCGCTGCCAGCAGGCCTGTCCGGCGTTCAACACGGGCAAGCCGCTCAACCCCAAGCTGCTGATCATGAACATCCGGCGCGAGGCCACGCTGGCCGAAGCCGGGCTGCCGCTGATCCCAAACTCGCCTGGCGTTGTGGCCACCTACGGGCTTGACGACAGCCTCAAGCCCGCGGTCGTGGCGCGCCCGGTCATCGACAACATCATCTCGTTTGACGCCGTCTGGGACTGCCTCACGTGCGGCGCCTGCGTTGAGGCATGCCCTGTCTCCATCGAGCATGTGGACAAGATCGTGGGGATCCGGCGCAACCTCGTCCTTGAGGACAGCAAGTTCCCGCCGGAGCTCACCGCCGCCTTCCGCGGCATGGAGAGCGTGTCCAACCCGTGGGGCCAGCCGCCGGCCGCCCGGCTGGACTGGACCAAGGGTCTGCCGTTCACGGTCCAGACCGTAGCCGAGGTGAAGGCCGCAGGCCTGCTCGACGCGCTGGAGGTCCTGTACTGGGTGGGCTGCGCGGCGGCGTTTGACGATCGCAACAAGAAGGTTGCCCGCGCCGTGGCCACATGCCTTGAGGCGGCCGGCATCTCGTTTGCCGTCCTTGGCCAGGAGGAGGCCTGCACGGGCGACCCGGCCCGCCGCATGGGCAACGAGTACGTGTTCCAGATGCTGGCCACGGCCAACGTGGAGACGCTCAACAAGTACGGCATGGCCGAGAAGACCATCGTCACCGCCTGCCCGCACTGCTTCAACTCGCTGGGCAACGAGTACCCGCAGTTTGGCGGCAACTACAAGGTCAAGCACCACAGCCAGTTCCTTGCCGAGCTTGTTGCGAAGGGCCGCCTGAAGCTTGATGACAAGGGCCTGCCGCAGCGGACCATCACCTACCACGACTCCTGCTATCTGGCGCGCTACAACGGCGTGATCTCGGAGCCGCGGAAGATCATCGGCGCAATTCCGGGCCTCGAGTTCACCGAGATGGACAAGCACGGACGCCAGAGCTTCTGCTGCGGCGCAGGCGGTGGCCGGATGTGGATGGAGGAGGCCCGCGGGGAGCGCGTCAACGGCGCCCGGACCCTGCAGGTGCTCGACACCAAGGCGGACCTTGTCGCCACGGCCTGCCCGTTCTGCATGGTGATGCTCCGCGACGGTCTCACCGACGCGGGCCACGGCCCCGACACCGCAAACCCCGTCACGGCCCAGGACATCAGCGAGCTCCTTGCTGCATCGCTGGCGCCCATCGCGGATCGCAACGTGCCGGAGGGCCGGCGGCTCAGCATCGTCTAGGGGCGGGCGATACCCGCAACCCAAGGAGGCTCACGTGGCGTCGTCCCCGGTCCACGGCTCAGTCCGCCTCACGCAAGACCAGATCCTGCTGCGCGACGCCGTCCGCGTCCTGGCCAACGAGCGCGTGGCGCCGCGCGCGGCGGAGATCGACAAGACGGGTGAGTTCCCGCAGGACCTGCGCCGCCTGCTTGCCGCGCAGTCCGTGTTTGCCATTCCGTTTGCGGAGCGCCACGGCGGTCTTGGGGCGGACCTGCTCACATTGGCGCTGGCTATTGAGCAGCTCAGCCGCCACTGCGCCACCACCGGGCTGATGCTTGCGGTCCAGGCACTTGGCGCCATCCCCATCCAGGTGGCGGGCAGCGAGGAACAGCAGGAGCGCTGGATCCCGGGGCTTGCGTCTGGCGAGAAGATGATTGCCTTTGCGCTGACCGAGGCCGACGCCGGCTCCGACCCGGGCGGCATCCGTACCCGTGCGGTCCGCGATGGCGACGAGTACGTCATCACTGGGTCCAAGCGCTTCATCAGCCATGCCAGCGTTGCGGACTACGTGGTGGTCTTCGCGGTCACCAACCCAGACGCGGACAAGCCCAGCCGCCGGCTCTCCGCGATCCTCGTGGAGACGAACCGGCCCGGCTTCAAGGTCACCCGTCTTGAGCACAAGATGGGGCTGCGCGGCTCGCCAACGGCTGAGCTTGCGTTTGACGGTGTCCGCGTGCCGGTTGGCAACCGTCTGGGCGCTGAGGGGCAGGGCTTCGCCATCGCCATGCAGACCTTTGAGCGCTCCCGCCCGGGGATTGCGGCGCAGGCCGTGGGGATTGCCCAGGGCGCCCTCGAGGTGGCGGCCAAGTACGCCACGGAGCGCCGGCAGTTTGGCAAGCCCATCGGGGACCTCCAGATGGTGCAGGCCATGCTGGCTGACATGGACGCCGGCACCGAGGCCGCCCGCCATCTGCTGTACACCGCCTGTCAGGAGATTGAGGCCGGATCGCCTGAGGCCGCGCGTTGGGCTGCCATCTGCAAGCTTGTTGCCGGGGACAACGCCATGCGCGTCACCACGGACGCCGTGCAAGTTCTGGGCGGCTACGGGTACGTGGAGGACTTCCCGGTGGAGCGCATGATGCGCGATGCCAAGATCACGCAGCTCTACGAGGGTACCCAGCAGATCCAGCGCCTGATCGTTGCCAGGTCCCTGCTCAGCCCGCGCTAGAGGGCATTGGGCCACCGCATGTAGTGGTAACGTTGCGCGACACCACAAGGGATAGTGGTGTGATGCCATGGAGACGCAGTTGCGCTGTCCGCAGTGCTCGGCCAGGGACACCCGCGTGGTGGACTCGCGAGACCTCGATGACGCTGCCACCATCCGGCGCCGGAGGGAGTGCCCCGGGTGCGGCAGCCGCTTCACAACCTATGAGCGGGTTGAGGCTGCGCGCCTTGTGGTGGTCAAACGCGATGGCGTGCGCCAGGAGTTTGACCGCGACAAGCTTGCGTCCGGGCTGTCCAAGGCGCTGACGCGCCGTCCCGTCGCAGATGATGCTGCTGAACGCGCCGCGGACGCCATCGAGGCAACGCTCCGGGCCAGCGGCCAGTCCGAGGTGGCAAGCTCTGCCGTGGGTGCCCTTGCGATGGAGCGTCTGCGCGCGATTGTCCACATCGCCTACATTCGCTTCGCATCGGTCTACCAGAGCTTTGAGGACCTTGAAGACCTCAAGCGCGAAGTGGACTCGCTGTTTGCTGAAGGTGGTTCCGTGAAGAAGGGGAAGCGCGAGCGATGAGCGTCCTGGCCGACCGCGACATTCGGGCGGCGCTGGAGTCCGGCCGCGTGCGGATTGACCCGTACGACCCCACGGACTTGCAGCCGTCGTCCGTGGACCTCCACCTTGACGCCAGCTTCCGTGTCTTCCGCAACAACCGCTACGCCTTTATCGATCCGCGCCTGCCGCAGCCGGACCTCACCGAGCTGCTCACCATTACCGGCGATGACCCATTCATCCTGCATCCAGGCGAGTTTGTTCTTGGCCAGACCCTGGAGTGGGTTGAGCTGCCGGACGATCTTGTGGCTCGGCTTGAGGGCAAGTCCTCGCTTGGCAGACTTGGCCTGCTGATCCACTCCACCGCAGGCTATGTGGATCCCGGCTGGAAGGGGACGCTGACCCTAGAGCTGTCCAACGTTGCCAATCTGCCCATCGCGCTGTACGCCGGCATGCGGATTGGCCAGATCAGCTTCTTCCAGATGAGCTCGCCCGTGGAGCGCCCATACGGCTCCAAGGATCTGGGCTCCAAGTACCAGGGTCAGAGCCAGCCCACCGCGTCTGCCGCCCATGCAGACTTTGATCAGGGCCGCCGCAAGCCTTCGGCCCTCTGACGCATGGCAATCAGCGACGCCGTCCACTGGCGTGCCGAGCTTGGCGGCGGGACCACCGTTGCGCTGGTGCAGGCGGGCAGCTTCCTTGGCGATGCGGGGTCCCTCTTGGGCCCGGTGCCGTGGATCCTGTGGCGGCCGCTGGTGGAGGCGGATCTGGACGCTGACCGACGACTCCGGCAGGCGCTCAACTGCCTGCTCATTGAGACGCCGGCCGGGCGCGTGCTGATTGAGACCGGGATGGGGGAGCGCCAGGAGCCGCGGATGGCGGCGGCGCGCGGCTATCAGGGCCCAAACATCGTCCCCACGCTGCTCAACGCCGGGTTTGACCCGGCCACGGTGGACGTTGTGGCAATGAGCCATCTGCACTTTGACCACGCTGGCGGCCTCCTGCGTGCGGACGGTTCGCGCGCGTTCCCGCGGGCTCGCATCGTTGCGCAGCGGGCGGAGTGGGAGATTGCCGCTCGCGAGAACGGGCGGATCGCTGCGTCCTACGACCAGCCAGAACTGCGCCTTGTCGCGGACTGGGGTGCCGAGGGCTGGGTGGAGGGCGATCGCGAACTGCTCCCCGGCGTGAGCGTCATCCGGACCGGCGGCCACTCAGCGGGCCATCAGGCCATTGTTGTGCGCGGCACCGGTCCCGGCGCCAAGACCCTGGCGTTCTTCGGGGACCTCTGCATGCGCCCGTGGTCCGCCAACCCCAAGTGGGTGACGACGTTTGATGACTTCCCGCTGGACAGCGTCATCGTCAAGGGCGAATTGTTCCGCCGCGCGGTTGAGGGCGACTGGATTGTGGCCCTCTCGCACGAGGTGCGCAGCCCCGTGGGCAAGCTCACCCCGGATCGGGACCGCTTCCGGTTCGACCCGCTGTAGCGCGCTCCCTGCGCTTCCGGGGCCGCCGGGCCAGGGAGTCCGGGTAGCTTTCCGGGGCGCACCTGCAGGTACTTCGGGCCAAGCCGAAGCACTTGTCTCTCCCGGTGCCGCCCGTCGCCGCCCGTCGCCGCCCGTCGCCGCCGAGCCCGGGCGTCCGGGGACCAACGACGCTGACGCGTGCCAAAGTAGTTCGGCTTGCGCCGAAGTAGGTTCACCACGCATCCGGCGGACCACCCTCCGCCCTCGCCGCCAACGACGCGTCAGGTGGGGCCGGGATCGTGCGCCGGCAGCCAGTTCTCCAGCCACAGCCGCATGCTGCCCTCGCTCACCGGGCCGTTGATCACCTGCAGGACGCGCCCGTCGCGGCCAATCAGCACCTGCGTTGGGAGAGCGAAGACCCGGTACGTGTTGAACACGTCAGCCGTGGCGTCAAAGGCAATGGTGTAGTCCAGCCCGTAGCGGGCGGCATAGGCCTTCACCTCGTCAGGCGTGGTCTCCTGAACCGCCACCCCGATGACCTCGAGCCCGTACGCCTTGAACCGGTCTGCAAGGTCTCGGATGACGGGTGTCTCGCCCTGGCATGGCGGGCACCACGTTGCCCAGAAGTTGAGCCAGACGAGCCGCCCCCGGAGCGAGGCCAGCTGCACAGGCTTGCCGGCGAGGTCCCGCAATACCTGGGGGGTGCCGTCAGCGCCCGTCCAGCTGAACTCCGGCGCAAGGTCGCCCACCGCGAGACCCGTGGTGGCGGATCCCACCAGGAACGGCGTGGAGACGGGGAGCGCCGTGGGGCCAAAGTCGTCAGGCGCAGCTATGGGTCTGGTCAGGACGATCAGCGCAACCGCCGCAAAGAGCGCAGAACCAGCCACGGTCCAGAGTTGGCGCGCCGTAAAGGGGCCAAAGACGCGTCGCGAACCGGCGGGCGGGCCGTCCTTGGGTTCAGCCAACTAGATCCCGCCAAACTGGAAGTACCGCGGCAGCAGGACCAGCAGGTCCAGCGCCATGGCAAGGCCGATAAAGGCCACCAGCAGCCCGCCGACAAGCGAGACCAGACGCCCGTGGCGGACGAGCGGCCGCATGAGGGCACCGGCGCGGTCGTAGAAGAAGGCCAGGACGATGAACGGGATCCCGAGGCCAGCGGTGTAGCCCACCAGCAGCAGGGCGCCTTGCAGTGCGGTTGTACTGGTGGCAGCCATCGTGAGGATGCCGCCAAGAATGGTGCCGATGCACGGGGTCCAGCCGATGGCGAACACCGCGCCAAGCGCCATCGACGTGGCCAGACCCGCTCGCTCGCCCACAAGCCGCGCGCCAAGCCGACCGCCAAGCCCTGCGCCGGCGGGTGCCAGCGACATGCCACCGGTGGTTGCGGTCACGCTTGCCGATGCGCCGGCGTCCAGCGGCCGCCAGGTGCGCTCGAGGATGGGGATCCGGACGATGCCGGCGAGGCTCAAGCCCATGACCACCAGCAGGAAGCCGCCCACGATGCGGAGCGGCTTGATCAGATCCGCAATGGCGCCACCAGCGAAGGCCGCCGTGACGCCCAGCATCGTGAAGATCAGGCCAAACCCAGCGACATAGGCGATGGCGTGGCGAACTGCGGCCCAGCGGGATGGCTTGCCGCCCGTGATGCCGTCGCGCTGGCGGGCGGCCACCGCAACCGCTGTCAATTGCCCCAGGTATGCCGGCACAAGCGGCAGGACACACGGGGAAACAAACGAGATCACGCCGGCGGCAATCGCCACCAGCAACGTGTAGTCACCGCTCATGCGCCGTCCAGGACCTCCGTGAGGAACCGGCGCAGCTTGGCCGGGCTTGTTGCCAGTTCCAGTTCACGGCCGCCGTACGCAACCACCGGGATGGTCAGGAGATAGCGCCGCAGCCAGTCATCGTTGGTCTCGATGTCGCACTCTACGACAGGGGGCACCGCAAGCCCTGCAGCGCCGCGCTCGGAAAGCAGGGCCACCAGCAGATCGCGCGTGTCCTCGCAGAGATGGCAGCCAGGACGGCTGTACACGACAAGGGCGGGGAGGGGAGCGATCACCCGGCCATTGTAGGCAGGCCCGCGCCGAGGGCCCTCCGAGGCAGGCTGGCTCACCTAGAATCACCCCCATGCCAGGGCCAAGCCTCTACGAGCGCGTTGGCGGCCTTCCGTACTTTGA
>CAIYHO010000195.1 GCA_903925955.1 uncultured Chloroflexota bacterium
CGGCCATCGCAGCGATGGTCACCGGCCCGTAGAGGGCGGGCGAGAGGTAGAACCAGAGGCGCAGGACGTGGCGGCTCAGGTTGCCCACGTCGCGGTAGAAGACGTTGACCGCGGCCACGATCATCCCGAGCGAGGCCGTGAAGACAAGCTGGACCACAGCGATCACCGGGATCCAGAGCAGCTGCACCGAGAGCTTGTGGGGGTACCAGAAGACCATCAGCGCTAGCAGCGGGATCAGGCCAAAGGCGAAGTTGGCAACTCCCGAGACGAGCGCCGCCATGGGCAGGACAATCTTGGGGAAGCGGACCTGCTTGATCAGCTTGTCCTGCGTGGAAACCGAGGTGATGGCGTCGCCGATGGCGCTGGTGAACCACTTCCACGGCAGCACGGCGGCAAACACGAAGAGCGGGAAGGCCTCCTGTTTGCGCTGGAAGATCACCGAGACCAGCAGCACGTACACGAGCATCTGGAGCAGCGGATCGATCACCCACCACAGGTTGCCCAGCAGCGTGTCGGCGCCCTTCTTGGAGAGGTCGGCCTGCACCAGGTACCGGACCAGCTCGCGTCGGGACCACAGTTCGGCTACCGCCTCGCGGATCAGCCCAATGGGGCCGGGCCGTTCGGCGCTCGTGCTGAACACAGGGGTGGTCGCGCGCGTGGGTTCCATCAGCGCCGTACGGTAGCACGGGGTCCCGGGGCGGTCGGACTGGCAGCCCACCGGCGGTAGGATGGCGCGGTGACAGCATCCCGCCGACCCATCGCCATGGTGGTCCACGCCTACTACGAGGAGGACCCCCGCGTTCGCCGCGAGGCGGAGGCCGTAGTGGCCAGCGGGCGCGACGTGGACGTCTTTGCGCTCCGCCGTGACGGCTTTGAGCGGGAGGGGATGCTCGACGGCGTGCGGGTCCATCGCCTGGGTGTGCAGCGTCATCAGGGCGCGGGCATCGGCACATACCTGCTGGAGTACGCGGAGTTTGCGGCCCGGGCGCTGTGGGCCCTCACCCGCGCGCACCGCCGGCGCCATTACGCGCTGGTCCAGGTGGCGTCCATCCCCGACGCCTTGGTGTTTGCCGCGCTGCCGCTGCGCCTGGTGGGCGTCCCGGTGATCCTGGACCTCCACGAGGCCATGCCCGAGTTCTTCCGCATGCGCTTCCCGCGGGCGTCCAACCGTCTGGTGCAGGCGGCGCTGGTGGCGCAGGAGCGGCTGTCCATCGCGATGGCCAACGCGGTGATCACGGTGAACGACGCCCTGGGCGACAGGCTGGTGGCCATGGGCGTGCGCAAGGCCAAGGTCACCATCGTGCGCAACAGCCCGTCGCTTGCCCGCTTCAACGCCGCGGCCCATCCGGTCCGCCCGTTCATGGCGGACGGCACGCTGCGCCTTGTGTACGCGGGCGGCCTCTCCAAGATCTACGAGGTGGAGGTGGCGATTGCCGCGCTTGCGCTGATCAAGACGCGGCGCCCCGATCTCCACGCTCAACTGGACCTGTACGGACGCGACTTTGGCGAGGTGCCGCTCCGCGAGCAGGCCGAGGCGCTGGGTCTGGCAGACCGGGTCGTCTTCCACGGGCGCATCCCCATTGACGACGTCCCTGGCGCTGTTGCCGCCGCCGACCTCGGCCTCGCCCCCACGCGGCGCACGGACTTCACGGACCTCTCCCTCTCCACCAAGCTGTTTGAGTACGGGGCGATGGGCAAGCCTGTGGTGGCCACACGGCTGCCGATGGTGGAGGCGACGTTCCCGGCCGGAACCGTGGTGACGTACGACGCTGGCAGCGCCGAGTCCATGGCGGACGGGATCCTTGCGCTTGTGGACCATGCGGCCAACCGCGAGGCTCGCGTGGCAGCCACCGACACGGTGGTCCGCAGCCTCTCGTGGGAGCGGGAGTCCGTGCGGTATCTGGCATTGGTTGAGGGGCTCGCCCGTGACGGGCTATCCTCGGCAGCGGCCGGGCGCCGCGGGCAGTCCGACACCACGGAGAACGCATGACCACGGACAACCAGATCGCCGTTGTTGGGCTTGGCTATGTTGGGCTGCCCCTCGCCCTCGCATTTGTGGATGCCGGGTGCACGGTGATTGGCGTTGACGCGTCAGCCAAGCGCATCAGCGAGCTGCGGGCCGGCCGGAGCCCCATCGACGACATCAGCGACGAGCGGCTGGGCGCGGCGCTTGCCACCCGCTTTTCCGCGTGGGGCAGCGACGAGGCGGATATCGCCGCGGCCGATGCGATCTTCGTGTGCGTGCCCACGCCCATCACGGAGACCAAGGATCCGGACCTTGGGCCAGTCCTGGCGGCGGCCAGCAGGATCCGCGCGGATCTGCGCCCAGGCCAGCTAGTCATCCTCCAGAGCACCACCTTCCCGTGCACCACCACAGGACCCTTCCGCGACGAGCTGGAGCGATCCGGTCTGCGCGCGGGCACGGACTTTGACCTTGCGTTTGCCCCCGAGCGGATCAACCCGGGCGATCCC
>CAIYHO010000196.1 GCA_903925955.1 uncultured Chloroflexota bacterium
AGGTCGAGGGCAACGCTCCGGACGTGGACGATCCGGACGATATCTGAGCTTCCTGCGGGCCACCTGTCCCTGTACCGTAGGGGCCAGTCGGCCCTAACCGTCACCCTATATCGAACGGCACAGTCCCCACGTGAGTACCAACGCGCCGCGTCCCCATCCCCAGCACGCTCCCCAGCACGCTCCCCAGCACGCGACCCAGTACGCCCAAGCGAGCGCCGCATGAAGCCCAACCGGAGCCAGACCGGCCTGACGCACCTGCGCTGGGCAACCTTGGTTGTCCCCATTGTCTTCGTCTGGCTGTTTGAGGTCCTGCGCTCGTTCCTTCTGGACCCAAGCAGCAGCGGCACGGACGGCCATGTCATCGCGGCGATGATCATGGGCAGCGCCACCATCGTCTTCGGCACGCTGGTCAGCATCTATCTGGATCGCACCCAGAAGCAGCTGGTCATGCAGAACAAGGACCTCACCGTCACCCACGCCGTGAGTTCGGCGGTTCGCGGCGGCCTCAGCCTTCCAGACCTCCTGGAGCAGGCGCTTGACCGCGTCGTCACCCAGACAGGTGCCCTTGCTGGTGTTGTGACCATCACCACGCAGGATGACGGCCCGCTGGTCATTCGGCGCCCGGCCACCCTGCCCGGCGGTCTGGCCTGGCTTGGCACCATCCTCAACGAGCCCGCCGATCCCGCCCAGACCGAACCCGTGTACAGCCGACGCGAGGCGGTGGACACCGGGATCCTAGACCTGCCCCTCATCCGCGGCCCGGAGCGCATCGGCCACCTGCGCCTCACGTTCCACCCGCCCGAGGAGCCCGACATCTCGCAGGCCGCTTTCGCGGACATCTCGGGCGAGATCGCCGGCGCCGCACAGCTTGGCCTCACCGTTGCGGACCTTCACCGCCGTGAGCGCGAGCGCGCCGCCCTGTACGCCGTTGCTCTCCAGCTCACCGGTCGGAACGAACTTCGCGATGTTCTTGACACCATCACCACCCACGCCCGCGAGCTTCTTGGTGCCGAGCGCGCGGTGGCCTGCCTGTCGGACGTCAGGTCGGCTGCAAGCCCGGACCCCGCAACCGCAGCTGGCCGCGCTGCTGCCCGCGATGCCCGGGCCCAGTTCCGAACCGAGGCACATGACGGGTCGATGGCCGCCGTTGGGTCCGTGAGCGCCCTGAGCTACCCGGCGCCGCTGACCCGCCGCGAACGCCTGGCGATGGCCGACGACGGGAGCATCTGCCTGATCGCCCACGGGGACACGCCCATCCAGCACGCCAAGAACCCTGCTTGCCCGCTGGTGGTCAAGGACGAAGCCGGCGCGTGGGCCGCCCGACCCCTGCGCGGCCCCGACGGGATCCTCGGCGAGCTCTGCGTGGTTCGCGACGGCCGTCCCTTCACCCCGGCCGAGCGGACGCTCTTGGGCGCCCTCGCCGACATGGCGGCAATCGCCGTGCGCACCGCCCGTCTTCACGAGGCTGAGGAGCAGGGGACCATCCACGCAGAGCGAGACCGCATCGCGCGCGAACTGCACGACAGCCTGGCGCAGGTTCTGGGCGTCATCCACCTGCAGCTGCGCTCGCTTGAGACACGCGCCAAGGACGAGGCCAGCCACGTCATGGCCGATGAGCTCAGCCAGCTGGCCGAGGTTGCCGATGAGGCCTACCGCGACGTCCGCGAGGCGATCTTGGGCCTCCGCGAAACCATTCGCGACGACGACGGCCTTGAAGGCAGCCTGCGCGAGTACATGCGCAAGTACAGCCGCCAGACGGGCATCACCGCCACGGTCACCTGCGAGGGCGACACCCGTCGAGCGCTCACCCCGCGCGTGGAGGTGCAACTCCTGCGCGTGGTCCAGGAAGCGCTCACCAACACCCGCAAGCACTCCGGCGCAACCCGCGTCAGCGTTCGCATCAACTGCACCGGGCCTGCCGCCACGCTGACCATCGAGGATGACGGCGTGGGCTTTGATCCGGCCTCTGCCCAGCGTTCGATGGAGGGCGGCTTCGGTATGGCGAGCATGCGCGAACGGGTGGAACAGGTGGGTGGGACGCTCACCGTGCATACTGCGCCAAACGAGGGAACGACAATCGTCGTTGCACTCGACGCCGAGGACACGCGTGGCACACCTTCCGCCCAAGCTCCGAGTACTGCTGGTCGATGACCAGCCGCTCTTTCGGCGTGCGCTCGCGACGCTGATCAGCGCGCAGTTCGATATGACCGTGGTGGGGGAGGCCGAGAGCGGCCGAGACGCCCTGGACAAGGTTCGCGCCCTGCATCCGGACCTGGTGGTGATGGACGTCAACATGCCCGGCACGTCGGGCGTGGACGGTGTCGCCGCCATTCGCGGCGCGGGTATTGCCATCCCCATCGTCATGCTCACCGTCTCCGAGGACGACGACGACCTGTTCAGCGCCATCAAGGCCGGCGCCAACGGGTACCTGCTCAAGAACGTTCGGCCCGAACAGCTCTTTGAGGATCTCCGCGGCGTCATGCGCGGCGAGGCGCCCATTGCGCCCGCGGTGGCCGGCAAGCTGCTCGAGGCGCTCCGCACGGGCGGCATCCCGGTGCGCGGGGCGGCATCCCAGGCGGTCACCGACTCAATCCTGACCCGGCGCGAGTCCGAGATCCTGCAGCTTGTCGCCAACGGCCTCTCCAACAAGGAGATCGCCAACGAGCTGACCATCACCGAGGGCACGGTCAAGAACCATGTCCACAACGCCCTTGAGAAGCTGCACCTGACCAACCGCGTGCAGGCTGCCGCCTACGCCGTGCGACAGGGCTTCGCAAACTCCGAGGGCTCGCGCGGTTAGAGAAGCCGGGGCGGCTGGGGCGGCTAGAGCTCCCGAGTGGCGCCCCTCTGGCGAACGTCCCGGCGGACCCGCGTCCACCCGCCGATAGGCCTTGGGCGGGTCTGGGCGACCCACGCACTATCCCGTCGGATACACGCCACCCCAAAACAGGTGTGCAAAGCGACGGATGGGCACACGGATCAGGGACACCTAGCATCAACCCTGCGGGTGGCGCCATTGATTGTGCGCACCTGCCCGACGTGGGGAGCCGGGATTGTCGCCGTTTGTGGTTCGCGTGCTGCTGCTCTACAGCCATCCGCTGATGGGCGAGGGCCTCGGCAGGATGCTGTCCGCTGAGCCCGGGATTGAACTCGAGTGCGCTGACATGAGCAAGGCGAGCGCTGTGACGGCCGCCTTGGCCCGTGAGCCCGAAGTGGTCATCATCGAAGAGGGCGGTCCCGTGGATGCCGCCGACGTCGTCCGCCGGTGCAAGGCATCGGTGGTGTTGGATGTGGACATCACCACAACGCACGCCTGGTCCCTGCGGCGCGAGTTGCTGTCCACCAAGCCGGACGACTTTCTCGCGTCTCTGCGCACGGCCGTCACCCGTGTTGTGGACAACGGCGGCGGCTACGATGTGGATCTCGACTTGCAGGCGGCGGGCGCCTAGCCGCGCATCGGGTTTAGCATGGTGGGGATGGCCGATTTCAACCCCGCCACTACGCCAGTTCCGCGCCGGCGTGTGCTCATGCTCATGGGTGTTGGCGCGCTTGCGGCCGGCGGCGGTCTGGGCGTCCTGCTGGAGGGCTGTGCGGGCCCGCCCGTCACCGTCAAGCTTGCGGTGGACCCGGCAACGCTTGCCCCGGGCACGCCCACCGAGGTGTCGTTCACGCTCACGCGCTCCGGCGGCGACACCGTCCCGGGCTCCACATGGCTTGTGAAGCGCAACGACGGCAGCATCACCGCCTTTGACCCGCGCTGCACCCACGCGCTCTGCCAGTACGGCTGGAACCCGGACGTTGCCAAGTTCAAGTGCAAGTGTCACGACGGCACCTACGCGCTTGACGGCACGGTGCTTGCCGGCCCACCGCCCCGCCCGCTGGGCCAGTTCCCGCTGCGCCTGGTGGGCGACATGATCGAGGTGGACGTGCCGGGCGACTTCGCCACGCCCAAGGCGTCCCTCTAGCGTCTCCCCGGGCCGTCGTCTGGCAACGCGTTGCGCCGCCACCTGCCGTTTTACCCGCCGCGCCGGGACCAATGGGGTCCGCTCGATACAGGTACTCGCCCTCGTGCGCGCAATGGCCTGTATCGCACTTCTATCCCCTGACGGATGGGAACGCGCACGCACAGCAGCGACACTTTCGCTAGGTCGGTACGTCCAATTCGCCGACCACGGGAGTAAGGGTGCCATTCATGTCTCGGGTCACGTCCCTGACCTCAATGCCGGAGAAGGAGCTCAACCGCTGGATCAAGCGGATTGCGCTCGTCTTTGCCGTCGTCTTCATCGTCTTTGTCGCCTTCTATGCGGTTGACCGCTTCCGGCCTGCGCCGGCGCCGATTGTTGATCAGCAGATCAGCGCACTTGAGGCCAAGGTCCGCGCGGCCCCGGCCGATGCGGTTGCGCGCGGCCAGTTGGCGGACGCGTACTTCGCGAAGAAGCGCTTCCAGGACGCCATCGCGCAGTACACCGCGCTCATCGACGCCAAGAAGGATGTCGAACTGGCGTCTCTCGGCCGCGGCAATGCCTACCGGGAGCTGACCCAGTACGACCAGGCCATCGCGGACTACAACGTGGTCATCGGCATCGGCCTCACAGGCGAGATGGCCAACGTTGACCCCAGTCTCGAATCGGCCTTCTACGGCCTAGGCGTGATTGCGCTCGCACAGAACAAGCCTGCAGACGCGATTGACCATCTGACGAAGGCGCTCCAGATCCAGCGGACTGACGCTGACGCCTTGAACCTGCTTGGCGTCGCCTACGTCGGCGCGAACCAGCCCGAAAAGGCCCTTGAGCCGCTGCGGGCAGCCATCGCCCTGGTTCCCGTGGGCTGGGCTCAGCCGTACAAGACCCTCGCAAGCGCCTACACAAAGCTTGGCAAGGCAGAGCTCGCCAGCTGGGCGAACGCCATGGCGCTGCTCGAGAGTGGCGACCCGTCGGGCGCCGAGGCGGAGCTCCTCAAGCTGGTGAGCGGCCCGGCGGCTGCTGAGGCCACCACAAGCCTGGGCTTGCTCAAGGAAGTCGCTGGCGACACCGCCGCGGCAGCCGACTGGTATCGCAAGGCGCTCGCACTCGACGCCTCCAACGTGCCGGCCCAGATGGGTCTCAAGCGCGTCAGCGGAGTACCAACACCCGCAGCGTCGGTCGCCCCAAGCCCGTCGGCTGGGAGCTGAGTCATGACGATGTCGCCTGAGACCCCCACCGCTGAGACACCCGTCGCCGAGGCATCTGCGGTTACGCCCGTGGAAGAGCGCAGCCGGCGCCGCAAGCTGATCGTTCTGCTGCTCCTGCTGCTGGCCTTCCTGCTGCTGGTCGCCGTAGCGGCGTGGTACGTGCTCTTCCGTCAGCCCATCGGCATCCCGCCGCTTCCTGGGCAGACGGTCATGCCCACATACGCAACCTCAGTGTTTGGCCCCAAGCGCCCACTGGGCGTGACCGTCAGCCCCGACGGAAGCCGGATTTACATCGGCGAGACTGGCGGCGATCGGATCGCACGCGTGCTCGACGGCACCGGCAAGCAACTTGCCATCCTCCAGCCGCCCGTGTCCACCGGCACGGACCATGTCCCGGTGTACCTCGCCATGGACCCGATCAACGGCGAGGTCTACGTCTCGGACCGGCCCACCGGGTCCATCTACATCTATGACGGCAACGGCAACTATCAGCGCGCCTACACCGCCCCCGACAGCCTGAAGGGCTGGCAGCCGCTGGCCCTCGCCTTCGACAAGGCCGGCAACTTCTACGCCACGGACGTCAGCACCAACCCCCAGACGGTTCTGGTGTTCGACCGGCAGGGAAGCCTGATCCGGACGATCGGCCAGACGGCCAGCATGTCCTTCCCCAACGGTGTGGCTGTGGATGCGGCCGGTTACGTGTACGTGACCGACAGCAACAACGGTCGCCTCGTCGTGTTCGATCAGAGCGGCGCTCTTGTGGCGCAGGTTGGTCGGGGCGTGGGCGAGGGGAACCTTGGCCTGCCGCGAGGCATCGGCGTCGGTCCGGATGGCCGGGTCTACGTAGTGGATGCCACGGGACAGGGCGTGTACGTCTACGCCGGCTACGCGGCCGGGGCGAAACGCCTGGAGTACCTCGGCTACTTCGGTGGCGAGGGCGTTGGCGATGGCAAGTTCGAGTTTCCAAATGGGCTGGCGCTCGACGCGCGTGGCCGGATCTACATCGTGGATTCAGGCAATGATCGAGTCCAGGTCTGGAGCTATTGAGATGCCGATGAAGCGAGGGAGGTGACACCGGCAGGATCAATCGCCGCCACCAATTGGCGGCATCCATCAAGAACCCCCGCACCTAGTGAGAGAAAGGAGGTAAGGCCAGTGAAGAAGCTCATGTTGCTGATTGCAGCAGGCTCCCTTTGGCTGTTCCTTGCCGCAGTTCCTGTCTTTGCGGATGGTGGACCCCATGTCGCGGCGAGCAACTCCGGCGCCAGTACCCTGACGTCTGATAGCTGCGCCGGTTGCCATCGGGCACACACCGCCAAGGGCGAGTACCTGATCAACCAGGCAACCGAAGAGGCCCTCTGCCTCGGCTGCCACGGCACCGCGGTCACCGGCGCCACCACGAGCGTTATGGACGGCGTCCAGTACTCGCTCACCGGTGGGCTCCGCGACGACACCACGATCCTCGGCGCCCTGCGCGGCGGCGGCTTCGACAACGCCCGTATCGGCGCAGTCGGCCGTCTCGACACAGGCACCAACTACAAGACCAAGGTGACCGTCGCCGCCGCCGGCGACCCGGTCAGCTCGGCCCACATCGCGATGACCGAGAACGGCCTCACCAACCCCCACGTTGCGTGGGGCAACGGGGCCAACAACACGGGCGCCGGGCCCAGCGTTACGCTGAGCTGCGTCAACTGCCACAACCCGCATGGGAACGGGCAGTACCGCATCCTCAACCCGGTCCCGGCTCCCGTCGGCGTCACCAACCCGGTGCCGGTTGACATCGAGGTCGTGGACTACGCCGCCGACGTCATCTACACCAAGGTTGGCCATCCGTTCCAGCAGGGCGACCTCGTCACCCTCGTGAACGCCGCTGGCACCACCACGGCGGACTACGTCGTGTGGGCTGCCCCCAACGGCATCACCCTCCAGCTCCAGACCATCGGGGTTGGGGCCGGGCTCGGCATGAACGCCGCAGCAGCCCTGGATCTGGTTTCGCTCACAACGCCCGCATTCGCGCCCGTCACCATCCGCCGAACCAGCGCCCCCGTCGCTGACTCCCCGGTTGGCACGCCAGATTCCCTCACTGGGATCTACCCGCTCAAGAACTACACCGTCATCCAGACCAAGGGCACCCAGGCGGCGTCCTACAGCGGTCCGGCATGGGGTGGCTACACCTTCTTCGCCAGCCAGATCACCACTGGCAACACCACCGGCGACTACTGGCACCGCCAGGTCCCGTGGGACGCCTCGAGTGGCTCGACCCAGGACGGCCCGAACGGCATGCCCGGCACGGTCACCCTTACGGGCCAGGTCAACTTCAACCAGCAGATCACGGCGTGGTGCTCCGGCTGCCACAGCCGGTACTTCGCCAACCAGAACAAGAACCCCGGCCTCGAGCAGGGCTCTTCGACGTTCCTTGATCGCACCATCGACTCGGCTGCTACGACGACGATCACGATCAGCACGGTCAACCCCGCCGGCGGCAGCGCCCTGACGAGCAGCGGCTTCAACCTTGGTGATGTCGTGGATCTGGCCGGCATGACGCCTGCCGTGGACAACGGCTACGTCGTGTACGTGAGCGCCATGACCATGCGGGTATCCGCCACACTTGGTGGAGCGCCAATCTCGTTCAGCGCCTCCGGCGGTGTCGCCGCGCGCGTCGCGCCGGCAACGGCCTCGCAGTGGTTCTTCCCCCGCGAGACCAGCGCTAGCGTTGAGGACTCCATCTTCACGTACCAGCACTCGACGCGGTCCAACCGGACCTGCAACGTGTGCCACGTGGCACATGGTTCCAACGCAGACATGACCGGCACGTTCTCGGCCAACTACACGCGGCCCGACGGCGTCGCCACCAGCGACAGCCGCCTGCTCAAGATCGACAACCGTGGCACGTGCCAGGGCTGCCACGATCCCACGAGCACGTGGGCCACCGCGAACGCGACCGGCGCCTACCAGGGGGCAACCTCTGGCATCACCGGCGGCTCGTGGAGCGGCGCAACCCCGCCGATCAACACCGGCGGCACCCCCGTCACCCCGTAACCTAGACCCCGTAGCGTGGTGGCCGGCGGCGAGCGCCCCGCCCACCACACCCCCCCCCATCGCATTTCGGCCAAGAGCCGCCAACGCCGTCCCAGGAGCGAATGAAATGGTCCGAACCGTTGCCTGTAGCGCCGCACTCCGGCTGGGCCTCGGCGTCGCCACGTTCGCGGGCGTCTGGCTTCTCCTTGCCGCAATGCCGGTCCTCGCGGACGGCGGCCCCCACCAGGCGGGCCAGAACTCGGGTCTCGCCACGCTCACGTCTGACACCTGTTCGGGTTGTCACCGAGCGCACACGGCGCAGGGCCCATACCTCATCGGTACCGCCGCCGAGGAGGAGCTCTGCTTGAGTTGCCACGGTGACGCGAGCACGGGCGCCACCACAAACGTCGAGGACGGGGTCCAGTACGCCGTGGGGACTGCACAGGTCCGCGGCGAGGCACCCGCGGTTGGCATGCTGCGCTCCGGCGGCTTTGTCAACGCCAGCATCGACTCGGCTCACTCAAGCCGCATCTCGTATCCGTACTTTGATCCGAACACCGGCGACTACCTCACAAGCTTCTCGTCAAAGGTTGGCGTGCTCGCCGCACCGGCGCCCGTGACGTCCGCGCACCTTGACCTTGACGGCCCGGGCGGCGTGATCAGTCACGGCAAGGCTTGGGGCAACGGAGCAATCGGCAGCGGTGCCGGTCCGGTGGTCAGCCTTGGCTGCACGGGTTGCCATAACCCGCACGGCAACGGCCAGTACCGGATCCTCAACAGGATCCCCGTTGCGGGCGGCGCATCGTTCGTGAATTCCCCAGATGAGACCCTGGTCACGGATCTGCCGGTCCCTGACGGCGCCGGCAACCTCGGCACCCGCAACTACACCATCAAGAACGGGGTGACGGTAGACGATGTGACCGGCGGCCCCACGGACGGCGACTACTGGCGCAAGTTCATCCCCTGGAACACTGTTCCCCAGTGGGATGGCAGTGGCGCATCGGACGTCATGGCGGCCGGCGGTCATGAGGGCGACGTCCCCATGTACGTGCCCGGCGGCACCATCCTCGAGTATTTCGAAACCCAGATCAGTGCGTGGTGCAGCTCATGCCACACCCGCTACCTCGTGAGCACAAACGGCCCGACCGCCAACAGCGGCGACGCTATCTTCACCTACCGCCACGTCACCACGGTCGTTGCATGCACCCAGTGCCACGTTGCCCATGGGAGCAACGCAGCGATGCCGGGCACCTACTCCGGCCCGATGACCCTCCCGGACGGCGGCGCAGCAACCTCTGTCACGGCCGGATCGGTCACCACATACCTCAACAGCAAGCTGCTGAAGCTTGACAACCGTGGCACCTGCCAGGCCTGCCACGACCCGACGGGCACGATCCCGTTCGACGGCGCAACCATCAGCCATTGAGTATCAACACAACCTCAGACAGGACGTCCCACCTGCCATGACCACCAACCTGAGCCGCCGCGCCGCACCGCTCTTCGGAGCGGCGCTGGTTGTGGCTGCTCTCCTCGCTGCCGTGTCGCCGGTGATCCCGGCGGTGTCGGCCCTTGATCCGACGCCCAACCCGGTCACCACGATCAGCCCTGACGTCACACCAGATCCGTCGGCGACTGTTGCGCCCGATCCCACCCCGGCGCCCACGGCGGACCCGACCGCCGCGCCCACGCCGGACGTGACCCCTCAGCCCGCAGCCCCTGGCCTCCACGTCATGCACTACTGGGTTGGCAAGCAGGACAAGGCGGGGATCCTCCTGGACCACGGCACGCTTGACACGCCCAGGACGGATCTGCAGCCGTATGTGCTGAACCTGGTTCGCTTCCAGTTGGTCAACAGCGGGACACGCGACATCGAGGTCACGCCCACCCTGCGGTTTGGCGCCTCCGGTTCCAGTGCGTTCGACACCATGCCCGCGCTGGACCCGGTCCTCGGGGTGCCGTTCTACGTCGCCAATGACGAGGGCCACACGTTCCGCACACGCACCACACCCATCGCGGTTGGCGACCTTCGGCTTGGCGGCCCAAGCGGCGCGAGCGGCGTTGATGGCGAGTACAGCGGCGGCCCGAACCCGGCCAAGTCGCTGACGCTACCCGCGGGCAGCTTCACGGAGATTGAATTTGGCGTGCGCGTGACGGGAGACACGCTGGCATTGTCCGAGTGGCTGCTGCGCCTCGACCTGGGTGCGGCCACCGTGGGCAACATTGACGCCGTTGTGGCGTTGGGGCCGGCACCCGTCGTGGTCATCCCGCCGAACCAGAAGACGGGTGTGCGGCAGGGTGCTCCCGTGCCGTTGTACCGCCTGAAGCAGCCGGGGTCAGGGATCACCCCGGGCCGCGCACCAAACCAGATTGGCGCGAACCCTCCCACCTACCTCTCGCCCCACCTGCAGTACACGCTGGCAGACGACAGCTGCGCGGCCTGCCATTCGGCCCACCGCGCGACTGGGCAGATGCTGCTTCAAGCGAACTTCACGCCGATCTCAACGCTGTGCTTCAAGTGCCACGACGGCACCGGCGCCAACGCCAACATCCAGGCGCAGTACGCCAACCCGCTCGTTCCCGCCAACAACGCGGCCACGGCGAGCTACTACGTCCACCCCGCAACGACGGCCTCCAACCACCAGGCCGGCAATCTGGCCGAGTTCGCGGGCGTCTCCAACCGCCACTCGGAGTGCACGGACTGCCACCAGCCGCACCTTGCCGATGCCACCTCGTCGGTGCAGGTCTCCGTGGCCGGGTCGTCCGTTGGCTGGTCTGCTGGCGGCCCCATCAAGGGTGCGGCTGGCGTCGCGGTGACCAATGGCGCAGCCAACACCGCACCCACGTACGCGCTGGTTGAGCAAGCCACCTACGAATACCAACTGTGCTTCAAGTGCCACTCCGGTTACACGACACTCCCCTCGCGCAGCGCCGCGCATCCGTCCTGGCTTGCGCGCGACAAGGCCATTGAGCTCAACCCGGCCAACCTGTCGTTCCACCCGATTGAGGCGAAGGGCACCAACCCCAACTTCATCCGCACTGGGCAGACGGTTGGCGTTATGGACCAGAACCTTGCCGGAACGTCCACCTACAAGGTGTGGACCTTCACCAGCACATCAACCATTCGGTGCGCGAACTGCCACGGATCCTCCGGGCAGACACAGGTGCCTGCGAATGCGGGTGCTGCCTCCGATACGCACGCGTCGGTGAACCGGGGCGTCCTCCTCAGCGCCTATCGCGATCGACTGCTCAAGCCACGCGCGCAGGTGTACTCCGAAGGCGAGTTCGCCCTGTGCTTCATGTGCCACACCAACACACCGTTCCTGAACACATCCAGCACGCTGCAGAACACCTCGAACTTCCGATACCACGGCTTCCACATGCGGGGCATCCCCAACACCGGCACATACGGCACGGGCGACATCGACGTTGACGGTATCGGCGCCGGCAACGCCCTCTGCGCCGAGTGCCACTTCCAGATGCACGGCTCCACCTACACGGGCAACGTCGGAGCCGCGCAAAATGGCCGCCTGGTCAACTTCGCGCCCGACGTCCAGCCCTTCAACGGCGTTCTGTCCATCACGCCGCGTAACGGCAATACAGCTGGCCGGTGCACGCTGTTGTGCCACACCAAGGAGCACAGCAACCTGGCCTACTGAGGCGGTTGCCGGCGGGGTATAGGACCCAGCGAGACACGGCCCTGTATCGATAGGTACAGGGCCCCTTGATTCCCTGCATCGGTCAGCCCTGCCCGGTCCCGGCGGAAATGTGCGGCCCGACCGATGGGCGCACGGGGTTCTAGACCCGACAATCTCCTCAGGTGTCAATCCGCGGTCCCCCGCGGCCATCATGAGGGTTCACTAATGCATCGCAAGTCCGCGCGCGCCCTTGAGTGCGTGCGCCCCCGGGAGGCCCTCGCATGAGCGGCCCCCGTCCTTCCGAAGCCGCAGCACTCCAGGCGGAGCTGCTTGCCAGCCTTGGCCTTCCCGCCGGCGCAACGCCGGAGCAGATTGACGACGTCCACTACGCCGTGAGCCAGTTTCTCGCGGCGGCGCCTGCAGGCCTGCGTTCCTGGGCCCACGCCCAGGCCGCTGCGCTTGACGAGGCGTACCTCTCCTTGACCGACCCGGCGGGTCTCCAGGGCTCAGCCCTCAGGAGCCCGACGAGGCCGCCGATGGTCGTACCCGGCGGGCCGGCGACACCTCCGGCCCGCCGGGGTCTCCCTGAAGCACTTGTTGCTGCAGCGGAGCCTGAGGCGGCCGACGACGTTGCAGCCGATGACGAGGCGGAGGCCGATGAGGCCGTTGACTTCGAATCGCTGTACGCGGCCGTCACTCCCAGCGCACACGCGGAGATGGGCCCCGAGGTCCTGACCGCCGCAGAGCGCAACCGCCGCAAGCGCGCCGCGGCCGCAGCGGCCCGGGTGGCTGCCGTCCAGCCGGCGATGACCGCAGACCCGATGGGTGGCGGTTCCGCCAACCCCTGGAAGCGCTTCGCCCTGGCCCTCGGCGGCGTCATGCTCGTGGCTGCCGTCCTCTTCGTGGGCTACAACCTCGGCGGTGGCGGCGGCAAGCCCGCAGCGTCTGGCCCCATTGCCCAGGCATCCGCAACTGCCCCCGTGATTGATGAGCAGAAAGTCGCCACGCTGATGGCGAAGCTGCAGACCAATCCCAAGGACATCGCCACCCTGATGGCCCTCGGCGACGAGTTCTACGCCGGCCAGCAGTGGGAGCAGTCGGGCTCCTTCTACGACCAGGCGCTCGCCGTAGACGGCAAGAACATCCAGGCGCTCCTCGCGCGCGGCGCCGTGTACTTCAACGTGAATGACCTGATCAACGCCGAGAAGACCTGGAAGCTCGTCGCCACGCTTGAGCCCAACAACCAGGAGGTCCACTACGACCTTGGCTTCCTGTACCTCAACCAGCCCACGCCCAACATCGCGGGCGTCCAGACCGAGTGGTACGCGGTGGTCAGGATTGACCCCACCACGTCGCTTGCCAAGACCGTGCAGTCGCACCTGGACTCGCTTGTGAGCTCGTCGATGATCCCCGCCACGCCGGCTCCGTCGGGCTCGGCCTCCGGATCGCCCAAGCCATCGGGCTCGCCGGCCGCCTCGCCGGCAGCGTCAACCACCGGCAACGTGGTCAACCAGACGGCCCTGAACCTCAAGTTCGGCACCGCGGTCCTTCAGGCCCCGGCCAATCAGGCGTTCACCATCCACTTCGACAATCAGGAAGCCGGGCTCCCGCACGACATCCAGATCTCGGACCCGGCGGGGAACGTGTTCTTCAAGGGCGAGACGGTCACCGGCCCCAAGTCAATTGACTACGCCATCCAGGCGCTCCCCGCGGGCAGCTACCCGTTCAGCTGCTCCGTCCACCCCACGATGACCGGCACCCTCACGGTGGGGGGCTGACCTCATGACGGATCTTGGCAGCGTGCTGGGTCTCGGCGTTGCCTTTGCGGCAGGCGTCGTGTCCTTCGCGTCCCCCTGCTGCCTCCCGCTTGTGCCGGCGTACCTCTCGTACATGGTTGGCGCCACCGGCAACGGTGCCGCCGGCCGCCGGACGGCCTTCAGCCACGGCCTTGCCTTTACGGCGGGCTTCTCGCTGGTGTTTGTCGCGCTGTTCCTCCTCCTGGGTGCCCTTGGCGCCGTGGTGGACCGACGCGTCTTCAGCATCGTCGGCGGAGCGCTCCTCGTTGTGATGGGCCTCCAGACCGCAGGAGTCATCAACATCCGCGCCCTCTGGCGTGACACTCGTGTCATGCCCACGATGGGTAGCGGTCTGGCGATGGCTGGCGGAACCGGCACCTTCACGCTGGGCGCCCCGCAGGTCCGCCCCGGCTACGGCCGCTCACTCGCCTTCGGCACGCTGTTTGCGGCGGGCTGGAGTCCGTGCATCGGCCCAATTCTTGGCGGCATTCTGGGGCTGGCAACGGCCAGCGCCAGCGTCGCCACGGGGACCGTCCTACTGCTGGCCTACGCCGCCGGTCTGGCCGTCCCGTTTCTGGCGATTGCCCTGGGCGCGTCGTGGGTTGCACGACGCCTGACATGGGTTGGCCGCCACCACCAGGCTGTGTCCTGGGTCACGGGCGCGCTGCTCGTGGTCCTGGGCGTCCTGATGCTCACCAATTTGCTCGGCCGACTGGCTGCCTTTGGCACGCCGCTCGGGCTCTGAGGAGGTCGCGTCCATGGTGCAAGAGGCAGGCACACCGCCGATTGGCTCGGCTGGTGCCGCGGCGGGTCCAACCGCCACCGGCCCCACAGCGATGGATCGCGTGGATGGCGTGCTGGAGGGCCTCTGGCACCTCCTGACGTCCATGCGCGTGGCCATGATCATCATGCTGCTGATCGCCGTGATGGGGGTCATCGGCTCGATGGTCATCCAGATGCCGTCTGGCGTCTCGGACGACCCGGCGGCCCGCATCGACTGGCTCAACGGCGTTCGGCCGCGCTTCAGCCTGTTCGCGGCCCAGACGGACATCATGAGCAGCCTCCAGCTGTTTGAGGTGTTCAACTCAATCATCTTCCGCATCCTCGTGGCGCTGCTCACGGTGAGCCTGGTCGCGTGCTCGCTGCACCGGATCCCGGGCCTCATCCGGACGGCCACCAAGCCGCGTGTGGATGTGGGCGCCGCCTTCTTCCAGCACGCGCCGCAGCACGAGACCATCGTCGCCCGCCAGACGCCGGCCGAGACGCGCGCCCTTGTGGCCGGCGTCCTCCAGCGCCGCGGCTATCGCACGCTGGTTACCGAGGACGAGACCATCCACGTCTACGGTGACCGCTTCCGCTGGATGCAGTTCGCCGGCCTCATCGGCCACCTCTCGCTGGTGGTCATCATGGCGGGCGCCATCCTTGGCGGCATCGCCGGCTACCGCGACCAGGACTTCTCCATCGCCGAGGGCGCCACGCGCCTCGTCGGCACCAATGAGGGCCTCTCGGTCCAGCTGGTGGACTTCACGGTCACCTACGACCAGGTCACGGACATGCCCAGCGACTACGCCAGCTCCGTGGTCCTGCTCAAGGACGGCAAGGAGATCGACCGCCATGTGGTCCGGGTGAATGACCCGCTCCGCTACGGCGACCTGACCTTCTATCAGGCCTCGTACGGCTCAGCTGCGCAGATGACCATCAAGGACGCCAGCGGCAAGGTGCTCACCTCGGAGGGCGTGCCGTTCTCGTGGTCGCTCAACGACGGCGACCGATCCCTTGGCATCCTGAGCGTTCCGGGGACCAGCTACACACTCTGGATCATCGGCACCAGCGGGGACAGCGACACAAGGGTTCACCCCGGCCAGGTGGAGGTCCAGGTGTTCAACTCCGGCGCCGCGTCGATGACGCCAATCGATGACCAGGTGATCGATCAGGGCAAGGCGGCTACCGTAGCCGGCATGACCATGACGTTTGACCGCGAGAGCCAGTACACGCGCCTGTCGGTCGCCCGAGATCCGGGCGTCGTGCTGGTGTGGCTTGGATCGCTCCTGCTGTTCGTCGGGTTCGCCCTGCGGTTCATGCTCCCGCACAAGCGGGTCTGGGGCCGCATTACCACCCGCGCCAACGGCGCGATCGTCGCGATGGCAACCTTGGCCCAGAAGGATGCTGCCATCAGCACCGATTTTGAAGACCTCGTCAACGACATCCGTACGGCGCTTCAGGCGCCCGTCCAGGCCTGAGCAGGAGACGTCCCCATGGAAAAGTTGTCCGGCTACGCGTTTGTCGCGGCGATGCTGAGCACCGGCCTCGCCACCATTGCGTATCTCGCCTACGCCATCTCCGGACTGCGCGCCGCACGCATGCAGACCGCGGGCATGCCTAGCACCACAGGCGCCCTGGGCTTCGTGTCCGGGCCGCGCACCGCCGCCATCGGCCGCTACGCCACCATGCTTGGCTGGATGGCCACGATCTTCCTGCTTGCGGGGCTCATCTTCCGGTCCATCGTCGCCGGCCGTGGCCCATTCGCGAACATGTACGAGTTCTCGCTTGCGTTCGCGTTTGGCGTGCTCGTCACATACATGTTCTTTGAGCGCCGGTACCACCAGCGCATCCTCGCCCTCGTGGCGCTGCCCGTGGCGGGCGCCATGATGGTCTACGCCTTCACGATCCCCGCCACCATTGAGCCGCTTGTGCCGGCGCTGCAGAACAACCTGCTGCTCACGGTCCACGTCGCGGTCGCGATCGTCGCGTACGGCTCCTTCGCCGTCGCCTTCGCCGCCTCGCTCCTCTACCTGCTGCAGGGCCGGTGGGCTCTCGTTGCTGCAGGCATGCTGATCGCCGGCATTGTCATGGCGCCGGTTGGCCTAGTCATGGGCGGCATCACGGGCCTGCTTGGCGGCCTGCTCGGCGGCGGCGTCGGCGGCGCCATAAGCGGGTACATTGCCCACTGGGCTGGCCTTGGCAAGTCGTTTGAGGGCGAGGCCTCCGGCCGCTGGGGCCTCCCCAAGCCGCAGGTGCTTGACGAGATTGGCTACCGCGCCGTTGTTGTGGGCTACCCGTTCCTGACGCTCACCATCATCCTGGGCGCCGTCTGGGCGGACACCGCTTGGGGCACGTACTGGAGCTGGGACCCCAAGGAGACCGCTTCCTTCGTCACCTGGCTGATCTACGGCACCTACCTCCACGCCCGCGTCGTGCGCGGCTGGCGCGGCGACCGCGCTGCCTGGCTGCTGGTGCTTGGCTTTGTCGCCACGCTCTTCACGTACTTTGGGAACCTGTTCTTCGGCGGGCTCCACAGCTACTCCGGTCTGGGCTGATCCGGACCGGACGAAGGGATCTCACGTCATGAACGCAGGCATTCCAGCCAAGGGCGCGCCGGGGGCCGCAACCCGGTCCCCGGGCCGGCTCCAGACCATTGCGATCCTCGCTGTCACAGCAATCGTCGTCGGCGTTGGGGCCATCGCCTTCGGTGGCGGAGGCATCACGACGGACCCCGGCATCACGATGGGCTCCACCGGAACGGCGCCGGCCGTCGGGGGTCGTCTGCCCGACTTTACGGCGCAGTTGCCAGACGGCACGAAGGTCTCCCTTGCAAGCCTTGCAGGCAAGCCGCTCTGGCTTACCTTTGGCGCTTCGTGGTGCCCGGACTGCCGGTCAGAGGCGCCCGACGTGCAGGCCGTCTACCAGAAGTACAAGGACCAGGGTCTGCAGTTGGTTGCGATCTTTGAGGAGTCGGGCGCCGACATCACCGCCTACTCGGGTCGTGCGGGGCTCACGTTCCCCATCCTTGTGGACGAGAATGGCGTGCTGCGGAACGCCTACCGAGCTCTGGGGCTCCCCACTCACTACTTCGTTAGCGCTGACGGCGTCATCCGCGAGGTGCGGATTGGTGGTATCCATCCTGACGAGATGGACCGAGCCGTGTTGGGTATCCTGAACTGAGGCCACGATGACCGATACCGAGATGCCCGAGGCCCTGCCCACTGAGGCAGGAGCGTCTCCCGCCGGCGAAGAGCCCCCCGCTCCGCCGGAGTCGGTCGCTGCCGTGGTCCGCCACCGTCACCCGTTCTACCTGCGTGGCCGTCGGCCGCGCATGCCTCGGTCTCGTCGTGGCCTTGTCGCGCTGCTGATGATCCTTGCGGCCTTTGGCGGCGTGTCCATCTTCACGGGCGTGTCGCTCATCCACTGGACGGAGACCGCGGACTTCTGCGGCCGGTGCCACACGATGACACCTGAGCTCCAGGCGTACGAGGCCGGACCCCACCGCGATGTCGCCTGCGCCGAGTGCCATGTCGAGCCCGGTATCCCCGGCTGGGTGAAGGCCAAGATCAACGGCACCAAGCAGCTGATCGAAGTGGTCTTGGGCACATTCCCCACGCCCATTCCGCCGCCTGACCACGCGGACCTCCCGGCTGCATCCGATACCTGCCAGAACTGCCACGACGTGAAGTCTCAGGCGGTGGCCATCCTCAAGACACGGACCATGTTCTCGGAGGATCAGACCAATACCCGCCAGTTCGTCGGCCTCCTGGTTCGGCCCGGCGGCGGCGACGTCTTCAGCGTCAACCGCAGCGTCCACTGGCACGTGCTCCAGGATGTGAGCTACTACGCCAGCGACCCACGCGCCACCAAGATTGACTACGTGCGGGTCACGCAGGCTGACGGCAGCGTTGTGGAGTACATCTCCCAGGACAAGGTCAAGGTTTCGCAGGACGTCCAGCCGGACATTGACGCAATCGTCGCGGCTGACCGCAAAGTCACCATGACCTGCTACGACTGCCACAACCGCGCCGGCCACAACATCGCCAACCCGCGGACCGCCATTGATCAGGCGATGTCCACCGGGCAGATCGACGCGAAACTCCCCTTCATCAAGCGCGAGGCGATGCGGATCCTCTGGTCAAGTTACTCGGATGTGGCTACGGCGGACTTTGAGGCCGACAAACTCCAGGAGTTCTACCAGACCAACTATCCGGGCGTGGCGGCCTCCTCTATGGACCAGATCCAATCCGCTATCGCGCAGATCAAGGTGTTCTATCGCCTCACTGCAACGCCCCAGATGAAGGTCACGGCCAAGACGTATCCCAACCATCTTGGCCATCTGGACTTCCCGGGCTGCTTCCGCTGCCATGACGGCGGCCACAGCAAGGTGGTTGATGGCGTGGCCACCAAGGAGGTCATCCCGGCCACCTGTGACACATGCCACACCTTCCCGCAGATTGGCCCGGCCGTCGCCAGCCTCCCGCTTGGAGAGCCGCCGGCCACCCACAAGGACAACATGTGGGTGTTCAGCCACAAGGGCTTTGCCACCGACGTTGACCCGGGCGGCCAGAGCTGCGGCGAGTGCCATGCACGCGACTACTGCGTGAACTGCCACTCAACGGGCGCTGTCACCGTTCAGCACGACGAGATGTCTACCAACCATGCGGCGGTCATCCGGCGCCAGGGCAACAACGCCTGTGCGTACTGCCACCAGCCGGTCTACTGCGCGCGCTGTCACAAGGAGCCGGTGCTCCCCATCACCGTGCCGTTCCTCCAGGGCAGTGTCGAGGGCCCGGCGACGCCGGCCACGACGGCCCAGGGGGTCAGCCGCCCGCTTGCGGGGCCGCACTCCTAGGCTTTCGGCGCGGCTGGGCACGCCGCCTGCCGCAACTTCCCGAGTTACACGCAAGGCCCGCGCATCGCGCGGGCCTTCGCATGTCCCGCGCGATCGGCCCGGCCGCGGTCCGGTTTGCCCGGGTTGCCGGGCTGGCTCACCCCATGAGTCATCAAGCGCACGGGCTCACTGGGTGAGCCATCTAGAGCTGGGCGGGAGCCTCGAAGGGCTCCTCGTGCACCGCCTGACCCACGCGGTGAGCCAAACGTGCCGGCGTGCGCGCGATGACTCGCCGGGTGAGCCTGCCAGCCCGGCGCCGGGCCAGATCTGGGCCCATGTGGGCCTCACGCCCCCGGCTTTGGGCGAAGTAGAGGTCCAAATGGCCCCTTTGGCCCCGGCATATGCCGTTTCTGTACCGGTCCATAGGTGTTGGTCCAGACGTGCCGAACGGACAATCGTGACTGAGGTGGGGATGCCTTGATGTGCGGAGGAGGGTATGGGAGCCGAGGGAGCGACCGGACCTGACGTTGCGACTGAAGTTGCAGCTGGTTCTGGGATTCAGGTTGAGCCGGTATCGCCGGCCGCCACAGACACAGACGCCAGCGACGCCGGCGCGTCGGCTGTGCACCCTTCCGGCCGTCGCCGGTTTCTCCGTTGGCTCGGCGGTCTGACAGTCGTCTCCACCGCGGCAATGATCATCACGCCGATTGTCGGGTTCCTGATCCCGGCAGCGGGCGCCAGCCAGGGCGCCGGCGGCAAGGTGCTTGTGGGCACCACCGCGGCCATCCCGCCCGGCGGCGGCAAGGTTGTCGCGATGGGCAGCAAGCCCGTGATCGTTGTGGCAGACGGGGGCGGCTACAAGGCGTTCTCGGCAATCTGCACCCACCTCGGCTGCGTGGTCCTGTGGAACGACCTCAAGGGCATCATTGAGTGCCCCTGCCATGGCGGCGAGTTCAACCCCGCCACCGGCGCCGTCGTTGCCGGTCCGCCTCCCGCCCCGCTTGCGCCCATCACGGTCTCGGTCGAGGGCGACCAGATCTTCCTGACGGAGGCTTAGAGATGGCCGCGACACCTTCAACGGGCAACAAGCCCGGCGGCGTGATCGGCTGGATCGAGGAGCGCTCCGGCATCAGCGCCGTTGTCAACGCGGGACTGCACGTCCGCATCCCGATGTCCGCCAACACGATGTACTTCGGCGGCATCGCGCTGTTCCTGTTCATGATCCAGGCGGTCACGGGAACGCTGCTCTCGCTCTACTACAAGGGCACGCCAGAGGCTGCCTACAAGAGCGTGCAGTACCTCACCAGTGACGTGAGCTTCGGGTGGCTTATCCGGAGCATCCACCACTGGGGCGCAAACCTCATGATCCTGTTTGTTGCCCTGCACCTGCTCCGGGTGTTCTTCCAGGGGGCCTTCAAGTTCCCGCGGGAACTGACGTGGGTCTTCGGCTGCCTGCTGTTCATGGTCACCCTTGGCTTTGGCTTCACCGGCTACCTGCTCCCCTGGGACCAGCGGGCCTACTGGGCCACGGTCGTCGGCACCGATATCGCGGGCGGCGTACCTGTGGTGGGCGAGACGCTGCGGCTCCTGCTGCTGGGCGGCTCGGACATCACCGGGGACACCATGAGCCGGTTCTTCGGGATCCACGTCCTGGTGCTCCCGCTTGCGCTGGCCGGCCTGCTTGCCGTTCACCTCATCCTTGTGCATCAGCTTGGCCTGGCAAACCCCAAGAAGATGTCCCCGCGTCCGCCTGCCAAGAACGATCCCAACGAGCCGCTGCGGCCGTTCTTCCCCCATTACGTCATCGACGAGATGGTGGCCTGGTACATCATCCTCGCGGTCCTGGTGGTGCTCTCGTCAATCTGGCCAGCCGGCCTTGAGGAGCCAGCCAACCCAATCCTGACGCCCATGCACGTGAAGCCAGAGTGGTACTACCTCGCGGTCTACCAGTTGCTCAAGCTGATCCCCATCAAGATCATCGGGATCCTGACTCCAATCATCGGGATCGGCCTGCTTGTCATCTGGCCATTCTTGGACAGAAGCCCAGAGGTGCTGATGCGGCGGCGCAAGTTCGCTGTCGGCGGCGCCACCCTGATTGTCATCGCCATGATTGGACTCACGGTGTACGGCTATGTCAGCTGATCCGGCCGCCACGCGGGAGCCCCGCCACATGACCCCCTTCACTCGGATTGTTCGCCTGGCCGTCGCCCTCGGTGCGGTCACGGTTCTCACCTTCGCCGTCGCCGGCGTCGCCAGCAGCGCGGATCCGTCCCCGTCGGCGGCAGCGTCGTCGGCCACGCCCGGCTGGACGCCAAACTGGAGCCCGGGGACTGAGACGTTCAACCCGCTCCTGATCCCGTCACCGGACCCAACACCCGGACCGCTTGCCTCCACCCCGCCCGTCCCGTCGCCCATCGCGCATCCGGACGGCAAGGGCAAGAACAGCTGCTACGACTGCCACAGCGCGGTCAACGACAAGCAGGCGTCCATCGCAACTGACTGGAACACGAGCGCCCATGAGGGTGCTGGGGTTGGTTGCGCAGACTGCCATGGCGGCGATCCGTCATCGGACCAGATCACTGTTGCCATGGATCCCGAGCGCGGGTTCGTTGGCAAGCCAAGCCGCATCCAGACCGTTGGCCTGTGCGGCAGCTGCCACTCCGACCCCAACCGGATGAAGCCGTACAACCTGGACACGGACCAGTACGCCAAGTACTTCACCAGCGTCCACGGCCAGCAGCTGCTGACCGGCAACGACGAGCGCGTGGCCATCTGCACGGACTGCCACGGCGTCCACAACATCAAGAAGACCACTGACCCCACGGCCGCGGTCTTCCCGCTCAACGTGCCGGAACTCTGCTCCAGCTGCCACGCGGACGCCAAGCGCATGGAGCCGTACGGCATCCCCACCGATCAGTTCGACACCTACAAGCTGAGCGTCCACGGCGTGGCGCTTCTCACCAACAAGGACACGCGCGCCCCGTCCTGCGCCTCCTGCCACGGCTCCCATGACGCCCAGCCGCCAACGTCGGCGACGGTTGTCGAGGTCTGCGGCAAGTGCCACACGGCAACGCAGAAGCTCTACGAGGAAAGCCGCCACAGCCAGCTGCCGGCGGCCGCCCCCAAGTGCTGGACCTGCCATGGAACGCATGACGTTCAGCAGCCCAGCTCCGCGCTCTTCTTCCACCCAGTCACGCCCAACTACACCTGCAATACCTGTCACGACCTGCAGAGCCACCAGCTTCGTCTGGAGATGGTGCGCTTTGGCAATGCCGAGGACCGGCGGTGCGACACCTGCCACCACCCGGACTCGGACATTTACTCGCAGATCACTGGCATCGCATCCGCGATCACCGGAGCCGAGACGGCCTACGAGGAAGCCGCGGCCAAGATCGAGGAGGCGTCTAGCCTGGGGATGATCACCTCGGACTCGGAGCTCACCCTTGCGGGAGCAAAGACAAGCCTGATCCAGGCCCAGGCGGCCGTACACACCACAAAGCTCGCCGTTGTGGCGCAGCTCTCGGGTGATGCCAAGACGAAGGCCGGCGACGCGATGGCGGAGGCCATTGCAAAGGTTGACCAGAGCAACTTCCGGCGCATCGCGATGGTCGCCGTGCTGGTGCTGATCCTGGTTGTCGTCGGGTTCCTGATCTACATCAAGGCCCGCCTTGACCGAGAGCTCGAGGAGCACTGAGTCACGGAGTAACCAAATGGCGGGACTGCCCGCCTAGACCCTGAACTTGGCCTACGCCCGCCCCACCGCAACCCGGTCAGGGCGGGCGTAGACGTTGAAGCCGTCTCCGCGCAGGAACCCAACCAGCGTCACGCCCAGTTCCTCGGCCGCCTGGACCGCGAGGTCGCTGGGGGCGGACACGGCAGCAAGGATGGGCGCACCCGCCACGGCCGCCTTCTGGACCAGCTCAAAGCCAACGCGGCCGCTCAGCAGGATGATCCGCCCGTGCAGCGGCAGGGCGCCCGCAAGCAGCTGGCTGCCAATGAGCTTGTCCAGCGCGTTGTGGCGGCCGATGTCCTCGCGGACCACGACCACGCGCCCATCTGCGTCAAACAGGCCAGCTGCGTGGAGACCGCCGGTGGCGTCGAAGACAGCCTGTGCCTCCCGTAGCCGGGCGGGGAGCGCCAGGAGCACCGCCGGATTGACCACCGGCCCGTCCGGGATGGGCGCTGAGCGGACGTGGACCTCGTCAAGCGCCGCCTTGCCGCAGATGCCGCAGGACGCGGTTGCGGCGAAGTGGCGCTGCGCAACCAGCGACGTGTCGAAGGGGCGCGTCAGGCGGACGGTGATCTCGTCGTCTGGGCGCGAGACGCGGGCCGGGTCCCCGGTCTCGATGCCGGCCACCTCTTCGCGCGACGCCAGCAGCCCCTCGCTGTGGAGGAAGCCCACGGCAAGCTCCGCCTCGTTGCCGGGCGTGCGCATGGTGATGGCCACGTCCACGGGGAGCTGCCCGGGTCCGGCGACGCGGATGGCCATGGGCTCCTCGCCCGCCAACCGGTCGTCGCGCCGCTCCACACTGGCCCCGCGCACGGCAGTCACCCGGACGGTCGTGGCGCGCCGCTCCAGGACCGGCTCGTCGCGTTGATCGCGTTCGCTCATCGGGCCGCCGGCCGCCCGGGCCGCCGCTCCGGCCGCTCGGGCTGCCGCTCCAGGTACACGGCAGTCCCAGTTGGCCGCAGGCAGTGCGTCATCGCCATCGCCTGCTGGTAGCCGCCGGCATTGAGGATGGCCACCGGCTCGCCCTCGGCAACGTCCGGGAACGGGTAGTCCTGCGCAAACAGGTCGCCCGCCTCATTGATGTGGCCGGCCACGGTGACCAACTGGGTCCGCGGGCGCATGGTGTCCCGCACCGGGACCACCTCTTGCGCATACCCGTAGATAAACGCCTCGCAGTTGACGTTCCAGCCAATGTCGAGGCCCACAAACGTTGTGTCGCCGCGGCGCTCAACGCTGACCACCTCGCCCAGCAGCAGCGCCACGTCCTTCATCACAAAGTCGCCCGGCTCAAACGATGCCGTCACGCCATATGGCTTGAGGTGGCGGGCAATGACGCCCGCATACGCGTCAATATCCACGGGCGGCTCCGCGTCGCGCGCCACCCGGCCCAGCCCGCCGCCCACGTTGACCTCGCGGATAGGGAAGCCTGCCTCCAGCAGCCGGTCCAGCAGCCGCGTCGCGTTGACGAGGGCGGCCTCAAACTCGTGGAGCTGGTCGCCAAGCCAGCCGGAGCCTGCGTGGAAGTGCATGGTGTCCACGTTGAGCCCGTGGCGCCGGGCGGCGGCGATCGCATCGTCCAGCCGGTCCGGTGTCACGCCAAACTTGGTGGGCCGCTCGCCGGCGTAGGCGAGACCCTCGTTGTAGCCTGCGCCCGCCCCCGGGTTGACCCGGATGCCAACCGTTCGCCCAGGCGCCCGGCGGCCCAACCGCTCCAGTTGACTCACCCCGTCAAGGTTGATCCGGATGGGGTGCGCCAGCAGCACATCGAAATCCCGGTCTGAGACGTTGGTCCCGGTGTGGCTGATGGCGTCAGGCGCCCAGCCGTGGCTGAGCGCGTGGAGCACCTCGCCCGGCGAGCAGGCGTCAATCCCCACGCCATCGGGCGTGCCGGGCTCGCCCATGGCGCGCAGCACGGCGAGGATCCGCGGGTCCGGGCAGGACTTCAGCGCAAAGCGGGTGACGTAGGGGAGGCCCGCCCGCTGGAGCGCGGCCTGGAGCGAGCGCATGTTCTCCACGGGCCGCGCGAGGTCGTAGACGAAGAGCGGCGCGCCGTGCTCCGCGAGCAGCGCTTCGAGATCCGCGCCGTTGACGCTCAGGCGGCCGTCAACCACGTCGAGACCTGGGCGGCGCCACCACGTTGGGGCGGGAGCGGGGAGTGCCGGGGCGGGCTCAATCCGGTGGGGCGTGCCGCTCATGCGCTGGCCTCTTCATTGTGGGCTTGCGCGGCTGCCCGAGGACGGGCGGCGCGTGCGGGTCTGGCCGCCAGGATCGCCTTGCGGGTTATGGGATCGGCAAAGGGATCGGGTCCGGCTGCAACCTGCGTGCCGGTCTCGGCCAGTAGGCGCTCCGTGATTGCCGCGATCTCGGCCACGGCGGCGGCAAAGGCAACCTCATGACGCGCCGACGGGGCACGGAAGCCGCTCACCTTGCGGACGTACTGGAGCGCGGCCGCCTCCGCCTCACCGGTGGTGGCGGGACCCGCGTCGGGCGCGCGGCGGAGTTGGCGGATGCTGCGGCACATGCGCGAAGGGTACCCGAGCGGACGTGGCCCCCCACGCGCGCTCTAGTCCAGCACGCCAGCCAGCGAGCCGCGCAAGAGCGCCCGCTGCAGCACGACGAAGATGACCACAACCGGCAGCGCCATCAGCAACCCGTGCGCGGCCGTGAGCCCCCACGTTGGCCCCTGGTAGCCCGTGCCAACCTCTGCCATCACCATCGCCAGCGTCACGTTCCGGCCGGAGTCCACAAACATCCAAGCAAGCGCGAACTCGGTGAAGCCCAGCAGGAACGCCACGAGTGCCGCCACCAGGATCGATGGCGTCGCCAGCGGCAGGCTGATCCGCCGGAAGGCAGTGAACCGCGAGGCGCCGTCCACAGACGCGGCGTCCTCAAGCTCGGTGGGCACGGCTCGGAAGGCGGCCCGCATCAGCCACAGGCAGAGCGGCATCGCAAACGAGCCGTAGAGCAGCGCCAGCGCCAGCGTGGAGTCGCGCAGGCCAAACTCGGCCAGGGCCGGGATCATCCGCTCAAGCGTGATGAACAGCATGAACAGCGGCACGGCCAGCGCGATGGGCGGCAGGAACGCGCCCGCCAGCACCAGCACAAGGCCTGCCTGGCGCCCTGCAAACCGCAGGCGGGCGAAGGCGTAGGCCATGGACGCCCCGAGGATCACCGCGGCCAGCGCCGACGACCCGGCCACCAGCAGGCTGTTGCCCAGCACGCCGAGGTAGTTGAGCTCGTGGCCCGGGCGGTTGAGCACGGTGGCAAACCGGTCCAGCGTGGGCGCCACCGGCAGCGGGTGGAAGCCCTCCGGATAGCCCGTGGTGGAGCCGTCGGTGGCGACAACCAGCAGCACCCACACCGGCAGAAGCACAAACAGGCCGACGGCCAGCAGGAACAGCTGTCGTCCCAGTTGTCCGCGGATGGAGAGTTGCAGCATTGCCGTCCCCTACGCCAGCGCCACGCGCTCGGCGTGCGAGCGCCAGTGGAGGAACCACGCGACGATCGCCATCAGGGCCACCATCGTGATCATGTTGATCGCCGCGCTGACCGCCATGAGGCCAATCCCGCCCGATGTGGTGCTGAACACAAAGAACGAGAACGTGGACAGGGTGGTGGTGGCGTCCGACGGCCCAAGCACGTAGAAGAGGTAGAACTGGTTGAACGCGGTCACGGCGCGGACCACAAACGCCGCACCCAGCAGGGGCAGGAGCATCGGCAGGGTGACGCCGGCAAACCTGCGCCAGGCGCCGGCCCCGTCAATCTGCGCAGCCTCGGCCACAGCCCTCGGGATGGTTCGCATCCCGGCCGTCGCCACAAGCATCCACAGCGGCCAGCCCATCCAGGTGCTCGCGACCAGCAGCACCATCAGCGACAGCTCCGGGCTGGCGCTCCACGGGAAGGGATGGCCAAGGGCTTGGGCGATCATCCCCTGCTGCGGGTGAAAGACGTCCCGCCAGGCCACGGCCGCCACGACCTCCGGGATGGCCCACGGCAGGATGAACAGCGTCCTCCAGAGATTCGCCATGCGGACCCCGGGCCGCTCCAGCACCGCGGCCACCGTGATGCCCAGACCGGCCTGCAGCCCCACCGACAGCACCATCCACACCACCGAGAACGCGATGTAGGAGGCGCTGGTGTTGCCGCCCAGCCAGAAGCCCTGCTGGAACCCATTGAGCAGGTCTGCCCCCACGTAGTGGACATCGGGCGCGGCTTGGCGAATGTCAAAGGGGACCGCCGGGATCTGGCCAGCGAGACCGCCGATGGCTTCGCGAAGGATGCCGCCGCGGAGGCCGTCCTTGAGCGAGTTGAGCCTGACGTCGGTGAGCGACATCAGGAACTCGTAGGCAATGGGGATCACGGCAAGGATCGTGAGCACCACGAAGCCGGGCGCCAGCCAAGGGGCAGCACCTCGCAGGTTGCGGAGGCTGCGCCGCAGACCACCGCCACGGGCGCCACGCGCTGCGGCCGCGGGGGCTTCCTGGCGAAGCCGGGCAGCGACGGCGCCAAGGATGCCCCAGGCCCGGCTGCGCACCGGCGCGAGCACACGGCCGAGGCCAAGGCCCGCGCTCAGCGACAGCGGGATGGACACCGTGAGCACGTACTGCGGCCACTTGGTGGGCCAGACGATGAGGAACGCAAAGCCAATCAGGAACCAGAGGGCGAACAGCCGGTAGCGCCGCCACAGCTGCGAAGCGCCGAGGGCCCCGAGCAGCGTGATGGGCAGGTCAGCCGTGAGCAGGAACGTCCCCGCCTCGTGCCACGGGACCGACCCCATCAGCCACACAAGCGGCTGCCACATGGGCCAACCGGTGTCCTGCACCGCGGCGCTGGTGGCATAGCCGCCGTGGTAGGCGATTGACGACGCCAGCCGCCCGATGGGATCCGGCCACAGGTAGGGGTTTGCCGCCAGAAACACCGCAAACCCCAGCGCCAGCCAGCCCGCCACCGGCAGGAGCCAGATAGCGAGGCCCCGCGGCCGAAGGCGGTGGCGGTTGTCGCTTGCCCGGTCGCGCGTGGACCAGAGCAGATCGGCGGCAATGGCCAGCCCGGCCACGCCATACAGGTATTTGCCGGCGCACGCCAATCCAAACGCAACGGCTGCCGCCGCCAGCCATGCGCGCCGCGGGGTGCTGCCGGTGACGCCGCGTCGTGCGCGCGTGGCGGCGCCCACCGCCAGCAGCGCCAGCAAGGCCGGCACCGCCTCGAGCATCACCTGGCTTGAGTACTTGATGGTCCAGGTGTGCAGGGCGAGCACCAGCCCGCCCAGTGGCGAGAAGAGCGCCAGCACCAGTGCCGCCGCCGCTCCAAACCCGGCTTGGGCTGTTCGCCCCGCCAGCACCATGTCCGGCGGCAAGTCCTTGGCCTGGCCCGCGGTAGTGGGCCGGTCCGGGATCTCCGCGGCCGGCGGCACGGTCAGCAGCGCAAGCCCGGTGATGATCTTGGACAGCGGCGGATGCTCCGGCCGGTAGTTGTCCCGCAGGAAGACCCCGGGATCGCCAGCCTGAATGCCCACGGCGTACTGCTGGCCGGCGCGGAGGTAGTCGTCCTCGTCAAAGTCAACCGGGAGCAGGTTGACCGCAAGCAGGCGCGCGGAGAGCGCCACCACACCCACCGTCAGCACGGCTGCGGTGTTCACCACCCACGACCAGCGGAACCTGCGCCCTCCCACGGGCCCAGTCTAGCCCCCCCGGGGGGGGTTGGCCCCCGGGGGTTTGGCCCCCCGGGGAGACGGCTTGGCTAGGCTCCTGCGGGTGCCTCGTCTTCGCGCTTCGGCTCGGGCTCAATCACCACGTCGGGCGCCACGTGCTTGTGCAGCGGCTGCTCCGGCAGCAGCAGCGTGAGCACAACGCCAATCAGCACGAAGCCTGAAGCGACAAGGCCCGCAAGCCGGGTCGCGTCAACAAACGCACGCTCGATGGGTGCTGCCGTCTTGGGCAGGGCCGCAATGACTGCGGGATCCATGAAGCAACCCACCTGGGCCTGCGACAGCGAGCCGAAGCTGCTGAACGACTGGCCGCCTGCGGCATCCGGATTGCGCAGGAACGGCAGGATCTGCCCGGCAGACTGGTCCACAAGGTCTGTGATGAGCGCCGCGCACTCAGGCTTCAGGTTGAGCCCCGCGTCAGCGATGTTCTTCTCCGTGCCCGATGCGAGCGTGGAGAAGAGCACCGTCCCAAGGATGGCAATACCCAGCGCGGAACCCACTTGGCGCATCGTGGAGTTGGCGCCTGATGCCAGACCAGACCGCTGGGCCGGAACGTCAGAGAGCACGATGCTGGTGAGCTGCGCTGTCGCCAGACCCACTCCCACGCCGTAGACGAAGAGCGGGATGGCCAGCAGGAGCCCGCTGACTGTTGACGAGACCAGCAGCGAGATGCTGATGATGCCCACGGCCTCAAGGAACATGCCCAAGGTCACCGAGCGCCGGGCACCCCACTTGTGGGCGAGGCGGGCTGACATCGGTGCCGCAAAGAACGAGCCCACCGCAAGCGCAAGGAAGACGAGGCCCGTCTCAAACGCGCTGTAGCCGATGACGGCCTGGAGGAACAGGGGCAGCGCGAACAGCAGGCCAAACTCGCCCAGCGACACGATGGTGCCCGCGAGGTTGCCGTAGCGGAAGGCTGGGTATCGCCAAAGGTCAACGTCAAAGAGGAAGAACTTGCCGGCGCGGTCTCGCCGCCCTTCAATCCAGAGGAAGAGGGCAAGCGCCACAACGCCAAACACCAGCGCGAACGGGATGATGGAGATGGTGTCGAAGGGCCAGGTGAGGCCAAACAGGCTGAGCGGGTGCTTGGGCGTCCACCAGCCGTAGGAGCGGCCCTCCACCAGGGCGAAGACAAATGAGCCAAGACCTGCGGTGATCAGGAAGAAGCCTGCCGGGTCAAGCCCGGAGCGCGCGTTCTCGTCCTTGGATTCGCCGATGTAGCGCAGCGTTCCGAAGACGGCGATTGCCGCAACGGGGATGTTGATGAAGAACGCCCAGCGCCAGTTGAGGTATGTGGTGAGCCAGCCGCCGAGGAGCGGGCCAACCGCGGCCATGCCGCCGATGGTGGCGCCCCAGATGGCAAAGGCGATGGCGCGGTCCTTGCCGCGGAAGTTGGTGTTGAGGATGGACTGCGTAGCCGGCAGGATCATGGCTCCGCCGATGCCCTGCAGGACGCGGGCGGCGATGAGCAGCTCCCCCGACGGCGCGGCACCTGCCAGGACCGACGCGACGGTGAAGATGCCAAGGCCCGCGATGTAGAGCTTGCGCCGGCCCCACAGGTCGCCAAAGCGGCCCAGCGTGATCAGCAGCGCGGCAAACACCAGCGCGTAGACCGTGTTGATCCACTCAGCGGTGGTGGAGTCAAGCTTGAGATCGCGAATGATCGAGGGGACGGCGACGTTCACGATGGTCGCGTCCACGATGATCATGGACACGCCCAGGCTGAGCATGGCCAGACCCAGCCATCGGCCGCGGCCGGACTGGTGCATCGATCCCTCGTTCGCCGCGTCCCCGGCGGCGCGCGTTTGTGCCACGGTGTTCCCTCGTCTGCTTGGTCAGGTGGGGTTTGCGCGAGTCCCCGCGCGCTCAGTGAGGGTTCGCGCGCGGACCCTCAGCGAATGGCAAGTGTCGCACGGCGGCGTGTTTCGCGGCCATTGCGTGGGGCGTATCCTGCGCCGATGGACCGCTGGACAACCATCATCGAACCCTTCCGTATCCACGCTGTCGAGCCAATCCGGCTGACCACCCAGGATGAGCGCGAGCGCGCGCTGGAGGAGGCTGGCTGGAACCTGTTTAGCCTGCACGCGGACGATGTGCTCATCGACCTGCTCACGGACTCCGGCACGGGCGCCATGAGCCGCGACCAGTGGGCAGCCGTCCAGCACGGCGACGAGAGCTACGCCGGCAGCCCGTCGTGGTTCCTCTTCCGCGACGCGGTGCAGGAGCTCTTCGCCTTCAAGCACATCATCCCCACGCACCAGGGACGCGCGGCGGAGAAGATCCTCTATACCGTGGTGGGCGGGCCCGGCAAGATCATCCCCAACAACACGCACTTCGACACCACGCGCGCCAACGTGGAGTTCACCGGCGCAGAGGCCGTGGACCTGGTGATCGCCGAGGGGCGCCAGCCGGCGCTGATCCACCCGTTCAAGGGGCACATGGACACGGTGGCGCTTGATGCGCTGCTGGCGGAGCGCGGCGCTGACAGCCCCATTGTTGTGGTGACCATCACCAACAACTCCGGCGGCGGCCAGCCCGTCTCGCTGGCCAACCTGCGGGCCGTCCGCGAGGTCTGTGACAAGTACGGCAAGCCGCTCTTCCTTGACGGCTGCCGCTTTGCTGAGAACGCGTGGTTTATCAAGACCCGCGAGCCCGGGCAGGAGCACCGCTCGCCCAAGGAGATCATTCAGGAGATTGGCCGTCTGGTTGACGGCATGACGATGTCGGCCAAGAAGGACGGCATGGTCAACATCGGCGGCTGGCTGGCCATGAATGACGACACGCTTGCGGAGCAGTGCCGGAACCTGCTGATCCTCACCGAGGGCTTTCCCACGTACGGAGGGCTGGCGGGGCGCGATCTTGAGGCGATTGCCCAGGGCCTGCGCGAAGTGGTCAGCGAGGACTACCTGCGCTACCGCATCGAGTCCACCGCCTATTTGGGCAATGCGCTACTGGAGGCGGGGATCCCCTGCGTCCAGCCGTTTGGCGGTCACGCGGTCTATCTGGATGCGCGGGCCCTGCTGCCGCACATCCCTCCGCTGGAGTACCCCGGGCAGGCGCTGGCTGTGGAGCTCTACCGGGCGGGCGGTATCCGCGGCTGCGAGATTGGCACCGTGATGTTTGGGATGCGACCGGACGGCACGGAAGTATCCGGCCCGATGGACCTGGTCCGCCTGGCCATCCCGCGGCGCACGTATACGCAGAGCCACATCGACTACGTGATTGAGGTGGCGCGCGACGTGGCGGCAAGGGCTGGGAGCCTGCGCGGGTACCGGATTGCGAAGCAGCCCAAGCAGCTGCGGCACTTCACGGCGACCTTCGCGCCGCTGGCGTAGCCGCTAGGCGGACGGCCGGGCCGCGCTACCCGCCGGGTCACCGCACGCGGCGGCCGTGCCGCAGGTCCCCATGAACGCCGCTCGGGCCTGTCTGGTTCCCGCCGCCGCGCCGCCACCCGGGGTTTACGGAGCCGGCCAGACGCCCCAGCGCCAGGTGATGGTGCCCGTGTAGCAGTGGTGCAGCGCTGTGCACAGGCCACCGGACATGTCCCAGGTCCGCCCGTTGATGTACGGCCCGCGGTCGATGACGGGCACCGTGATCGTCATGCCGTTGGCCTGGAACGTGACGAGCGTCCCGCAGGGGAGCGTCCGGTGGGCCACGCCCAGCAGGGTCTTGGTGTACTTGAGCCCGCACGCCGTCCGCTTCCCGTAGAAGCCCACGCCATACCAGCTGATGTTTGGGTCAAACCGCCAGTAGTTCTTGACGTACCGCGACGCTGGCAGCAGTGCCTGCTTGACTACGGGCTTGGCCCAGCTGGCGCTAGGCAGACCGGGTTCGGCCAGCCCCGCATCAGGCCCAAGCCAGCCGGCTGAGCGGATTGCGGGGTCGAGTGCGGTTGGAGTGGTCACCTCCGAACCTGTGCTGCCGGGGATCGTCACAACAGCAAGTGCTGTCTGCGCGATTGGCCGGGCCTGGCTCGGGGAGCGGGAGCCAGCAGGTCCAGGAAGAGCAACCAGGGCGGAGGCAGCCATGAGGGCCGCGATCACGACGATGAGTCTGGTTCGCACGGTAGTGCCCAAGACTACCCCGCACTGTCAACCGACGCCCTCGGCCCCCCCCGACGTGGGGGTAGCACCCTGCGCGCGCCGCCTCGACGATGGCGTCTGGTATCACCAACCGAACAGGCCTGAGCGTCACACCAGGCCCAGCGAGATCCTTGTGGATCCGAGGGAGCACGGTTATGGCGGTCACGCCCGGACGCGTCGAGGACGGCGGACGGCCGTCGGTACCCCAGGCAACGCCCGCCAGCGGTGGCCGCCCACGTCGGCGCTCCACGGTGGTGTCCCGATTCTGGGCGTTTGCCATGACGGCCCTGATCGTGCTCTCGGTTGCGCCTGCGCCAAACGTGATCGCCATGTCCTCGGCGCCCTCGCATGCGGCCACGACGCCCGTCACGCCGGGCGCCCCCGACTGCAGCGATCCCGTGAACGCCATGGACCCAGAGTGCGCGCCGCCGTCTGACGACCCGTGCTCCATCGACCCGAACTCCTACGAGTGCACGGGCGACCCCTGCTCCCTCGACTCCACCGCTCCCGGCTGTGCCGACGACCCCTGCACCATCGACCCGAACTCCTACGAGTGCACGGGCGACCCCTGCTCCCTCGACTCCACCGCTCCCGGCTGTGCCGACGACCCCTGCACCATCGACCCCAGCTCCTGCGGCGGCGTGGACCCCACGCCCATCCCCACTGACACGTGCGAGGCAAACCCGTTCTTCTGTCCCAACGGCGCACCGGTTCCCTACCCGGACTACTACTACCCGGACTACGGCGCGACGCTGACCGTGGACGCCGCCGGAGGCGTCTTGGCCAACGACACGGACCCTGAGGGCGACACGCTCGCCACGTCCGTCGGCACGTCTGATGGGTGCGCCGGCCTTGCGTTGGCGAGCGACGGCTCCTTCACGTTCACGCCGCCTGAGGCGACGTGGGGGCAGCTGCTCTCGTGCGACTACTGGGTCAGCGACGGCTACAACGAACCGGTGCAGGGCTGGATGAACTTCTCGGTCACGGCTCTCGCCCTGACAGCGCCAACCCAGACCATCACCGCAGGCCTGGGCATCACGCTTGTCGTGGGCGACTCGACGAAGGGGCTCCTCACCGCCGTGACCGGTGGCACCTCCCCGTACACGTTTGACCTCGTGGACAGCGACAAGATCGCCGTGGCCGGCCTCGGCAGGCTCACGGTGAACACGGACGGCACCTACACCCTCACGCCCGGGACCACCACCGGCACGGCCGACACCGACTACTGCATCCGCGACGCGGACAACGCTCAGGCCTGCGGCACGCTCACCGTGACCGTTGTGGCGCTGCCGCTGGTTTATGTGTCCAACGCGACGCACGCCGCGGGCTCGCCCGCCTCCTGCCTCAACCCGGACTTCGCCACCATCACGGACGCGGTGGCCGCGGCGAACACCGCCGACCGCAGCACGATCATCCACGTCTGCGAAGGCGTCTGGCGCGAGCCGGAGCTTGTTGTCACAGCCCCCGGCGTCACGATCGAGGGCGACGCCCAGGACAAGACCATCCTTGACGGCCAGTTGGCCGTCGGCGACGCCTCCAGCGGCCACCGGGTCATCAGCGTCACATCCGCAAGCAGCTTCGTGCTGCGCAACCTCGCCATCCGCAACGGCGACGCGCATGCGTTGGCATCGGGTGGGGCGATCAGCGTCGTGGGCGCGCTGGCCGTCACGGGTGTCACGTTCACCAGCAACCGCGGGTACAACGGCGGGGCAATCAGCGCCGCTGGGCCAGCAACCACCATCACCGACAGCACCTTCATCGGCAACTCCGCAACCTCTCTGGGCGGCGCCATGTACGCCAGCCGCGCCATCGAGATCACCGGTTCCTCGTTCAGCGGCAACACCGCCAGCGACGGCGGCGCGGTCGCGGCCGCGGCAGCCTCCCTCTATGACGACAACGGGCTCACCATCAGCGGCAGCCTGTTCGTCGGGAACACGGTGACCGGCAGCGGCGGCGCGGTCAACGCGGAGTCGTCCCTGACCATCACCGGCAGCACCTTCACCGACAACGCCGCGGACACCCACGGCGGCGCGATCTCCTCAACCGCCGCCCTGAATGTCGCCGGCTCCACCCTGAGCGACAACACCGCGGACACCGACGGCGGCGCTGTGTACGGAGCCGACAGCATCCGCATCACCGCCAGCACCCTGAGCGACAACACCGCGACGTACGGCGGCGCGATCTACCTGGCGGACACCGGGAGCGCGGTCTTCGCCCAGCGCAGCACCGTTGCCGGCAACGCAACCCGCCTTGGCGCCGCCGTTGACGCGGGCCTGAACGTCGTGCTTGCGTTTGCCACGTCCTTCATTGGCAACACCACCGCTGACCCGGACGGCCAGGGCCTTGCGGCCGCAATTGCCGCAGGCGGTTTCGCGTCCATCTCCGGCCTCTACGCCGGCAACGTCAACCTGCATGCGTCCACCGACATCACCTGCCAGGTGTCCGGCGAGAGCATGGACCTTGGCGGCAACGCCGCCGCGGACAGCTCCTGCGGGTTCACCGATCCCACCTCGCACCAGGGCATGCCCCTTGCCGCGATGCGGCTGGGCACGCTCGCCAAGGTGAACCCCGCTGACGCAACCGCCGTTGTCGCGATGACCGGGTCCAGCGCGCTGATGGGCCTTGGACGCTGCATCACCATCGACGACCCGTTGTGGATGGACAGCCTGGACCTTGACCAGCGCGGGACCACCCGCCCCACCGGCGATGCGTGCGAGCCCGGCGCCTACGAGTTTGTCGGGACCGTGGTTGCCCCGCCGGTTGGCGTGGAGGACAACTACGACGCCACGAAGGACCAGGTCCTGACGGTTGATGCCGCCCACGGCGTTCTGGCCAACGACACCTACACCGGCTCCGAAACGCTCACTGCCACCCTGCTGAGCACGGCCGGCATGGGCAGCACGATTGACCTTGCGGCCGACGGCTCCTTCACGTACACGCCCACGGCGGGCCAGACGTACTCCGACTGGTTCACCTACACCGTCTCGGACGGCGCGCGCAGCTCCACTGCCACGATCAACCTGAGCGTGGTCGAGGGGCCCGTCTGCACGGAGGGCCAGCTCGTCCTCTTCGAGGGCACCGTCTTCACCACTGAATCGCTCGTCGGCATGTGCTGGGATCCCGCTGACCCGTCCCCGGCGGACAGCAAGGTGCCATTGACATGGGCGCTCGTGGACGCGGCTGCCCACGGGACCGCCACCATCAGCTTGGCGGGCATCCTCGCCTACACGCCCGCCACGGACTTCCTGGGCGTGGACACCCTCACGCTGCACGTCACCACGGCCGCCGGCCGGGTGAGCGCCACCACCTCGGTCACGATCCAAGTGGTGGGCAACCAGCCCACCTGCTCCGGCGACACCCAGACCGTCGCGTCGGGTTCCGCCCTCGAAGGCACCGTGGCCGGCCTCTGCACCGAGCCGCACAGCTTCGCCATGACCTACGGCGTGGACAGCGATCCCTCGCACGGCACCGTGGCGCTCAACGAGGACGGGACCTACACCTACACGCCCGAGGAGGGCTACACCGGCGACGACAGCTTTGACTTCTACGCCCAGGCGGAGAACTGCAGCGGACGCATCGCGACCGTGTCGATCACGGTCACGGATGCCAGCCCCGCGGCGCCCTCCCTGACCGCGACGCCGGACGGCGATCACGTCAGCGTTGAGTGGGCGGCCGGCGATTCCAGTGCGCTCGACCAGTACACCCTTGAGGTCTCCACCGACGGCGGTGACACCTGGGGTGTTGTCCAGAACGTCACCGACGGCGCCACCACCTGGTCGTACGACGCGGGTTACAACACGGCCGCCCAGTTCCGCATCAAGGCGCACGGCGTCTCGCCGGCGCTCTGGAGCGACTGGTCCAACACCGCCTCAGTGGCGACGCTCCCGCAACCCACGATCTCGTCCATGTCGGGCGGGTCCTTCTCTGTTTTGCTGTCGTGGGTGCTGCCCGACACCATCGCGTCTGACGCGGCCGTCACAGGCTGGCAGGTCACGTGGTGGACCGACGCGCTCCCCGAGACCGTGGTTGACCTTGAGGCCACCGCCGCCAGCACGACCATCAGCAGCCTGCCCGCCGGGGCCACCGTCTACACCACCGTCCGTGCCGTGTACGGCACCACCAACGGTCCGTGGTCCGGCATGTCCTCCGCGGCCACAGACTCGCCGGCGCCAACCGTGGCCCCGACACCTTCGCCCACACCTGTCCCCGCCCCGGTCGCCGGCTTCGGCATCAGCGGCGGCGAGGGCGAGGCGCCGTTCGGTGTGGACTTCACCGACCAGTCCACCGGCGACGTGTCGTCCTGGGCCTGGGACTTCGACGACGGCTCGTCGTCCACGGACCAGAGCCCCTCGCACACGTACCTCACCCAGGGCGACTTCACAGCCACCCTGACCGTCAGTGGCCCCGGCGGCACCGACTTCACCACGCGCTCCATCAAGGTTACCGAGCCCGCCCCGTCGCCGAGCCCGACGGACTCGCCCGCCCCGACGGACTCGCCGACGCCCAACACCAAGCCCGTCACCGTGACCGACGACTACCCGATGACGGCCGACACGGTCCTCACCGTCGACGCCGCCAGCGGCGTGCTGGCCAACGACACCGACGCCGACAGCGACCCGCTCACCGCCCACGTCGTCCCGGCGTTTGTCTCCGGGCCGTTCCATGGCACGTTGTCCGTGAGTGCGGACGGCAGTTTCACGTACACACCCGACGCCGGGTACTCCGGCGACGACTACTTCGCCTACGCGGCCAACGACGGCCACGAGGACGGCAACTTCGTCACCAACACCATCACCATCTCGCCCGTAGCGACACCCAGCCCGACGCCCGACCCCACGCCGTCGCCGACCGTGGCCCCCACGCCGTCGCCCACGCCCGTCCCCGCACCCGTCGCCGGCTTCGGCATCAGCGGCGGCCAGGGCGAGGCGCCCTTCACGGTGGACTTCACCGA
>CAIYHO010000197.1 GCA_903925955.1 uncultured Chloroflexota bacterium
CGCCGCCGGGGAGGCACCGGGCACCTCTCGGACGCCCGTCCCGATGGAGAAGTCATGGTTTGAGGCATGACGGGCGCGAAAGCATGAAGCGGCGAGGCAATCCCGGCGATCACAGGCATGCGGGGCGCGAACGGATGAAGTCTTCATCCATGGGGGCGTCAGGGTGGTGGCGGGGGCGGCGGCGTGGCGCGGGCGGGGACCACCGGGGGCGCCGGCGTGGCGGACTGGCGAGCGGCTGGAGCGGCGGCAGGCGGCGAGCGGACCAGCCTGGGTCAGCCGCCGAGGGCGAACATCTCGATCTTGGGGAGCGTGCTGGTCGCCGCGCTTCGCAGCTCCGAGTAGCGGTCCCCGCGCGATGTCCAGACTGAGCGAACGAGCGCCGCAAGCTCGGTATCGGTGGCGCCGGCACGCAGCGGCGTCTTCAGATCAACCCCCGACACGGCAAACAGGCAGGTGTAGAGCATGCCGTCAGCGGCAAGCCGGGCCCGCGTGCAGTCGCCGCAGAACGGTCGCGTGACCGAGGCAATCGCACCCACCTCGCCGGACCCGTCGCGGTACCGGTACCGCCCCGCAACCTCACCTCGATAGCCGGCGGCTGCGGGCTCAAGGGGCAACTCGCCGTCGATGATCGCAAGGATCTCCGACGCGGGCACCACGTCGTCGAGGCGCCAGCTGTTGGAATGCCCCACGTCCATGTACTCGATGAACCGCAGGATCAGCCCCTCGTCACGGGCCCAGCGGGCGAGCGGCAGGATAGAGGCCTCGTTCAGCCCCCGGCGGACCACGGTGTTGATCTTGATGGGCGTCAGTCCGGCGGACCGCGCGGCGGCGATGCCGTCGAGCACTCGCGACACCGGGAAGTCCACCCCGTTCATCGCCCCGAAGACCGCGTCGTCAAGCGAGTCCAGACTGACCGTGATCCGCCGCAGCCCGGCCCCAGAGAGCGGTTCCGCCAGCGGTCGAAGCCCCGATCCATTGGTGGTCAGCGTGAGGTCCACGGCCTCGCCGTCGGCGCATCGCAGCAGGGCCAGCTGCGCGATCAGCACCGGCAGGTCCCGGCGGACCAGCGGCTCGCCGCCCGTGATGCGCAGCTTGCGTGCACCCAGGCCTGTGAACACCGCTGCCAGGCGCGCAATCTCCTCAAAGGTCAAGACCTCTGCGTGCGGCAGGAAGGCGAAATCACGGCCGTAGAGCTCTGCAGGCATGCAGTAGGAACAGCGGAAGTTGCAGCGATCCGTAACCGAGATCCGGAGGTCGCGCAGCGCACGGCCCAGTGTGTCGGGAACGCCTAGAGCGCCGTCAAATGCGGACGAGTCCGCCATCGACGGGGAGAGCAGCTGGGGATCGAGGGGTTCCTGCACAGACACATGGTAGTTGGGGTTGGCCAGACGGGACCCGGGCGGGTCCGCCCGTACCTAAGCCGGTACCTAGGCCCGTACCTCCGTGCCGTCGGGGTGGTACGACCGGAGGCTCCCGGGTGACTGGGTTTGCGGGCTATGGTGCGTTTGAGCGACACCGATCCGCCAAAGAGGAACCACCACACCATGGCCACGACCGACACCCGCAACGTGGACTGGCCGGCCACCGACTTCGAGGCCCGACCTGCCGCCGGTGAACCCGGTGTCAAGGCCCCGGCCGCAATCCCGGCCCGCCGACAGAGCCGCCTCGCCGCCGATCTGGCCACCGCCATTCGACGCACCAGCGAGGCTGCCCGCGACGCCCAGCTCGCCGTGGTGGCCGATGAGGCGAAGGAGATCTCCCAGAAGATCCAGGAACAGCTCGTTGAGGGGGCCGCCGGCCTGCGGGTGCGTTCCGAGGACGCCATTGCCGATATCCGTGAGTGGGCCAAGATTGAGGCCGCGCGAGTCAAGGCCGAGATGGATGCCCGCATCGCCGCCCGCAAGGACCTGCTCGAGGAGCAGCTTGCCGACCACGCTGCCGCGACGCGCGACCGCAGCGCCAGCGTAGAGGCCGCCGTCAGCGCCTATCGCGAGACGATGGACGCGTTCTTCCGCAACTTCCTCACCGAGGAGGACCCGGCTCGGCTCGCGACGATCGCCGAGACCATGCCTGAGCCGCCGTCACTTTGGCCGTTCCTCGATGCCGATGTCAGCTGGGCGGATCTGGCAAACGTGCCTGCGCGGACGCCAGATGCCGCGGGCCTGCAGGCTGCCGATGCTGCCAGCCACGAGGCCGAGCCCGCGTGGTCGGCCGACGATGCCGAGGCAGAGGCGGCGCTTCTCGCGGCGTCGTTCGAGACGGGCGAGCCAGACGAGGTCCCGCCGGCGCCAGCGCCGGCCACCGCCAAGCCGGGCAAGACATCGTCCACCAAGTCCGGCGACACGGCGGAGGGTGTCCAGGCCGCCGCCACGCAGGCTCCCGCCGACGCGGCTGCCGAACTGAAGTCCACCCAGATCATCGTGACGGGCCTCGTGTCCGTTGCAAGCGTCGCGTCCTTCCGACGGGCGCTCGGCCGCCTGCAGGGCGTGTCCGCGGTGACTGTGACCTCGGGGGCGGACCGCGAATTCCTGTTCCACGCATCCCACCGCCGGGACGTTGCCTTCGAGACGGCGATCCCTGCCCTCCCGGGCTTCGTCTGCGAGATCACTGGTGCCGCTGATGGCGCCATCTCCGTGACAACGCTGGATCCCGAGACCGAGCGCTAGGCCCAAGCCGGCACGCCGGCACCAGAAACGAGCGAAGGCCGGCAGTGTGCCGGCCTTCATGCTTGCAGGGCGGTCCCCGGTTGACTGGCCGCTAGCGGTCCACCTGCTCCACGCCCCGCAGGTAGGAGCGATTGACGAGGAGCACGTCGGCATCCGGTTCCGTCACCTTGGCGCCGTCCAGTGTCGCACTGGCGTTTGTGACCGGCAGGAACATCCCCGCCGACCGATCCATCAGCCGTTCCGGTCCAGAGCCCGGGAAGAGATACACCGTTCCCACCACGCGGTAGGGCGGCACCTCGAGGGTCACCAGGAACGGCGTCTTCTGGATCACGAGCGCAGCTCGCTCGGCGTCTGTCAGGGGCGGCAGGCTCTCATCGCCCGCGGTGACCAGGATCAGATCGTACGGATCCACGCTCTCGAAGCCGGGGGCGGGCTCCAAGATGGCACCCGCCTCGGGCGGGCCCCAGCGCACATCGTGGATGGCAATCTTCACGCCCTGATTGAGGGCGTCGGAGAGGCGGCCGTCGATGTCCATCCGGCCGGCAAGACGCCAGTCCTCCGTGATGGCCTCAAAGGAGACACCACGCTTCGGGGAGCCCGACGCGGACGGCCCGGCTCGCCCGTCCTTCCCGGCGGCCGACCCCTGCCCCTCATCGTCAGAACGCTTCTTCAGGAACCCAAACGGCACGCGATCAATCCTCCTCGGCCTTGCCGGTGTTGGACCGGATGGCGTCCACCACATTTGCGTCTGCGAGGGTGGAGGCGTCACCCAGCGCGCGGCCTTCCGCGATGTCGCGGAGCAGCCTCCGCATGATCTTGCCAGATCGGGTCTTGGGCAGGTCCGGTGCAAACAGCAGGAACTTGGGGCGGGCGATGGGCCCGATCACATAGGCGACGTGCTCGCGCAGCTGGACCGCGAGCGCGTCCGACGGCTCCTGCCCCGACTTGAGGGTGACAAACGCAAAGATCGCCTGGCCGCTGATGGGGTCGTTCTTGCCCACCACGGCGGCCTCTGCCACGGACTTGTGGTCCACAAGCGCAGACTCCACCTCGGTGGTGGAGATGCGGTGCCCGGCCACGTTCATGACGTCGTCCACGCGGCCGAGGAGCCAGATGTAGCCGTCCTCGTCGCGCTTGGCGCCGTCGCCGGCAAAGTACATGCCGGGGAAGCGGCTCCAGTACGTCTGCTTGTATCGCTCGGGATCACCGTAGATGCCGCGGAGCATCCCCGGCCACGGGCGCTTGAGCACGAGATAGCCGCCGCCGCCGTTTGGCACTGACGTGCCGTCTGCGTCCACCACGTCTGCGTCAATGCCCGGCAGGCCAAAGGTGGCTGAGCCTGGTTTGGTGGTTGTGACGCCCGGCAGCGGGCTGATCAGGATCTGGCCCGTCTCGGTCTGCCACCACGTGTCCACAACCGGCGTCTTGCCGCCACCGATGACGTCCTTGTACCAGCGCCACGCCTCGGGGTTGATCGGCTCTCCCACGGATCCCAGCACGCGCAGCGAGGAGAGGTCGTGCGCTTCCGGGATCGCTTCACCCTGCTTCATGAAAGCGCGGATTGCGGTGGGCGCGCAGTACAGGATGCTGACCTTGTACTCCTCGACGATCTCCCACCAGCGATCCCACGTGGGCGCGTCCGGAGCCCCCTCGTACATGACGCCGGTGGTGGCATTGGCCAGCGGCCCATAGACGATGTAGCTGTGGCCGGTGACCCATCCGATGTCCGCGGCGCACCAGTAGACGTCGTCCGGCTTGATGTCGAACACCGCCCAGTGGGTGAAGGCAGCGCCCAGGAGATAGCCCGCCGACGTGTGGAGGATGCCCTTTGGCTTGGCCGTGGTGCCCGAGGTGTAGAGCAGGTAGAGCATGTGCTCGCTGTCCACGGGGACCGGAGGGCAGACCTCGCTCTGGCGGTCAACAATCTCGTGCCACCACAGGTCGCGGTGCGGAACCATATGGGCGCCGTCACCAAAGCGGTCCACCACGATCATGTGCTCGATGGTTGGTGCCTGCGTGACGGCCTCGTCCGCGTGGTGCTTGAGGCCCACCTTCTTGCCGCGGCGCCAGCCGCCATCGGCCGTGATGAGGACCTTGGCGCCGCAGTCATTGATGCGGCTTGAGAGCGCCTCGGCCGAGAACCCGCCGAAGACCACCGTGTGCGGCGCGCCGATGCGGGCGCAGGCCAGCATCGCGATGGGCAGTTCCGGGATCATCGGCATGTAGATGGCAACCCGGTCGCCCTTGCGGACCCCAAGCTCCAGGAGCGCGTTGGCGGCCTTGGAGCTCTCCACCATGAGGTCCCGGTAGGTCAGCGTGCGCGTGTCGCCAGGCTCCCCGATCCAGTGGTAGGCCACCTTGTCGCCCAGCCCGCGTTCCACGTGGCGATCCACGCAGTTGTAGGCGATGTTCAGTTCGCCCCCGACAAACCACTCGGCGAAGGGCAGTTCCCACTTCAGCGTCTCGCCAAAGGGCGTGAACCAGGAGATGCGCTCCTTCGCCTGCTTCTCCCAGAAGCCAACGTAATCGGCGGCGGCCTCATCGTAAATTCCAGCCTGCGCGTTGGCGGCAGCAGCGAAAGCCGGGTCCGGCGGGAACGTTCGCGTCTCCGCAAACAAGTTCTCGATCTCTGGACCGCTATGGGGCTGGGGTTCGTCGCTCACGGGATGCTCCGGCTGTGCTGCAAGGTGCCGGTCATTCTACGCGCGCCGACCCAACACTCAATGCGCGCCGCGCCGCGCGCGACAGTCGGGGCGGCCAGGCCCGCCCGCTAGTCGGTCCCCAACAACAGATCGTCGTCCGTGGGACCGCCTGCGGGGGCGTTGGTCTCCGGGGAGCGGTCCAGCACCACGCGCTGCGGTCGCGGGATCTCGATGCCGTGCGTGGCGAATGCGGCCAGCAACCGCTTGCGCAGCTCGCCGCCAGCGGCCCACTGCTCGGGCGCCCGGACCTTGCCCAGGATCTTGAGCGTGATGCCGTACTCCCCCAGCGCTTCCACGCGTTCCACGTGCGGCGCTTCCAGGATCCGGCGACGCCAGGCCGGATCGGCCATCATGGCGTGGCCCACGTCGTCCACAACGCCCGTGGCGCGCTCGATATCCGTTCCGTATGCCACCAGGACGTCCTGATTGATCCGGGCCCACACGCGGGTCATGTTGGACGCCACACGGATCTCGCCGTTGGGCACCGTGTGGACCACGCCGTTGAGATCGCGCAGCGTGGTTCGCCGCAGGCTGAAGTCCTCCACGGCGCCGGAGACGCCGGCGATGGTCACCACGTCGCCCTTGGCGTACTGGTTCTCAATGAGGATCAGGGCGCCGTTGAAGTAGTCCTTGACGAGACTCTGGGCGCCAAAGCCCACCGCGATCCCCACAACACCAAGACCGGCCACCGCAGGTCCAATGTCAAGGCTCAGCTTGCCGAGGATCATGACCAGCGCAATCATCGCGACAAACGCGCGAATGGCGTTGGTGGCCAGCGCGTCGATGGTGTCGATCCGCTTCTTGACCTCAACTGCGCTGAGCTCCTGAGCGGTGCCCTCAGCCGTCTCGCGGTCAAGCAGGCGCCGCACGATGCCGTGCACGAAGCCATGGGCAGTCCTGATGATCAGCAGGGCAATCAGCAGGATCAGCAGGATTGGCAGGACTGAGCTGAGCAGGATTTGCAGAGCGGCTGCCTGGATGTCGGCTGGGATCTTCACGGGCACAGCCTAGCGGAGGCAACGCAATGCGTGGCCGTTGCGACGTATCGCGCCGTCAGACTGCCCTGTCTGGTAGGCGCGTCAGGCAGGCGTACCGCCAAGGCGGACGGAGACAGATGCCGCAGCGGTGCGAGCGGCCTGGACAAGCTCGGGGACTCGCGCGGGCGTGATCCGTGAACTGGATCCCCAGACACCCAACGCCGCCACCACCTGGCCACGGACATCGTAGACGGGCGCGGCGATCGCGTTGAGCGACGCGTCGTACTCGCCAAACGCGGTGGCGAAACCGCGGCGACGAACCCTGGCCAATTCCTCAAGCAGCGGCTCAAGCGCTGTGATGGTCCTGTCCGTGCGCTGGTCAAGGCCACGGCGGACTAGCCGCATGATCTCCCGCTCGGGGAGCGCCGAGAGCAGCACCTTGCCCGCGGCGACGCTGTGGAGTGGAACGCCGCGACCAGTCCAGTCGGACATGGCTGACAGGTTAGGCCCGTCCACCTGCGCGACGGTGAGCAGCTTGTCCCCTTCCACAATGCCGATGCCGGTGGTCTCCCGTGTTGAGCGGGCGAGACGATCCAACTCCGGCATCGCGATGGACCGCAGGTCGAGCGCCCGCTCGGCGTGACCGGCAAGGCGGATCATGACCAGGCCAAGCCGGTACTTGCCCGATTCCTCGTCCTGCTCCACAAGGCCGCGCTTCTCCAGCGTGGCAAGCAGGCGCGACGCGGTGGACTTGTGCAGGCCAAGCCGGCGGGCCAGCTCCGTGACCCCCGCCTCGCCGTGACTGTCGCCAAGGGCAAGCAGCAGGGCCGCCGCCCGGTCAACGGACCGAACGGCGCTGCCGTCAAGCGTCATGGCAGGGGGCTCCTGCTCGAATTCAGTGCTCATCCTGTCCGGCGTAGGCCCCGTGGCCGCTGTCGAGCCCCCCGTGTGCCCGAAGCTCAAGGGCTGCGTTGAGCGAGTCCGTGAAGATGGAGATGATGCGGTCGATGGTGTCGCCCTTGGCATGCGCCTCGCACATGAACCAGGGCTCACGGCTATCTGGCTCGGGCATCGCGCCGCGGGCGTGCATCCCAACCGCCACCGCGTCGTACAGCTCGTGGTCCGTGGCGGCCCAGTCGCGGTACTCGGTGGCCACCTTGTCGGTGAACATCACGCTGAACATGGGGTAGTGGCCGGTGAAGTGATACGGCAGGCCCTTGGCCTCAACCACTTGGGCAATCCCCGCCTGGAGCCGCTTGCCCGCCGCGTGGATGTCCGCAAGCGCGGTGGTGTCCCGGAGGATCTCAAGGGTCTTGGTGGCTGCGGCGGCCGCAACCCGGTTGCCGGCGTACGTTCCGCCGTGGCTAACCTTGTCGGGCAGCATCTCCATGACTTCCTTGCGCCCGCCAAACGCGGCCACCGGGTAGCCGTTGCCCATCGCCTTGGCGTACGTGACGATGTCCGGGTGGATGCCGAAGTACTCGGCTGCGCCACCCTTGGCGAAGCGGAACCCGGTCTTGACCTCATCAAAGATCAGCAGGATGCCAAACTCTTCGGTTAGAGCACGCATGGCCTTGTGGAAGCCGGGCTGCGGCAGGATGCCCGCGGCATTGCCCAGCACAGGCTCCACGATGACGGCTGCGATGTCCTCATCCCGCTCAAACAGCCGCCGAAGCTGCGCGAGGTTGTTGTACCTGGCCGGAACAATCGTCTTGGCGATGATCTCAGGGATGCCGCGGCCCCAGATCAGCCCCACCGGGTTGTCCTCGTCGCCCAAGTCCGCCATGTTGTTGGGCGCAACGCTGATCAGCGCGTAGTCGTGGACGCCGTGGTACTGCCCCTCAAACTTCACGATCTTGGTCTTGCCGGTGTAGGCCCGGGCTAGACGCATCGCGTGCATCGTGGCCTCGGTGCCCGACACGGTCATCCGGGCCTGCGCCACCCAGGGGTTGAGCTCCTTGACGAGCTCCATCGCCTTGACCTCGTCCTCGCTGGTGAGCGAGAAGCTGACGCCACGGCGCATGCGCTCGTTGACGTAGTCGTCAACGCGATCGTCGGCGTGGCCGAGGATCACAGGGCCGTAGCCCATGCGCATGTCGATGTACTCGTTGCCGTCAAGATCCCAAATCTTGCCGCCCTTGCCGCGGTCGATGTAGACCGTGGACTCGCCCCAGGCGCGGAAGTTGGAGTTGGTCCCGCCGGGGAGCGTTGCAAGCGCTCGGCGGTACATCTCAAGCTGCTTCTTGCGCGCCAGGGTAGGGGTGGGTTTGGTTGTGGGCTCGGCGGTCATGTTGCCTCCTCGTGTCGACCCCGCAAAGCGCATTAGGCTGAGGGCCGCCGAGGGGACCGGCAGCGTGCGGGGCCCCACTCACAGCGTCGGTTGGCGGACCGGTACACCGGGCGGGCAGTAGAGCGACTCGGGTCATCGTGACACAGGAGTGCTGCGCACGTCAACACGAATATCGTTCCTGATTGGCCTCTGAGGTTCGAAATCCGCACCATTAGGGAGGGTTCAAACCAAAAATCCGCGCTATCCTGCGCTGTATGCCCCCCTCAGCGAGTGCCCTCCCGAGGGCCGGATCCGGCACCGGCGCAACCTTGTCGGCAGGCGGCAGCTACTGGTGGGCTAGCGGCAATCCCGGGCGGGCTCGCGTGCCGGCACGTGGCCATCTCGAAGCAGATGTCGCCATTGTTGGCGGCGGTTTCACCGGGCTCTGGGCAGCCATCCAGCTGCTGGAGACTGACCCTGCGCTGCGGGTCGTGGTGCTGGAGGCGGATCGCGTGGGCTGGGGCGCCAGCGGCCGCAACGGCGGCTTCTGCGAGGCCTCGCTCACCCATGGTCTGGCCAACGGCCTGTTCCACTTCCCCGAGGAGCTGGGCGTGCTGGAGGCCGAGGGCCAGCGCAACCTGACCGAGATTGTGGCCTTTGTGGCTGCGGATGGCATCGATGCCGAACTGGAGGCAACGGGGCAGCTGATCGTGGCAACCGCGGCCCACGAGGTGGACGGACTGCGCGAGTGGGTCGAGGTCGCCGAGCGCTTTGGCGGCGGCGTGCGCTTCCTGGACCGGGACGCCGTCCAGACCGAAGTGCCGTCACCGCGCTGGCTGGCAGGTGCCATCGCCAGTCCACAGCACTGCGTGATGGTCAACCCGGCCAAGCTTGCGTGGGGGCTGGCGGCATCCGCGGAGAAGCGCGGCGCCCGTGTCTTTGAGCACAGCCGCGTCTCCGGGCTACGACGTCGCGCGGGCGGCGTCGATGTCCTCGTGGACGGCGGCGCCGTAGTGCGCGCGGACCAGGTTCTCGTGGCCACGTCCGCCTACAGCGGCTGGTTGCGGCGCCTCGGCCCCACGTTTGTGCCCATCTACGACTACGTGCTGATGACCGAGCCCCTCACCGCTGCCCAGATGGCATCCATCGGGTGGGCCGGGCGCTACGGGATGTCGGACTCGGGCAACCAGTTCCACTACTTCCGCCTCTCAGCGGACAACCGGATCCTGTGGGGCGGCTACGACGCCATCTACCACCCGGGCAGCCAGGTGCTGCCGGCGCACGACCAGCGGGCCGAGACGTTCGCGGTGCTGGAGCGGCACTTTGCGGAAGCGTTCCCCCAACTTGCGGGCCTTGGGTTCAGCCACCGCTGGGGCGGCGCCATCGACACCACCACGCGCTTCACGGTGACCTTTGGGGACGTGCTGGGCGGGCGCGTCCACTACGCGCTGGGGTACACGGGCCTTGGCGTGGGGGCAAGCCGGTGGGCCGCCGGGATCCTGCGCGACAAGGTGCTGCGGCCGGACTCGGAGCTGCTGCGCCTGCGCTTTGTGCGTTCGGCGCCCGTGCCCATCCCGCCGGAGCCGCTCCGGACGCCGGCGGTGGAGCTGATGCGGCACGCGGTGATGGCGTCAGACGCCGCAGACGGCCGCCGCTCCCTGTTCCTGCGCGCGATGGACGCGATCGGCGTGGGGTTCGACAGCTAGCCCGAGCCCAGCCCCCGGCGCCCGCTCACCCGCTGACCCGCCGACCCGGCCCAACCGCCCACCCGCCGGGACCAGCGCCGCCTGAGTCACGCCTGACTCAACCTGACAACCCACCAGCAGAGTTCGCGGGCCGAAGTTGAGGTTCGCGCTTCGAACTCAGCGGCAGACTCCGGAATCTGAGTCAGGCGTGACTCAACGTCGGCCGGCGGGCGGCGGGCGGCGGCGACGGCGCAGTCAGCTGGGGTCACCCAGTTCGGCAGCTCGCGGGCAAGCGTGGCCAGCGGCAGCGAGCCGTGGCCGATGAGCTCGTCATGGAACCGCTTCAGGTCAAACCGGGCGCCGTCGCGCGCCTCCAGTTGGGTCCGCAGATCCCGGATCTGGCGCATGCCCATCATGTAGGTGAGCGCCTGCCCCGGCCACACGATGTAGCGGTCGGTCTCGATGTTGGCGTCCGTCTCGGAGAGTCCGGTGGACAGCAGCCACGCAACCGACCGCTCGCGCGACCAGCCCAAGCCGTGCATGCCGGAGTCTGTGATCAGCCGCGATGCCCGCCACGCCTGCGCATCAAGCATGCCAAATCGCTCCGCGGGGCTGCGGTACAGCCCAAGCTCATCGGCCAGGCGCTCTGAGTAGAGCCCCCAGCCCTCCACGTAGGCGCCGCCCACAAGGCGCGAGCCCAGCCGCCGGAACACGTTGAGCGTGGGGTGCTCCATCTCCAGCGCAATCTGGAAGTGGTGGCCCGGGATGGCCTCGTGGTACGTGGTGGAGGCAAGCTTGGAGTAGCCGCGGCTGGGCAGGTCGTACGTGTTGACGTAGTAGATGCCCGGGCGCGACCCGTCCAGGGCGGGCGGGAAGTAGTAGGCGAAGGGCGAATCCTTCTCCTTGAACTCCTCCACAGGGCGAACCTCGCACCCGGCGCGGGGCAGACGGCCAAAGACCGTCGGGGCGATAGCAGCAGCGCGGCCGATGTCCTCGGTGGCGCGGGCGACCAGCTCCTCCTTGGTTGAGGCCTGGTTGGCAAGGTCGGCAGCAAGCGCGGCGCGATACGCGGCCACGTCATCGCCAAAGCCCTCGGCGCGGGCAATCTCCAAACGCTGCACATCGATGGCGGCAAGCTCGTCCAGGCCAATCTGGTGGACGTCGGCCGGCGAGATGTCCAGCGTGGTCCAGGAGCGGATGGCGTGGCGGTACAGGCGCTCGCCGTCGGGTGCTGCGACAAGGCCCGGCTGCTCGCGCGTGGCGGCCAGGTACCAGCCTTCCAGAGCCTCCAGCAGGCGGCGGTCCGCCGGGTAGACCACGTCGCGGACAACGTCCCGGACACGCTCTCGGTCTGCCTCAGACGCAACCTGCGCCATCGAGGGCACCAGCGCCTGGTCCATCGGGATGGACAAGAGTCGCTTGAGCTGGTCGATGGTGCGCTCAGCGACGATGCGGGCCGAGGTGCGCCCCGACGCCACCCCATCGCGCATGATCTGGATGGTGGAGTCCATGACCGCGCCATAGGCGGTGAGCCGGGCCAGGAACTTCTCCAGCCGCTCGGGATTGTCGGCAGGCTGGAACTGGGCCACCTGCGTCAGCCAGGTCTGGATGCCGCCGATCTGGTCCACCACGCGCAGCTCGTGGAACGCGGTCTCGTCCTCTTCTACAGCGTTGACGGCCATGATCCGCAGCATGTCGCGGGTGATCCTGTCCTCAACCGATAGACCCGCCTCGGGGACAGCCATCGCCTCTGCGCCGGTCGCCTCAAACAGGGCGCGGACGGCGGCACGGCCCACGGGCCCGGGATCCTCCAGCCGATCGTCAAAGCGGGTGTCGCCGTACATCGTCGCCGTCGTGGGCGAGAGCCGCAGGTACTCCTCCCAGAAGCGGGCGGAGATCTGGTCAAGCGCCGTCGGCGCCGGCTGGGACTGGGTCACCGAAAGACCTCATCGTGGGGCGGGCGGATGGAAGGGCTGCAGCGTAGGGTAGCGCGGCAAGCCGTCCCGAGCCGAACGCGGGACTCCGCGCGGCGGGCGATCGGGCGGGCTACCGCGCGTCCGGCCACACGCTAGCCACCGAAGAGCGGCAGCTGGTTGTCGTTGCGCTCGATGGAGGGATCGAGGCCCAGGAGCGGCTCCAGTTCGTCAAGCGACGGGCTTGGGCCACCGGCCCAGGCGCGCAGGTGATCGGCCTTGAACACGTGCCAGCCGGCTCGGGCAAACTCCGCACGCAACAGCGGCGAGCGCTGCAGTTTGTGGCGTACAAGCTCGGTGCGCTCCGGCAGGGTCACAAGGAAGCGGACAACTCGCTCGTCCTCGGGGATGCGCGCGTGACGGCGCAGGATGGTCTCCCCCAGCATCGCGGTCCACTCCACTTCCCAGAGCAGGAGCGCTCGGCCGCGGATGTGCCAGACCACGTCAACGTCCTCCAGATCCTCCCCCCGGATCCGCGAGAGGCTGGGCGGCTGATTGCGCTCGTTGGCGTCAAGCAGATCGCCCAACGTGGCGCCGTTGTGGTGGCGGCCCTGCTGGCGCTCCGCGACCCAGCAGCGGAAGCCCAGACGGTGGCCGGTCTCCACGAGCAGGGCGATCAGCGCGGTGTGCTGGGCGCTGCGGCCAACGAGGTCATCCGAGGTGAGCAAGCGCTCGGGCGTGCTGGCGGCGCTGCGATAGCTGTCCAGGCACGCCTGGACCAACGCCTCATCGGGCTGGTCCAGACCGCTGAAGAGCCCGGAGATGCGCTCGAGGAACGCCTCTTCCGACAATGGCCCCGCGGTGGACAGCAGGCTGTAGACGGCCCACTCCACCCGATCCGCAAGCGGGACGGACGCCACATCTCGGTCGGCCCGCTGGCCCAGCCACCAGCGCTCGTCGTCCAGCCGGGCCAGCCGCCGCCCAACCGCCCCCTCCAAGGCTGCCCTGACCATGCCCAGCAGTGCCTCGGTCATGCCGTCAGCCGTGGCCGTCGCGGCAATCGCGTCAGGCGATGGCGTCGCACCACCGGTGCCGCCCGGTCCGGGTTCGGGACGGACAAACCGCCGCAGGTGGCCGGTGCTGTCGAGCGCAACCATGATCTCGCCCAGCATGCCGCCAAACGTCACCGGCTCGCCGCGCAGCTTGAGGACCTCAACGGCGGCGTCCACCACGGCACGTGTGGCGTCAGTCTCGGAGAACGGCGCGTCCACCAGGCGTTCGGGCGGTGAGAACAACCGGTCGGACCGGACGACATCGGGGTCACCGGCGCCGCCAGGGACGGGCGGCAGCACAACGTTGGCCCGCGTCCGCGGCCCGCCAGGCACGTTGCCTGAGCCCGGAGGGGCGAGTTCCACCGAGCCGCCGGCCGGTCCGCCGGCCTCTGCCGTGCGCGCGCCAACAAGGCGGTACCCAGCTGCCACCCCACCAAGGGCCGCCGCAACCAGCGACTCGGGCGCCTCGTCGTCAAGCAGCAAAACTGTCCGGACATCGCGCGCAAGCGCTGGCTCCACGCCCCGCAGCGACCGGGTCACCGACGCAACCTGCCGCGACCGCGATGGCTTGAGCGGCGTGCCATACAGGGCGTCCAGCGGCAGCGTGGCCGTGGCAAACCGGCCAAGCGCCCAGGCCGTGCCATGGAATGTCCAGGCAAGCCGGTCCATGTCGCCAATCTGGGGCAGTGTCCCCAATACCAGGCTCACGCGGGGCCGCACGCTGCGCACCGCCAGATACTCCAGTTCCAGCGCAATGGCACCAAGGCCCGCCGCGTTGTCCTGACGCAGAACGGCGGTTGCGGCGCCCTCGTGCAGGCTGCGCAGGTCGTCGCCCAGACGCGCTGGCACGGGCCCCCAGATACCGCTCTCGAGGCGCTGGATCAGCCCGCGGACCGCGCGGACCCCCTCCTCAAATGCAATCCACGGATTGCGCTCACGCCACGTCGTGGCGCCCGGGGCCTTGACATGCCCGCCGCTGACCTTCAGCGTGGCAAGCCGCCCTCCGCTCCCGCCCAGACGGCTAGCCGGGGCCACCGCGTGGAGCAGCGCGAGCCGCAGCGCCGCCTCGATGGGCTCGGCGCGCGTGCCGCCCTCGATCTGCCCCAGGATCGCCGAGAGCGCGGCCAGCTGACGCGGCGTGTGGAGGTCCAGCAACTCATCCGGAAGGACGGCGATATCCGATGGCGGCGCAAAGCGCTCCCTGAGCAGCGTGCGGACTGCGGCATCATCGTGCTCGCTGACGCGCTCGAGGTCCGCAGCGTCTAGCGGCGCCTCACGCTTCTCTCCGCCGCCAATCTGCGCCTTGCAGACGCCACACCGGTAGTGCTTGCTGGTGGGCCGAGCCGCGCGCTTGGCGTCCTCGCCCTCACCGGCCTCCACAGACCAGGTGAACTCGTCCACCACAACTGGGCGACCGCAGGATGCGCAGCGCGTGCCGTAGCGGTAGGCGATCCAGGCCTTGAGCGAGTTGTCGCGGCGAGCCGACGCGCCCACCGACTGGACTGCGGCGTCCAGGTGGCGCAGATCCGGCGGCCGCAGGACAACTTCGGCAAGCAGACGGTCAAGAGGCGTGCTCTCGAATGTGATGGCGCGGCGCTGGGCGTCGATGGCCGCCCGGGCAATCCAGCCGCCGCGGCCAAACGGGTCCAGCACGATGTCGCCGGGCGCGGACGCAGCCGCAATCCGGGCAGCGATCACCGATGGCGGCGGCGGAGGCGCGAGGTGCTCCCAATAGGGCAACACAAGGCCGGACTCGGCGTGAACCTGGAACGCGCGATCCGCCATGCCCCGATTGTTGCAGAGGCGCGGCGGACAGGTGTCCGCCGCGTGCTGCGTCCCCTACCCCGACGTCACAACGGCGGGGCGGTGGGGTCAGGGCTCCTCGAGCTCGTCGGTCTCCTCGACGAACGCCTCGTCCGTCGTCTCCTCAGGCGGCAGGACGTGACCGATGTCCTCGATCCCCTCGTCCTCGACGTCGTCCTCGAGATCGTCCTCGAGATCCTCGTCCTCGCGGAGCAGCGTGCCCTTGGTGTACGGGCGCAGGTCCGTGGACTTGGCGGCGGTGGGGAAGCTGACCTTGCCGTAGTTGCGCGGGTCTTGGAAGACCTCGCGAATGATGATCCGGACGTCCTTGTCGCCAAGCGACGTGACACCGGCGAGGTACTTGTTGCCCTCTGCCATCAGCTTGAGCAGACGCGCGGCCACCCGCGGCTCCACGATGCCGATGCGGACACCGTTGCTGTGGGCGATGAGGCGGTTGCCCTCGGGGATGAGCTCCACAGCGTCGCCCGGGTTGACCTGGGCCAGTTCGCCGGAGCGGGCGAGGTTTGTGAGGTGGGCGAAACCGGTCTTGCCGGTCTCCTCCACAAAGATGCTCACCGGCGCCTTGGAGCCCGGCCGCGCGGGGACGGTCTTCTCGCCGGCCTCAACGAGGAGGACCTTGAGGCGGTCGATGTTGCGCTCGGCGATCCGGTTGGTGGGATCAATCGCGAGGGCCTTCTGGTAGTGCTCGCGCGCCGCGCCAAGCTCGCCCAGTTCCCACAGCGCCTTGGCCAAGCGGTTCTCGGACTCCGAGTCCGGGCTCAGCTCAATCAGGCGTCGGTTTGTCTCGGCCGCCTCAGCCCAACGGGCCGCGGTTGCGTAGGCGATCGCCTGGTCCGCCAGATGGCGCTTCAGGCGGGTCTGGCCTGCAGGCGTCTGGGCGGCGGCGTCGATCTCGGGGAAGGTCACGGAGTGGTTTTCCTTTCGGTCCGGCGGGACCGGCATCGGGCGGCAGGGCGAAGACAGCCATGCAGAATCCGCTGCAGTCGCGGGCACGTGTTTCTAACACCCTCGGGGCGGCGCGTCAAACGAGGGGCCGGCGTCGGTATCCCGCGGAAGCGTTACGGGCGCCCCGCGATCAGCCGCGGAGGCGCAGGTTCCAGGCAACCACCACAAGCACAAGCAGCGCAAGGAGCAAGGTCTCCCACAGGAAACGTGGCTCTCGGCGCCGTGCAGACGGCGTGCCGTGGAGCGCATCCCACAGGTAGAACACCAGCGTCAGGACAGCGGGGGCAACCAGGCGCGGCAGGTCCATCGCGCGGACTGCGCCCGCTGCGGCAGCCACGACGATCGCGTAGGTCACCGCGGACCGCGCCGCCGCTGCAGCCGAGCCATAGCGGAATGCCGCCACCCGGTAGCCAAGGATCAGGGCGATGAGCGCATCGTCAAGTGCCATGACAAGCAGCCAGCCCTCAGACAGCGGCGTGCCACCGGGCGCAGCCGCTGTGCCGGGCTCAACCAGACCACCCGGCACAAGCGCCGCCATCCCCGTGAACGCGATGAAGACGGCGATGATGGCCAAGAGGAGAACACGCGACCGGTCTGCCTCGTCTGGTGTGCCGCTCTGGGCCAGGATGCGGATCTCCAGCGCAAGGATGCGGTCCAGCAGCACCGCAAAGAGGACAACGGCCACAAGCACCCAGGGGCCGGGCGTGATCAGGTGGATTGCCGCGGCAGACCCGCCCGCGAGGATCGCCGGGACCAGCATCGCCTCATAGGGGCGCGCCGATGACTGATCGCCACCGAGAATGGCAATCCCCGCAATCAGCACAGCCACCGGCAGCAGCCCGGCCACCAGGAACGAGTCCGCAACCGGCACAAGGACCGAGAGCGTGACAAGGATCATGACGGCCACGACAAGTTCGCGGCGCGCGCCCTTTGAGTACGGCTGCGGGGCATGCATCGCGTGCGATGGTACGCGGCGGCGGGCCGCTGGGCTGGCTAGACGCGCGAGGGCTTAGCGGCCACCCAGGCCAGCAGCTCAGCGAGCGGACGTGTATTGAGCACGTGGTGCGGCTCCACCCACGCACGTCTGGCCTGCTCCACGCCCCAGCGCACGCAGTCCAGCTCCTCAATCCGGTGGGCGTCCGAGTCAATCGAGAGCACGCAGCCCATCGCCACGGCCCGCCGCGCCCGCTCTGGCGCAAGGTCCAGCCGCGACGGCGACCCGTTGATCTCAAGGGCCGTGCCCGTGGCGGCCGCGGCCTCAAAGACCGCATCCCAGTCGATGTCCAGATCTGGCCGCTCGTTGAGCATCCGGCCCGCCGGGTGGGCAATGACGTCCACGTGCGGGCTGCGGATTGCCCCGATGGTCCGCGCGGTCAGCTCGGCGCGCGTCTGCCGCCGGGCGACATGCACGGACGCCACGACGAGGTCAAAGCGCGCGAGAAGGTCGTCCTCATAGTCCAGCCGCCCGTCGGCCCGGATCTCAAGCTCGCACCCGTGGAGAAGGCGGAACCCAGGATCTGCCCCCGGCGGACATGCGCCCGCCGCAGCCTGGTCCGCAAACCGCGCGTTGACCTCCGCAATGATCGCGCGCTGCAGCTCCACCCGGTCCGGCGTGAGCCCCTTCGCAATGGCGAGGCTCTGGCTGTGGTCGGTGAGCACCTGGTAGGCATAGCCGCGCAGCCGGGCGGCCTCGGCCATCGCCGCAATGGTGTGGATTCCGTCGCTCCACTCCGAGTGGGAGTGGAGATCGCCGCGGAGGTCCGTCCGCGTGATGAGCGCTGGCAGCCGTCCCTCGCGTGCGGCCTCGATCTCGCCCTGGTCCTCGCGCAGCTCGGGCGGCACGACGTCAAGGTCCAGGAACCGGTACACGGCGGCTTCATCGGGCATCGTGCGCAGCTCTGCCTCGGCGCCCGTGACAGGCTGGCCGTCGGCGCCCAGACGCAGGAAGCCCTTTTCGGAGAGCGACCACCCGCGGTCGCGGGCGAGGCCGCGCAAGACCACGTTGTGGGCTGCCGAGCCTGTGAAGTGGACGAGGTACGTCCCGGCCCCGCCCTCGGGCATGACCATCAGGTCCACCTGCGGGCCGCCGCGCAGCACCACGCTCGCCTTGGCGTGGCCGGCGCCCAAGACGCGGTCCACGTCGGGGAGCGCCGTGAAGCGGGCAATGACCGCGTCCGGGTCCGCGGTCTCAACAAGCAGGTCGAGGTCTCCAACGGTTTCGCGCCGCCTGCGCAGCGAGCCCGCCTGCACCACACGCGTGACACCCGGCACGGACGCAAGAACCGCGGCGATCTGGTCCGAGATGGCCTGCGCGCGGTCGATGAGCATGCGGTCCGGACGCGACGCAAGCTGCTCGATCCCCTCCAGGATCCGCGCTTCGGTGCCAGCCGAGATCCCCGGCAGGACCCGCAGCTGCCCGGCCGCGGCGGCGACCCGAAGCGCCTCCACAGTCTCGATGCCCAACGCCTCCCAGACGGCGCGGACGGTCTTGGGCCCAACGCCGGGGACTGCCAGCAGGTCTACCAGGGTGGCAGGCATCTCGGCGCGGAGCCGGTCGTAGAACGCCAGCCGGCCGGTGGTCGCGAGCTCAGTGATCTTGTCGCCGATTGCGGCCCCCACGCCGGCGATTGGCCGCCGTTCGCCCGCGGCATAGACCGTGGCCACGTCAAAGGGCGAGTGCGCAATCGCATCGGCCGCCCGGTGGTAGGCGACGGTCTTGAAGACCAGCTCGCCCTTGATCTCAAGCAGATCGCCGATCTGGTGGAAGATTCGCGCAAGCTCGTCGTTGGACGGCGGCGGTGCAGACGGCTGGGGCGAACTGGGCTCGGTCACCGCGCCATGGTACGAGGACGCGGCGCCAGGGTGCGGCCCAGAGGTCAGGCGACGGCCACCCGGTTGCGCCCGGCACGCTTGGCAGCCAGCAGCGCGTGGTCCGCCTGATCCACGACACGCACCGGGTCTGTCTCGCCGGGAGCCGCCACCGCTACCCCAACGGAGACCGTGATGACGCCCACGCCAAAGCGTCGGAAGTCCAGCTCCGCCACCCGTTGCCGGACCCGCTCCGCCACTCCGTGGGCCACCACCTCGCCGGGGTTGCGCAGGACCACCGCAAACTCCTCGCCCCCAAACCTCGCGGGCACATCGCCATCACGGACCGAACCCGCAATGGCCTGGGCCACCTCGCGTAGGACGTGGTCACCAACGGCGTGGCCAAAGGTGTCGTTGAGGTCCTTGAACCTGTCGATGTCGATCATCAGGATGCCGATGCGGTCGTCCGTCCTGCGCCGCTGCGCCAAGAGCGCGAGATACTCGTCAAGCGAGCGGCGGTTTGGAAGCCCCGTCAGTGCGTCCGTCGCGGCTCGGACCTCAGCGTCGCGCAGCGTGTAGGCGCGCGTGAGTGCCGAGGAGGCTTCCGCGGCCGCCCCCTCGAGCAGACGGACCGCTCGCTCGTCCCAGGGCTCGTCGGTCCGCCGCGCCAGCACGATGGCCCCCTCAACGCGGCCACCGATCCGGAGCGGTGCCGCCAGCGTGTTGTGCAGCCCGTAGTCGGAGCGCAGGCGTGCCGCGACCCGGTCCGCGATCCGCTGATCGGTGGCCGGGGCGGCCAGGGACTGATCCCGGCGGCCAGGGTCGTCAAGTTCGGCGAGCGACAGGTAGGTCCGCGACGGTGGCGCACCCGTGCGCGGGGAGGAGACCGTTGCCTCAAGACTCCGGGCGTCTGGCTGGCGGCGCACCACGCCCACGTGATCCGACCCCGAAGCGGCGCCCAACTCATCCACGATTGCCGTGACGATGGCATCCGGTGACACGGAGTTGGACAACCGCCGCAGGATGCGGGCGAAGTTCTCGGCGTCGGCGCGCCGGGTGCCTTCAGCTACGGCCAGCTGGCCGCGCTCCTTGACTGCCGCGAGTCCCAGCACGGCAAGGACCCCAAGTTCGGCGAGATCGGCGGCGTTGCCGGCATCGGCAAACTGGATCACCTGGATGGCGGCCAGCACAACGAAGACCAGGAAGAAGGGCCGGCGCACGATGGCGCCAAGACCTGTCAGCCCGATCCTGTTCACGGAGCTGTCCCGCGTTCAGCCTGGTGCGGGCCCACCTAGAGCTCCCGAGCTGACTCAACCGCAGACACGGCGTGGGCTGGCGCGGCTCCCCCCATCGACGCGGCCCCCGCTTGCGCGGATGGCGCTGCCGCCTGCGTGTTTGGCGGCGTAGAGGCGCTCATCAGCAGCCGCAAGCAGCTCAGCCGTGGAGCGTCCTCCCGACGGGTAGACCGAGACCCCAATGGACGCGCCCAACTGGTACGGGCTGCGGCGCTCGCTCAGGAACGGCGTTGTCCGGAAGGCGGTCTGGAGACGCTCGGCCGCGGCGAGTGCCGCCACTTCGTCGGTGTCGGGCAGGATCAGGGCGAACTCGTCGCCGCCGTAGCGGGCCGCGATGTCGGACGTCCGCAGTGTTGCGCGGATGATGCCCGCGGCAAAGGCGAGGACCCGGTCACCGTAGATGTGGCCAAACGTGTCGTTGACAAGCTTGAAGCCGTCGAGGTCCATCATGATCACGGCCACAGGCATACGCGTTCGCGAGGAGCGCACAACCTCCTCGGCCAGGCGCTCATGCAAGTACCGGTGGTTGAAGAAGCCCGTGAGCGGGTCGCGATCCGCGAGATTGCGGGCCTCCTCATACACGCGGGCGTTCTCGAGGGCCATCGCCGCCTCGTGCGCCATCGTGCGGACCAGCGTCATCCAGCCGGGCTCCGCCGCGGGACGCTCCGCCGTTGTGATCTGCACAACGCCGATGGTCTCGCCCTTCGCCACGAGCGGCAGCACCACCAGCCCGCCAAGCCCCGCCGAGCGCAGCCGGGCGGCTTCCGCGGGGTCGGTTGCGGCATCCTCCGCGTCCGCAATCGCCAGCGACCGGTCGCGCAGTGCCCGGCGGACCGTGGCGCTGGCATCGGGCAATCCAAACGTGGTGGAGCAGGCGGGGTGCCCAGCAGGCTCGCAGGCAAGAGCGCGCAGGCTGCCATCGGATCCATTGAGATCGCTCACGACCACGATGTCAGCACCCGTTGCGCCGCTGAGGTGGCGAGCGATGATCGCGCCAACGTCGTTTGGATCGAGGGAGCCCGCAAGCGCACTGGCCATGTCCAAGAGGCGTCGCTGCTCGGCCGCCAGCCGTTCAGCCTCGCCAAGGCTGGCGGCGCCTGCGAATGCAGTGGCGGCAAGATCCGCAAGGATGCCAAGCAGCCGCAGCTCGTCCTCTTCAAACGGCCGGAAGCCCCCGCGCGACATGGTCACGACGCCCACAAGCGCCTCATCTCGGCGCATCGGCGCAGCAAGGAGGGACAGGGGCACGTCCGAGCTTGCCCCAAGTCCAAGCCCATGCGGCTCACGACGGGCATCCACGATGCGCATCGGGCCCATCCGCGCGGCGGCGGCGGCCAGCCTGCCTGCGATGTGCGTCTTGGTCCCGCTGGCGTCCGCGTCGCCGGGGACGTCTGTACCGCCCCGCACAAGGGCAGGCACCAGGGCGTCGTCTGCCTCGGCAAGGAAGAGGACGGCGCTGTCAAACGCGATAACCCGATGGATCTCCTCAAGCATGGCGTTTGCGACGTCTGCGGAGCTCCGGCCGATGCTCATGCGCCGGGCGGCATGCCCAATTGCTCGGACCTGTGCGTCACGACGCAACTCAGCTGCGCGGGCGCGGCCAACGAGCGCGCCAGTGGTGAGGATGGTGCCGCCCACGGTGAGGTCGAAGACCACGACGATGTCGCCAAACGATGCCGGCCCACCCGACAGGGCCCAGCCCGCAGCCCCAAGGAGCAGCACAAGGATGCCCGCCACGAACACGATGGCATGGAGGCCGATCGACGCAAAGCGAAACGGCGGACGGGGGCGGTTCGGCGGTGTCATGCGAATGTGTTCCTGCACATCACTCATGCTGCCAGCACGCACCACCCTGCGGCAGCAGTCGAAGGTACCGCGCTCACGGTGACCCTCGGCGCGTGGCGCTTGGGCGCCACCACCCCGCTCCACGCTTCGGTCATTGCGGGCTCAGCCTTCGTCACCGGTTCCGGCGGTGAAGGCGGGCCACGCGAAGCGCGCGGACTCGGACCGAGCCAGCCAGTCCTTGAAGCTCCCCGCCGCCGCGTCCTTTGGCGACAGCTGGGGATCAGCCACTGGCCAGGCGATCCCAAGATCCGGATCGTCCCAGCGGATGCCGGACTCGCAGGCCGGGTTGTACTCGTTGGTACAGAAGTACTCGATCTCGGCGATGTCGGTCAGCGCCGCAAACCCGCGGGCAAAGGACGCGGGCGCCCAGAAGAACACGGGTTCGTCGGCGGATCCCTCCACGGTGACCACCTGGCCCAGCGTGGGCGACCCCGGGCGGATGTCGGCCGCCACCATGAACGCCCTGCCTGCCACCACGCGCATGAGCTTGCCCTGCGGCGGGTCCCACTGGAAGTGGAGCCCGCGCACTACGCCACGGGCGGAACGCGACTGGTTCACCTGCAGGAAGCGCGTGGGCAGCCCCAGTTCCGCAAAGGCGCCGGCGCGAAACAGCTCGCCAAACCAGCCGCGCTCGTCGCCAAAGGTCTTGGGCCGGACGATCCGGACCTCGGGGATTGCGGTGGGCTCAACCGTGAAGGGCACGCCCTGCCCCTACATCATCACCAGGCCGCCGTCCACCGCGAGCACCTGGCCCGTGATGTACGCGGCCTCGTCAGACGCGAGGAAGGCAACCGCATTGGCGATCTCATCGGTGGTGCCGAAGCGGCCCAGCGGCGTGCGCTCGGTGATCTGCGCCTTGAGCGCGTCCGGCAGGTCCTGTGTGAGCTCCGTGAGCACGAAGCCCGGCGCCACGGCGTTGACCGTGATGCCGCGCGACGCCAGTTCGCGGGCGGCGGCCTTGGTCAGGCCGATGAGGCCGGCCTTGGCTGCGCTGTAGTTGGCCTGCCCCGTCTGCCCAGCCTGGCCTGAGACGCTGGTGATGTTGATGATCCGGCCGCCACGGGCCTTGAGCATGGGCCGCGTCACCGCCTTGAGCGCATAGAACGCGCCCGAGAGGTTGGTGTCGATAACGTCAGACCACTCGTCGCTGCCCATGCGCATGATCAGGTTGTCGCGAGTGATGCCGGCGTTGTTGACCAGAATGTCAATCTTGCCAAACGCCTCAAGCACGGCCTTCACCATGGCCTCGGCACCCTCGGCTGACTTGGCGTCAGCCTGAATCGCCAGCGCGCGGCGACCAAGCGCCTCAACCTCGGCCACGGCGGACGCTGCTGCCTCGGCGTTGCCGCGGTAGCTGAACGCCACGTCGGCGCCCTGGCGGGCGAGGCGCAGAACGATCGCCCGGCCAATGCCGCGGGAGCCCCCGGTTACAAGCGCAGCGCGTCCGGTCAGGTCGATCATGGATTGGAGCCTCCTGGGGTCCCGCCTCAGCGGGCGTGGTCAGCGGGTCTGGTGGGCGTGCTCGGGCTCGCCCGGCACAACGTCAGAGAGGTCAAGGTGTCCGGGCAGCGGACGCGCCAGGATCTCGGCCAGCGCCGCCGGCACGGGATCCACGGAGTCCCAGTCCACAGGCAGGCGGACCGAGATGTCCTCGGGACGGACAGCAGCGTCGCCGACGGGGCCACGCGATGGGTCGGCGGTCCACTCGGTGGCGATGGCCCCGGAGGTGAACCCGGCGCCAAACGCAACCATCACGATCTTGTCGCCGGGCTTGATGCGCCCGGAGTTGGCGGCCTCGGCAAGGGCAAGCGGCACGGACGCGGCAGAGGTGTTGCCGTACCGGTCCACGTTGACAAAGAACTTGTCCATCGGCAGGTCGAGGCCCTTGGCCACGGCCTCAATGATCCGGACGTTGGCCTGGTGCGGGATGATCAGGTCAATGTCGTCCTGCGTCCAGCCGGCCTTGGCAACCGCAGCCAGCCCCGTGGACGCAAGCGTCCGTGTGGCAAACCGGTAGGTCTCCTTGCCCTCCATGCGGATCTTGTGCTGTCCGCGCGAGAGCGTGTCGTATGAGGGCGGCGCCTTTGATCCGCCAGCCGGCAGCCAGATCATGTAGGCGCCCTGCGGGTCAGTGGTGAGCTCAATCCCGGTTGTCGCGGTGGGCTCGCCCGAGGCGGAGAGCACAACCGCGCCCGCGCCGTCCCCGAAGAGGATGCACGTGCCCCTGTCCGTGTAGTCCAGAAACCTCGTCAGGAGCTCCGCGCCAATGACAAGAACGTTCTTGGCCATCCCGGCGCCGATGTAGGCGGAGGCTGTGGCATAGGCATACACAAAGCCCGAACAGGCGGCTGCCACATCGAAGCACGCAGCCTTCGTGTTGCCGATCGCCTCCTTGACCAGCGCGGCTGTGGAGGGCATCCAGTAGTCCGGCGTGAGCGTGGCCAGGATGATGATGTCGATGTCATCGACATCGAGGCCAGCTGTCTTGATGGCGCGCAGCCCGGCGATGGCGCCCATGGACGCCGTGCTCTCGTGGGCGGCCGCAACGCGGCGCTCGCGGATCCCCGTGCGGCTGACGATCCACTCGTCGGAGGTGTCCACCATCCGCTCGAGATCCGCGTTGCTCAGGATCTGCGCCGGCGCGTACCTGCCCCAGCCGGTGAGCCGAACCGCGGGCTGCTGGCTGCTCATGCGCGCTCAACCTCAATCAGCGACTGCTTGGCCTTGACCAGCTGTCCGTTCTCCGCACAGATGCGCGTCACGCGGCCGGAGAGGTCGCTCTTGATCTCGTTGAACAGCTTCATCGCCTCGATAAGGCCGATGATCTGGCCCACCTGCACGTGGTCTCCCACCGCGACATATGGCGTGGCGCCCGGCGATGGGGCCCCATAGTAGATGCCGGTGAGCGGCGCCTTGATCGCGGGCTTCACCGGGGCCGGGGTTCCGGGGGCGGGCGCATCGGCAGGAGCCGAGGGGCCGGAAACCGACGTGCCGCCGACGGCAGGAGCCTCCGCAACCGGAGCCTCGCCGGGAGCGGAGACGGCAAGGGCGTGACGCTCGAGGGCGGCCTGTGAGCGCACGACGATCGTCGTCCCGCCCGCCTGCAGCTCAAGCTCGCCAAGCTCCCCCTTGTCCAGGATCGCGGCGAGCTGGTCAATCAGGGCCAGCAGCGGCGCGTTGTCGTCCACAGGCCGCTCCTTGGCGCTCACGCGTCCCACCGCCGGAACACGACGGCCGAGTTCTGCCCGCCAAAGCCAAACGAGTTGGACACTGCCGCGCGGAGCGGGCGCCGGGTGGCGATGTTGGGCGTCAGGTCCAGACCCAAGCCGTTCTCGTCGGGATTGGTGAGGTTGATGGTTGGGGGAACAATCCCGGTGCGCAGCGCCATGATGGTGGCAATCGCCTCGATGGCGCCCGCCGCACCCAGCGTGTGGCCCAGCATCGACTTGTTGGCGGTCACCGCCACGTTTGGCGCGTGGTCGCCAAAGATCGTCCGGATCGCGGCCAACTCAGCCTTGTCGCCCTCCGGCGTGGAGGTTGCGTGGGCGTTGAGGTGGTCAATCTCGTCGGGCCCCATGCCCGCCTTCTCGAGGGCGCGGCGGACGGCCCGGACGGCGCCGATCCCGCCCGGGGCAGGCAGCGTGATGTGTGAGGCGTCCGCCGTGGCGCCGTAGCCCACAAGCTCGGCCAACGGCTCAGCGCCACGCCCCAGCGCGTGCTCCAGCGATTCGAGGATGAGCGCGCCGCCGCCCTCGCCAACCACAAAGCCGTCACGGCCCTGGTCAAACGGCCGAGAGGCACCCACCGGATCATCGTTGCGCGTGGAGAGCGCCTTCATCGACGCAAACCCGCCCACAACCGCCTCGTGGAGGCCGGCCTCGGCGCCGCCCGCAATCATGATGTCGGCGTCGCCGCGGCGGATGGTCTCCCACGCCTCGCCAATTGCATGGCCACCGGACGCACACGCACTCACCGTGGCGAAGTTGGGCCCGAGGGCACCCGTGAGGATGGCCACCTGGCCCGCGCCGACGTTGGCGATGCCCATTGGGATGAAGAACGGCGAGATGCGGTCCGGGCCGCGCTCAGCCATCAGGACAACGTTGTCGAACAGGGTGTTGGCGCCGCCGAGACCCGAGCCAAAGATGACGCCCGTGCGCTCGGCCAGATCGCCATCAAGACGGCCCGGGAGCCCGGCGTTGTCGAGCGCCTGACGCGCAGACCAGAGCGCAAACTGGATGTACCGGTCCGTGCGGCGCATCTCCTTGCGGTCCAGGATGGCCGACGGGTCAAAGTCCCGCGCCTCGGCGCCTATCCGCGAGGTGATCCGCGACGGGTCAAACGCCTCAAGCGTGCGGACGCCGGAACGCCCTGCAACAAGGCCATCCCACGTGGACGCCACGTCATTGCCCAGGGCAGTGACGGTGCCCATGCCGGTGACGACGACACGCCGGGGTCGGACCGGCCAGTGCCAGCTCATCGAACCAGCTTGCCTGTGCGAACGGTCGCCGCGCGGTAGACGTCGCCCGGAAGACCGCGCTCTGAGATGGCGTTTGCCACCGACAGGGCGTCAAACGCGGTGCGCTTGATCTCAGCTGTCACGTTGCCCTCATGAATGTCGAGCATCGCCCAGGATGCCGTCGGGTCACCATCAAACACGTAGCCAACGGAGCCGCCGTTGACAATCACCTTGAACCCGAGGTCGCGCACTTCGGGCACATGTGTGTGGCCGACGCAGATCACGCGGGCGTCAGTCATCGCGGCGCGCTCAAAGATCACGTTGGCGTCAAGCGCCTGATCAAAGCCCCGCGTCTGCGATCCCGGCGACGCGTGCACCACAAGCACCAGCGTGTCATCGGCGGCGCGCATCCGGCGCTCGGCCGGGAGCCTGCGGAGCCAGTCAAGCTGATCGTCGTTGAGCTCGTCGTGGGCCCACTCCGCCGCGGCGCGGACAGTCTCGGGGATGCCGTCCTGGTACTGCGGATAGGCTGAGCCATAGTCAAAGTCGCCCACGGCAATGTCCGTGTTGCCCGAGACGATGAGGGCACCCTCAGACTCCAGCACGCGCAGCGCGTCGATGCAGCCGCCCGGGTTGGGGCCGTTGAGCACAAGGTCGCCTGCAATCAGGACCGCGTCCGGGCGGAGGCGCCGGATTTCGCCGGCGACGGCCTCGAGGGCGTGCAGGTTGCCGTGGATGTCCGAGAGGACCGCGATCCGGGTCATCGCAGGACTCCGGCGGGCGGGATGACGAAGGAGAGCAGGCCTTCGCACGCAACCTGGCCGTCCACAGTGGCAACCGCGCGGCCCTTGCCAAAGCGGCTGCCAAGCTTCTCCATCACCACCTCAAGCCGAAGCGTGTCCCCGGGGGAGACAACGCGCTTGAAGCGGACCTCGTCGATGCCAGCAAACAGGCCGATGCGGTCGCCAAAACCCGGCTGCTTGGCGACGTAGCAGGCCATCGTCTGGGCGAGCGCCTCAATCTGGAGGACGCCGGGCATCACCGGCATACCCGGGAAGTGCCCCTGAAAGAACCACTCGGTGGCGGTGACGGCCTTGATGCCGACAATCCGCTTGTTCTCGGGGTCGTACTCGACAATCCGGTCCACAAGCAGGAACGGCCAGCGGTGCGGGATCAGCGCCTCGATCTCGCGCGTGGTGTGGACGATTCCTTGGGTTGCGGGCGGGAGGGCGGGGTCGGTCACAAAGGGCTCCAGCAGGTGGGAACGAGAGTGTGGCGCATGTCGGCGGCGGTGCGCTTGGCGGTGCGTGCAGGGCTGCACGCGGACACCGGCAGCACGGCCGAACGGGTCATCCTGGTCGCTCGGCAGCGGCCAAGAATGCCGCACTGCCGATGCGGTCAAGCAGGTTGGTGGTGAACTTGCCATTGAGGAACGGCTCCGACACCAGCAGCGCCTTGTGGATGGCGATGTTGGTGGTCACGCCCTCGACAAGGAGCTCGCTCAAGGCAGCGCTGCCGCGGGCGATGGCGCCTTCGCGGGTGGGTGCCCAGACAATCAGCTTGCCCAGCAGCGAGTCGTAGTACGGGGGAACGTCGTAGCCCACGTACGCGTGGCTATCGAAGCGGACGCCGGGGCCGCCGGGGGCGTTGAACCGCTCGATGGTGCCTGCGCCCGGCCGGAAGTCGTGCGCCGGGTCCTCGGCATTGATGCGGAACTCGATGGCGTGGCCGCGCTGGGGCACATCCTCTTGGGTAAACCCAAGCGGCTCCCCGGCAGCAATCCGGATCTGCGTGGCCACAAGGTCAATGCCGGTGAGCATCTCCGTCACCGGGTGCTCCACCTGGATCCGGCAGTTGATCTCGATGAAGTAAGCGTTGCCTTCCCCGTCCACCAGGAACTCGAGGGTGCCAACGTTCTCATACCCGGCGGCAACCACGGCCTTGATCGCCCGCTCGGCCAGCTCCTTGCGCCCGGCGGCACTCATCGCGGGCGACGGCGACTCCTCAAGGATCTTCTGGTGGCGCCGCTGGATGGAGCAGTCTCGCTCCCAGAGGTGAACGCCGTGGCCGTACTTGTCCACGGCCACCTGGACCTCGACGTGGCGGTTGTCCTCCAGCCACTTCTCCAGATACAGCGAGTCGTCGCCAAAGGCCGCGCGGGCCTCCGAGCGGCAGATGGGCAGGACCGCCGTGAGCTCGCGCGGCGAGCGGACCATGCGCATGCCCTTGCCGCCGCCGCCCGCCGAGGGCTTGAGCAGCACGGGGTAGCCGATGAGCGCAGCCTCCGCCAGTGCCTGCTCCTCATCGGCAAGGAGCCCGGAACCCGGAACCGTGGGCAGGCCGTGGGCGGCGAGCAGCCGGCGGACCTCTGCCTTGGAGGCAAACTTGTCCAGAACATCCGCGGGCGGGCCGATAAACGTGAGGCCGTGGGCGCGCACGGCATCCGCAAATGCGTCGTCCTCGGAGAGGAAGCCGTAGCCCGGGTGGATCGCATCGCAGCCCGTCACCAGAGCCGCCGAGATGATGGCAGGCGCCGAGAGATACGAGCGGCGGGCGTCGGCCGGGCCGATGCAGATGGCCTCGTCGGCGAGCATCGCGGGCAGCGACTCGCGGTCGGCCTCCGAGTAGGCCACAACCGCCTCGATACCCAGCGTGCGGCAGGCGCGGAGGATGCGCAGGGCAATCTCGCCGCGGTTGGCGATGAGGATGCGGGAGACCACGGTCAGTTCTCCTCGTCCGCAGCGGGCGCGGGCTTGGGGGCTGCGGCTTCAATCACCGCAACCGCCTGCCCGTATTCAACGCCATCACCGGCCTGGGCAAGGATTTCAACCAGCGTTCCGTCCACCGGGGCCACCACGTCCTGCGGGATCCCAAGGAGGTCCACCACGGCAATCCGGTCCCCGGCGCGGACCCGGGCGCCCACGGTGAGCCCGGGGCGGAAGACGCCCACCACAGGCGCCAACGCGGCGGTCTGAACCGGGCCATCGGGCGTTGCGACAGGCTCGGCGGCGGGAGCGGGAGCTGGCGCGTGGGGGGCATGCGGACCGGTATGGCCCGGCATGCCGGCGTGGCGCGGACGGTCGGCGACGCGATCGCTTGCGCGGCGTCCGGCACCGGGAGCGAAGCGGCGGACGCGAACAGCCCAGCCGTCCTCACGAATCTCGATCTCGCCAAGGCTGCCAGCGCCAAGCTTCCCGACAAGCGCCGGCACCAGCGTGTCGGCGAGGCGGGCAAGAGCGGCGTGGTCGGCGGCGCGCTCGGCCGACGTGCGCACTGTGGCACGCTCAGCGGCGGCGTCGCCGGTCTGGTTCTGGGGGGGCATCGGCTAGACGTCCTCGCGGGCGGGTGGCTCGTCGCGGCGCCCCACCTGGAGCGGCGCAGGGATAGCCCGCTGGCCCGCCTCGATCAGGCCGCGAATGCGGTCCCCGAAGCCGGTCTTGGGCGGTGGCGGCGGCACAATGGCCTCGGTCGCAGCGACCTCGGTGTACGCGCCGAGCGAACGGTACCGGCGATAGCGCTGCTCTACCAGCACGTCCACCGGGATGGCCGTCAAGCGGTCCAGGTCACGCAGGATGGCTGCCTTGAGCCGGCGGCCAGTCTCGTCAGGATCGGTGTGGGCACCGCCGTGCGGCTCCGCGATCACCCAGTCCACCACACCCAGCGCTTCCTGATCGGCGGCGGTCATCCTCATGGCCAGCGCAGCGGTTGGCGCCTCATCGGTGGTCCGCCAGAGGATGCTCGCACAGCCCTCGGGCGAGATGACGGAGTAGACCGCGTTCTCCAGCGCCAGCACAACGTCGCCCACGGCAATCGCAAGCGCGCCGCCGGAGCCGCCCTCGCCGGTGATCACCGTCACGATGGGCACGCGCAGGCGCGTCATCAGGCCCACGGAGCGCGCAATCGCCTCGGCAATGCCGCGCTCCTCAGAGTCAGCGCCGGGATGGGCGCCGGGAACGTCCACAAACGTGACGATTGGCAGACCGGAGCGCTCGGCAAGCTCCATGACGCGCATCGCCTTGCGGTAGCCCTCGGGGTGGGGCATGCCAAAGTTGCGCCGGACGTTCTCTTCGGTGTCAGCGCCCTTCTGCTGGCCAATCACCGCCACGCGGTGGCCCTCAATCCGGGCAAACCCGGCAACGATGGCCTCGTCGTCCCCAAAGAGCCGGTCGCCGTGGAGTTCCACAAACTCGTCGGCCATCGCCTTGAGCAGCTCAAGCGTCCGCGGCCGGCGCAGGTTGCGCGCAAGCTGGACGCGGGCCCAGACGGCACCCTTCGGGTCAGTGGCAGCCGCGGCCTCTGCGGCCTTGGCGTCGTCCGCATCACGTGCGTCACGTGCGTCACGTGCGTCGCGGCCGTCCTTGCCGTCACGGCCGCGGCCCAGCAGGCGGTCAACCACGGCTGGCCTCCTTGGCGCGCGGCGTGATGAGGCGCAGGAGCGCGGCAAGCTCGCGGCGCAGGTCCATGCGGTGCACC
>CAIYHO010000198.1 GCA_903925955.1 uncultured Chloroflexota bacterium
CGGCGGCGGGGCCGGCGGAGTCAGGCCGGGCGGCGGATCTCCAGGGCAACCCAGTCGCCCTCAGCCCAGCGATGCGCGATGGACAAACCGCGTGCCTCAAACGCGGCAACCACCTCGGCCTCGCGGTTGACAAAGATCCCCGACGCCAGCAGCGTGCCGCCCGGGCGCAGGTCCGCCACCAGCCCATCGGCCAGCTTCACAAGGAGCGCGGCGATGAGGTTTGCCAGCACCACGTCAAACGGACCCTCGCCAGACGGCGACGAGCCCTCGCGGACGCGGATCCGGCGCACAAGCTTGTTGCGGCGCGCATTGGCGGCCGACGCCTGAACGGCAATGGGATCAACGTCCACCGCCAGAACGGACGCCGCGCCAAGCATGGCTGCGGCAATGGCGAGGATGCCGCTGCCTGATCCCACGTCGATCACCCGGGCGCCCGCCAGTTCGCCCCGATCCGCAATGGACTCAAGCGACGCAAGGCAGAGCCGCGTTGTGGGGTGCAGCCCCGTCCCAAACGCCATGCCCGGATCAAGCGCCAACACCACGTCGTCCGGCTGGCGCTTGTGGTGCCGCCATGTGGGCCGGATCACAATCCGCCGGCCAATCCGCAGCACCGGGAAGTGCTTCTTCCAGGCGTTTGCCCAATCGGCCTCGTGGACAATTCGGCAGGTCAGATCGCCAATGGGCCGAAGGCCAAAGGCCTGCAGATGCCCCAGTTCGCGATCCGCCTGGGCAACCGCGGCGCGGACGGCGGCGACGTCCAGGATGGGAAGGTGCGCCCGGACCATGGCCGGCCGCTCAAAATCGATCTTGGCGGCCAGCCCGTCCTCAACCAGCTCGTACGCGGGCTCCACGCTGGATCCGCCGGGCGCGGCGCGCGACAGGATCTCGGAGACGGCTTCCACAGCTTCGTGATCGGCGGCCACCGACAGCTCCAGCCAGGAGTCCTTCGCGGCGGCAGCGGCTGCAAGGTCCAGATCGGCCAGCGGCCCGGTCGTGGGGGCGGTGCTCACAGCCCCAGCTTCTCGCGGAGGCCCGCACCGGACACCGTCTCGCCGGACTCGTGTGCAAACTGCTCAAGCAGCTCGCGCTGCTTCTTGCTCAGCTTTGACGGCACCACCACCGTGGCGATCACGTGCATGTCGCCGCGCGCGCTCTGGCGGCGCAGGTGCGGGACGCCCTTGCCGCGGAGCTTGATCTCGGTGCCCGGCTGGGTGCCGGGCTTGATCTCCACCTCTATTGGCTCGCCCTCCACCATCGGCACCGCGATCTTGGTGCCAAGCGTGGCCTGCGCGATGGAGATTTCGGCCTCGTAGTAGAGCTCGGTGCCTTCGCGCGTCAGGTGGGGGTGCTCCGCGATGTGCACGGCCACGTACAGCGAGCCTGGCGGGCCGTTGCGCGGGCCAACCTCGCCCTCGTTGGTGAGGCGGACCTGGTGCCCCTCATCGATGCCTGCCGGGATGCTCACCCGCAGGGAGCGGTTGCGTTCCGTGCGGCCCTCGCCGCGGCAGGCCTCGCACGGGCTGTCCACGGTCCGGCCCTCGCCGCGACACCGCGGGCACGCCGTGACGTTGACCATCTGGCCCAGCATCGTCTGGCGCACCTGGCGGATCTCGCCGCGGCCTTGGCACTGGGCGCACTGGACGGGCGTGCTCCCCTGCTTGGCGCCGGTGCCCTGACACGGGTCGCAGCGGCCCAGGACCGGGAACTCGATTTCCTTTTCGGTGCCCAGCACGGCTTCCGCGAAGGTGATGCGGAGGTCGTATCGCAAGTCCGAACCGGCTTGCGCACGGGCTCGACGCTGCTGGCCGCCCATGGCGCCGCCAAAGAACGCGTCAAAGATGTCCGAGAAGCCGCCGAAGCCAGCCTGGCCAAACGGGTCCTGCGCCCCGCCGCCCGCTCCGCCGGCACCGCTGACGCCTGCCCGGCCAAACATGTCGTACTGCTGGCGCTTCTGCGGATCGGACAGGACCTGGTAGGCCTCGTTGATCTCGGTGAAGCGCTGGTGGGCCTCCGGTTCGCTGTTGACGTCGGGGTGCCACTGCTGGGCGAGCTTGCGGAAGGCGCGCTTGATGTCGGCGTCGGTAGCCGTGCGCTCGACGCCCAGTAGTTCGTAGAAGCTGCGTTCTTGTGCCATGGGTGGCCGAAGTTTACGGGACGTGCGGCTCCGGCCCCGGTGACGGCGCGTCAGCCGCCCCCTCGCTCAGGATCCTGCGGCGCGCGCGGACCGCCAGCACGGCGATCAGGGTGTAGCCCCCGATGGTCAGGAGGATCACCGGCGCCGCCTGTACCCACCAGGGCTGGCCGTTCGCCTCGGCCAGCTGGCCCCGGAGGCCGTCGGCGGCGAACACGGTCCACGCCAGGGCATAGATCGCAAAGCGGCGCATGGTGTCAGTTCCCTTCGATGCCGGCCAGCTGCGCCGCGCGGGCCAGCACTGCCCGCAGCATAGGCTGGGTGAGCTTGCCCGTGAACGTGTTCTGCTGACTTGGATGGTAGGTCCCGAGCAGCGTGTATGGGCCGATGGTGGCCTCCGCGCCATGGCCAAACTTGGGCTTGGGCTTTGGCGTCGCGTGGCCGAGGGCGGCCAGAGCCTTCAGCGTGGCGTCCCAGCCGATGGAACCCAGCGCAACCAGCACCCGAGCGTTGGGCAGCAGCTGCAGCTCGCGGTCGAGAAATGGGAGGCAGCGGGCGAGCTCGTCGCGCGTGGGCTTGTTGGCGGGCGGGGCGCAGCGGCCGGCCGAGACGATCCGGCAGCCGCGGAGCTCCAGGCCGTCGCCCCTGCGCGTGGCGTTGGGCTGGCTGCCGAAGCCCGTCGCGTGGAGCGCCGGAAACAGGAAGTCGCCCGAGGCGTCGCCGGTGAACATGCGCCCGGTCCGGTTGGAGCCGTGCGCGCCGGGGGCGAGGCCGATCAGCACAACGCGCGCGTGCGGATCGCCAAAACCCGGCACGGGCTTGGCCCAGTACTCGTCGTTGCGGTGGCGGGCCACCTTGACGCGCCCCGCCTCCTCGCGCCAGGCGACCAGACGCGGGCAGGCGCGGCAGGCCTCGATGGCGGCGTCGAGCTCGGGGAGCGTGCGGGCGGCGTTGACTGCGGCGGCGCTGACTGCGGCGGCGCTGGTTGTCTTGGGCATCCCCCCGATCCTACCCGGACCGGTTTGCGTCATTTAGAACTGAACAGCCTTTTCGACAGGGTCAGGGGCCAGATTTGGCCGAATACAGGGTCAGGTAGTGCCGTCAGAACTAGGTGACCCAAACGCGCAGACGAATAGCGTCCTGGGTTCTATTTGCCATCATCTTCGCCGAGCAGGGTCAGCAGCGTCGCCGGCGTGCGGACCGGGAAGGTTCGACCCAGATCGGCCAGCGCCGCATCGCCCGTGACGAGCATCGCGCGCTGCGTGGCGGCCAGCGCCAGCAGGTACGCGTCGCGCGGGTCCGGGGATGCGATGGGCGCGGGCGTCTCGGGATCGGCCACCAGCTGCGCGTCACTCGCAAGCCAGGCGATAAACGCTGCGGCCTGCTCCGGCGCGATGCGCGCGGCGAGCTTTGGGTAGGCCAGCGTGCGCGTCAGCTCGGCGAGCAGCGCAGGCGACACCACGAGTTCAAACCGCGCCGCCCGCCACGCTCGCAGCAGCCGGGCCGGGGATCCCGCCGGTGAGAGGAGCGCCGAGACGAGGACGTTGACGTCTAGGACGACGCGCCGCACGAGCGCTGCCTAGGAACGCGCGGCGTGCTGGGCCTCGAGCGCGAGCGCCATCGCGTCAGCCTCGTCCATGTCGTTGGCGGCCCAGATCTGCTCCAGTAGGTTGATCCCGAGGTCCCGCCGGAGCGCCTCCTCGATCACGTCGCTGTCGCCCTTGCCGGTCCGGGCGGCGCGGATCTTCACCGCCCGTAGGACGTCGGCGTCAATCGTCAGGGTTGTCCGCACCTTCGCCATGCCTGCATCCTAGCATCATGATGCGGTGATGCATCGCCCGATGCCAGGCTCGCGGCTGACCGCCGTCGCAGCCCACGCCTCCACCTGCGCCCGATGCGGTGCCCAGGCCTGCCAGATGCCGCGGACGTAGGCGTCGATATCGGCAGCATCCGACACCTCGTGGATGGTCGAGGTCCCATTGGCGACAGGCGGGTCCAGCCAGCGCCACGCCGGCGGACCACTCCCGTCGCGACTATTCCTGCGGGGCATCGATTTCGACGCGCTCGTGTCGTGATGATGCCTGCGGGGCATCAAGGCGATACCGCAAGGTCAGATACGGGGCCGGAACTGTCGCGCCGATGCCCTGGGGATATCGCTGCGACACCAGGTGGCCCGAATCGATGCCTGGGAGGAATAGCTGCGACATGCGAGGCGCCCGACGGTGCGAATCGATGCCCCGGGGGAATATCCGCGACGAGGGGTGCGCGACGGCGGCGCCGTGCAGCCTACTTGCGCAGCAGCTTGTCCAGCCGGCGCGACACCACGTACAGCCCAATCAGGCTCATCGCCACCAGGTACACCACGTGCCACAGCGTGGACGGCTCAACCACGCCCGTGACCAGCGCGCGGATCAGGTCGATCCCCTGCCAGAGCGGCGTGGCCATGACGAAGATCCGCAGCGGCTCCGGGTAGACGCTGATGGGGTAGAACGTGCCCGAGAAGAGGAACAGCGGCAGCACAACCAGGTTGACAAGGTCGAAGTCCTGCCAGGAGCGCATCCACGTGGTGCACGCCATGCCCACCGCGGCAAACGCAAAGGCCAGCAGCGTGGCAACCGGGACGGCCAGCACCACCAGCGGCGACGTGAACAGGCCCATCACCAGCAGCACAACCATGAAGCCGAACCCGTAGAGCGTGGCCCGCATCACGGCCCAGCCAATCTCGCCCAGCGCCACATCGCCGGGCGCGACCGGGGTGGCGAGGATCGCGTCGTACACCTTGTCGTAGTTGAGCTTGTGGAAGAAGTTGATCGTGGACTCGGCGATCGCCCCGTTCATCGACGCCGTCGCGAGCAAGGCCGGCGCCACGAAGAGCGCGTACGGGATCTGCGTGCCGCCGGGACCCGCGACCGTGCCGATCATGCCGCCGATCCCCAGACCCACCGACAGCAGGTAGAACAGGGGCTCGAAGAACCCAGAGACGATCACGACCCAGGAGCTGCGGTAGATGTAGAGGTTGCGCTCCACCAGCAGCA
>CAIYHO010000199.1 GCA_903925955.1 uncultured Chloroflexota bacterium
ACGGCGATCGACTCACCAGCCGGCGGTTCCGCCAGTTGGGGATGTGGCTGGGCGACAGCGCGGGCTTCGAGTACCTCCATCACGTGCTGGAGTTGCCGTTTGGCTCAGCCGCGTTTCTGGCAGACGTTGAGGGGGCGCTGCGCTGGGAGCGCAACCCCATGTACGCCACGCTCCATGAGTCCTCCTTTGCGGACGGCGGCCCCACGCGCTGGTCTGCCCACCGGCTCACCCCCGATGGGTTCTACGAGGGCGACATGTACAGCGCGGAGCACGTCTACCCCTGGATGTGGGAGGACTACGCCGGGTTGCGCCCCCACGCGGCCATTGCCGAGATCCTTGCTGAGCACTCCTGGTCGCGGCTGTATGACCAGGCGCGCCTCGCCCGCAACACGGTTCCCGTGGCGGCGACGATCTATATCGACGACGTCTATGTCGATCGCGTCTTCGCGATGGAGACGGCGGCCCTGGTGCCCAACCTGCGCCCGTGGATCACCAACGAGTACGCCCACAACGGGCTGCGCGCCGACGGAGAGAGGGTGGTGGGCCGGCTGATCGACATGGTCAAGGGGCGCGCGTGACGGTTCCATCCGGCGCGGCGGGGGTTCGGCGCGATGTCGCTCTGCTCTTTGCGACGCGCTGTCTGCGGATGTTTGGCTACGGCTTTCTGGCCGTGGTCCTGGTTCTGTACCTCGACGCCATCGGCCTGAGCGGACCCGAGACCGGGCTGCTGCTTGGGCTTGCGCTGTTGGGTGACGCAGCGGTGTCGCTGTGGCTGACAACGCACGCCGACCGCTTCGGCCGCCGCCGGGTTCTCGTTGCGGGCGCTGTCCTGATGCTGGCCGCGGGGTTGGCCTTTACGGCGACACCGCTGCTGCCCGTGCTCATCGTGGCCGCCACGATTGGCGTGATCAGCCCCAGCGGCAACGAGGTGGGACCGTTCCTTGCCGTGGAGCAGGCGGCGCTGTCCCAGCTGGTGGACGACAAGTCGCGCACCTCGCTCTTTGCGCGCTACCAGCTGGCCGGGTCGCTGGCCACCGCGGCAGGAACCCTGGCGGGCGGCGCGCTTGCGCAGGCGGCCATTGCTTCGGGGCAGACCCCGGCGGCCGCGTATCGGCTGGTGATCGTGGGCTATGCACTTGTGGGTGTGCTGCTGGCGCTGCTGTTCACGCGCGTGTCGCCGGCGGCTGAAGTGCCGGCGGAGTCGCTTGCCCGTCTCGCTGATACCGGCGTCCGCGGCCGTCTTGGCCTCCACGGCTCCCGCGATGTGGTGCTGCGTCTGTCGGCGCTCTTTGCGCTTGACGCGTTTGCTGGCGGGTTTGTCATGGGGAGCTTTATCGCCTGGTGGTTCCACACCCGCTACGGCGTGGATCCCGCGGGGATTGGCGCGGTGCTGGCAGGTGCCCACATCCTGGCCGGGATGTCGGCGCTGGCGGCCGGGCGCCTTGCTGCGCGCTTTGGCCTTGTGCGGACGATGGTGTTTACGCATCTCCCGTCCAACGTGCTGTTGATGCTGGTGCCGCTGATGCCCAACCTGCCGCTGGCGGTGCTGATGCTGCTGGCGCGCTTTGCCATCAGCCAGATGGACGTGCCCACGCGACAGAGCTACACCATGGCCATCGTGGCGCCAGACGAGCGCTCTGCGGCTGCGGGCGTGACGGGGATCGCCCGATCGTTGGGGGTTGCTGCGGCGCCGCTGGTGGCGGGTCCGCTGTTTGCGGTGGCGTCACTGGCCTCGGCGCCGTTCTTGATCAGCGGCGGCCTCAAGATTGTCTATGACCTGTTGTTGTACCGGCGGTTTGTGCAGCTGCCGCCACCGGAGGAGCGTCCGGCCTGAGGCTGGCGCGCTGCCCCGGCGGCTCCCCGAGACTGGCCCCGCTGCCCCGGCGGCTCCCCGAGACTGGCCCCGCTGCCCCGGACCCTTGGCTCACCCGGTGAGCCTTGGCGCGCACGCCGGCTCCCGATGACCCACCGGGCGAGCCGTTTGCGCTGGACGGCAGCCGGCGCGCCTCCCCGAGACTTGACTGGCTCACCGGGTGAGCCGGCGGTGCTGGTCTGCGCGCGATGACTCACGGGGTGAGCCGGCCTGCGGTGGTCCGCCCCCACGCCGTACGCTGTCGCCCACACGCCCCGCCCAGCCTGATCAGCCCCGCAGGAGCCACGCCATGACGACAGCCAAGCCCGCCGACCTCGTCCTCACCGGCGGCGCTGTCCGCACTATGGATCCGGTCCGGAGCCAGGCGCAGGCGGTGGCTGTCACGGACGGCCGGATCACCTTTGTCGGCACGGCGGCCGCAGCCCAGGCGCACGTGGGCCCCCGGACGCGTGTGGTGGACCTGCGCGGCCGGACCCTGCTGCCGTCGTTTCAGGATGCCCACGTCCATCCGTCGATGGCCGGCCCCAACCTCGCCCGCTGCCCGCTCCACGAGCTGACCCACAGCCTCGCAAGCTACCAGGAGGCCATCCGCGCGGCCGTCATCCGCCAGAAGGGCGAGTGGATCCTCGGCGACGGCTGGTACATGGCGGCCTTCCCGGGCGGCACCCCGTCGCGTCACGACCTTGACGCGGCCACCGACGGGCGCCCCGCGTTCTTTGAGAACCGCGACGGTCATGGCGCCTGGGTCAACACCGCTGCCCTGGCGCGCGCCGGCATCACGCGCGACACCCCCGATCCGGCGGACGGCCGCATCGAGCGCGAACCCGACGGCACGCCGCAGGGCACCCTCCATGAGGGCGCGATGGAGATTGTCCGTCGCCTAATCCCGGCGCCCACAAAGGATGAGATCGCCGACGGCATCGAGCTTGCGCAGCAGTACCTCTTTGGTCTGGGCGTCACCGCATGGCAGGACGCGTGGGTGGAGCCCCGGCACCTGGAGGCGTATCGGCTGCTTGCGGAACAGGGCCGCCTCGTCGGGCGGACCATCGCCAACCACTGGTGGGACCGCGAGCGCGGTGGCGAGCAGATTGACGAGATCGTGGAGCGCCGGGCCTACGGCACGCTTGGTCGCCTCACGTCGAGCACGGTCAAGATGATGCTTGACGGCGTTGCCGAGAACTACACCGCGGCCATGCTGCACCCGTACCTTGGCCCGGACGGTCGGTCCACCGGCAACCGCGGCATCAGCTTCATCGACCCCGAGGCGCTCAAGCGCCACGTCACGCGGTTGGACGCGCTGGGCTTCCAGGTGCACTTCCACGCGCTTGGCGACCGGGCGGTTCGCGAGGGCCTGGACGCGGTGGAGGCGGCCCGCGGCGCCAACGGCATGTCGGACACCCGGCCGCATCTGGCGCACCTGCAGTTCGTCGACCCGGCAGACGTCCCGCGCTTCCGGACGCTTGGCGCCGCAGCCAACTTCCAGCCCTTCTGGGCCTGCAATGACGACCAGATGCTGGCGCTGACCAAGCCGTTTGTGGACGCGCGCACCTACGGCAACCAATACCTGCTTCGCTCTTTGCACCGCTCGGGCGCCGTGGTGGTGGGCGGGTCGGACTGGTCCGTGAGCACGCCCAACGTGATGGCCGAGATCGAGGTGGCGGTGACGCACCGCTCGCCCGAGCTGCGCGATCGCGACGTCTTCCTGCCCGATGAGCGGATTGACCTGCCCGAGGCCCTTGCCATGTGGACCGTCGGGTCCGCCTGGGTCAACCACTTGGAGCACGAGACGGGCACCATTGAGGTTGGCAAGGCCGCCGATCTGGCCGTGCTGGACCGCGACATCTTCGCTGCTGATGCCGGCCACCTTGGCGACGTGCGCGTGCTGCTCACGCTTGTCGAGGGCAACGCCGTCCACGAGGATCCCGGGCTGGAGGCCTGACCGATGGCGCTGCGCGACGAGCTGGCGGGACTCGATGCCATTGGGCAGGCCGCCCTGGTGCGCACCGGCGAGGTGACGGCGTTTGAGCTTGTGGATGCGGCGATTGAGCGGATTGAGGAGCTCAACCCGGTTCTGAACGCCGTCATCGCCACGCGCTACGACGCGGCCCGCGCCGAGGCGAAGGCCATGATGCACAGACCCCTGCCGGACTCGCCGCTAGCCGGTGCGCCGTTCCTGCTCAAGGATCTTGGCGCTGCGCTTGGGGGCACAGTCCAGACCGAAGGCTCGCGCGCCGGTGCCCGCCGCATCTCGCCCGTCGATACGGAGCTGGTGATCCGCCAGCGCGCGGCCGGGCTCATCATCCTGGGCAAGACGAACACGCCCGAGTTTGGCAACCACTCCACCACGGAGCCCGAGAGCTCGGGCAAGACGCGCAACCCCTGGGACACCTCGCGCACCACCGGCGGTTCATCGGGCGGATCGGCGGCGGCAGTGGCCTCGGGCATGGTCCCGGCGGCCCACGGCAACGACGGCGCCGGGTCCATCCGGATCCCCGCGTCCTGCTGCGGACTTGTGGGCCTGAAGCCCAGCCGCGGCCGCAACTCGTGGGCCCCGGCGGGGGACGGCATGACGGGGATCGCCGTGGAGCACGCCCTGACCCTGACCGTCCGCGACAGCGCGGCGATCCTGGACGCCACCGCGGGCCGTGCGCCCGGCGACCCATACAACGCACCTGCCCCGCTGCGCCCGTTCCTGCGCGAGGTTGGCGCTGACCCGGGCCAGCTCCGCATTGCGTGGACGGCGACGCCGCCGTTCGCCGGGCCTGCCGTGGACCCGGAGTGCGTTGCAGCCGTGCGTGCCACAGCCGATCTGCTCGCGTCGCTGGGTCACCACGTTGAGGAGGGCGCGCCGCAGTTCAACGGCGAGGTCATCATCGAGCCGCTGGGCCGCCTGTGGGCGATGTCCAACCAGGCGTCCGTCCGGAACCTTGAGCGGGTGCTTGGCCGGCCGGTCCGGGACGATGACTTGGAGATCACCACACGCGAGCTCGTGGCGTACGCCAAGGGCTACGACGCGGTGGACCTGCTCGACGTGCTGGACGAGCTGGCCATTGCCAGCCGCGCCATCGCCCCCTTCTTTGAGCGCTTCGACATCTGGCTCACGCCGTCCATCGCCCAGCTGCCCCTGCCGCTCGGGACGCTCAACCAGAGTCACGGCGGGGCCATCGAGTGGTGGCGCTCCGACTGCGACTTCAACCCTTGGAACCCGCTTGCCAACATCACGGGTCAGCCGGCGATCTCGTTGCCGCTTGGCTGGTCGCGGAGCGGGCTGCCCATTGGCTCGCTGCTCACCGGCCCGTACGGCGACGAGGCCATGCTGTTCCGCCTGGCCGCGCAGCTTGAGGTGGCTCAGCCCTGGGCTGGCCGTCGCCCGCTGGTCCATGCGCTGGACTCGCGCCCCTGAGCGCCCCTGAGCGGCCCCTGGGCGCCGGCCCCGCGCCCCGGGCCTCTGACATGCGCGAAGGCCACCGCGTGGGGGCGGTGGCCTTCGCCTGGAGGGAGCGAGCGACGATCAGGGCTTCACGGAAGCCGATGGCGAGGGGCTGAGCGGGTAGCTGGCCGCGGGCGACGCCGACGGGGAGTTGAACAGGTACTGGTATTCGGGGCCGTTGTGGCAGATCCAGCAATTGCCCTCGCGGCCCTTCATGGTTTCGGGCAGCGGTGCGTGCTGGTCAACGCCGTGACAGGACGTGCAGACAGCGCCGTTGGACCCCATGTGTTCCGGCCGCATCGGCGCTGATGATGCACCGGCTGACGGTTGGGGCCGCTGCTGATGGCAGACCAGGCAGTCCGTCTTGTGGAGCGTGGAGTGCCCGGGGGCCGTCTTCACGAGACCCGTGGGGTTGTGGCAGGCGGTGCAGTCAGTGAAGCCCTTGAGCTCGTGGGCCATCACCGGGATCTCCTTGACGCCCACGCCGCCGCTGGGCGTGTAGTGGCAGGCGCCGCAATCGGCGTCTGACGCCATCGGAATGCCAATGGGGGACTTGGCCATGGCGCCACCCGGCGTCACGGTGGACGACGGGGCAGCCGTTGCCGACGGGCTGGCGCTGGCGGTTGCTGCAGCCGTGCCGGTGAGGTCGGGAATGGCCACCAGCAGGAGGTAGCCGCCAACCGCGCCGATGCCAACCAGCAGCGTCAGGACAAGGGCGGGGTACGCGTACCGCGAAAGCGCTCGGCGGATCACAGCGCCACCTCCTGGGCGGGCGTGGCGCTTGCCAGCCGCTTGAGCGGGTCTACTTGGGCCCCGTCGGCCTTGTGGTCGTGATCGTCTTCCCCATCGTGCTCATGATCGTGATGCGGCTTGATCCACGGCCACGGCCAGAAGATGTGCGAGTCGCCTTCGCCCATCTTGAGGTACCGCTCTGCAAGCGTGTAGGCCAGCGCGAAGAACGCCAGCGCGAAGAGCAGGATCCCCAGCTCCACCGGTGACGGCGTGTAGGCCGCGTACGGGTAGGAGACCGTGCCCGCCTGGGTTGTGCGCGGGTAGATCTGGCCGGCCTCGACAAAGTTGAGGCGGTCCATGAAGACGCCCACGAGCATCGTGACCGATGTTCCCAGCAGCCCCCAGGGCGTCCGGGTCATTGGCATGGCGAGCAGCAGCGCCGGGACAACAAGACCGATGACGACGCGGACGCCCCAGAACTGGATGGCAAGCGGTCCGCTGATCAGCGCGATTGCGGCCTCACGCATGCCCGGCTGGGGGCTGGCCAGCGCGTCAACCATCTGGCGGATGAGCAGGGCGGAGACGATCACCAAGGCAATCGCCATCAAGAGCCTGATTGAGGGCATCGCGATGGGCTTTGCTGTTCCGTGGTTGGCCAGCCTGAATCGGTCCACGGCCCAGAAGACGATGCCCAGGATTGCCAGACCGGCGGTGAGCGCGGTGCAGACCATCTGGATGGGGGTGAAGATCCCGTACCAGAACGGCTTGGCGGCAAGCACCCCAAACACGGCGCCAAGCGTGGTGGGCGCAAACACGGCCACGATTGCGCACGACGTGCAGGCGTACTTGTGGATGACCGGGTGATTGGTGAAGAGGGTCCAGACCTCGATGATCAGCACCACGAGGTACGTGCCGTAGAAGACGCCCATCCACCACATCGGGGATGTGGGCGCCGGGGTCAGCATTGCGCCAAACACCATCCGGATGGGGTAGTGGAGCTCCAGCGCAATCACAAGGAACGCGGTGATCAGTGAGATCAGCGCGAGGACCGCGTGGCGCTTCTCAAAGGGCAGGAACCGCTCGAGGCCAAACACGGTGCCCAGCGATGCCGACAGGCACAGGCCGCTGGTGATGATGGCGAAGAAGACGTAGGCGACGATCAGCAGGCCCCACTCAAACTTGGGCGAAGTGCCCATGACCTCCCAGCCGGGCGGCACGGAGATGAGTGCGGCAACCCCGCCGACGGCGAGGAAGACGCCAAGGAGCGCGTACCAGATCTTGAGGCCGCGCGGCGTCCGGTGGACTTCGCTCACCAGCCAGGCGCCCATCTCTCGGAGCGTGGGGATCCGCCGGCCGGCAATGGTCATGGGGCGAGTTGCTGCCTGCATTGCTCAGGCCTCCTCGAGCGCGGGGCCCAGATAGAGCACGCGGGGCTTGGTTCCCCACTCCGGATGAAACGGAGCGGGATTGGTGGCTTTGACAATCGCGGCGATGGGGTCAGCCGGGTCGTTTGCGTCGCCAAACTGGCGCGACTTGACCGGGCAGATCTCAACGCAGGCAGGCTTCTGTCCCTTGTTGATGCGGTGGTAGCACCAGGTGCACTTGTCGGCGACACCGGGCGTGTCCGACGGGGTGTCCTCGCCGGCCGGGGTGAGGTACCGGGCGCCGTAGGGGCAGGATGTGACGCAGTAGCCACAGCCGATACACCGGCGCGCGTCCACAAGCACGATGCCGTCCTCGGTCTGGTAGGTGGCGCTGACCGGGCAGACCCCAACGCACGGCGGCTCCGCGCACTGCATGCACAGGCGAGGCTGGAAGTAGGAGGACTTGACCGCTTTGCCAGCGGCGCCGGGAGCTGTGGAGTCCTTCGGGAAGCCGTTGATGCCGGCCTCCGGGGAGTCGATGTAGAGCTGCCCGTCCGTGGTGGTCACGTGCCGCTCGATCCAGGTCCGGGCGTACTCGGCAGGCTCCGGCACGTGGTTCTCTTCCTTGCAGGCCACGACGCAGAGACCGCAGCCGATGCAGGATGCGCTGTCCACCACAAACGTCCAGGCCTTGGTGGCCGGGTTGTAGTTGGGGACGATTGGGGCAACTTCATCGCCCGCGCTGGCGAAGACTGGGAAGTACTGGGCCAGCACGCCCGCGCCCACGACACCGCCTGCCACGGCGAGGCCGAAGCCCAGAAACGCGCGGCGCGAGACCGAGGCGGCAGCAATCGCCGGAGCGAGCTGCTCAAGCGGCACCAGCACCGCGTCGGCCGGAGCCATGGCCGGGGCTGGCATTGGTTCGGCATCGGCGGGGACCACAGCCGCGGCTTCGGCGGCTTCGGGGGCTTCGGCGGCCGGCTCAACCGCATCCGGCTGCGCCACAACTGGGGTTGGCGTCGGTTCGGCGTCCGCCGGGTTCAACTTCTCGGTCACGGGGTCACCTGGGTGTCTTCCGGGCCGCGCCCTGCCGCGTGGCAGTCGAGGCACTCGTTGTCCGTCAGAACGCCCGACGGGTGGCGCTGGTTGCGGGCCTTGAAGCCCTCGGGGCCATGGCAGGTCAGGCAGTTGGGCAGATTGGCCAGCGGATGCTCGACAACGGGTGGCCGGTTGGCGATGCCCGAGTGCGGGTCGTGGCACTGGAGACACTGCGAGACGTAGTGCTGGGTGGGCACGATCTGCTTGAGCGACGCCGGCCGAGCCAGCGCCTGGGCGTGGCACCGGATGCAGACCTCATCGGTCGGCACGGCGACCTTGACAGTGGCGATGGCGTTCTGGGCGTCCTCGGCTGCGGCTGTGGAGTGCTCCAGCAGCGCACCGTGGCAGCTCTGGCAGCCAATGTTCTGGTGTGGCGCCGCAAGGAGCTTGGCAGTCTGCGGCTCGTGGCACTTGGCGCACACGCCCGAGTCGTCAAACGACATCGACAGCGCAGCCCACTGCTTGGCGTTGGCCTCGGGGTTGATGCTGAAGTCCAGATAGGGCGACCAGGCGATGGCGGCGCCTGCGAACAGGACACCGGACAGGACCAGGGCGCCTGCGCCGATGAGGGCTACGGAGAGCACCGCGCCGCGGCGCGTCCGCGGACGGACGGTGTTCCAGAGGCGGCGGATGCGGGTCATGGCATTCACAGGGTGGAGGGAGTGAGGAGGCCGCGGCGGACAGTGAAGCGGAGCAGGTCCACGCGGTCGTGTAGCCCCAGCTTCTCCATCACGTTGGCGCGGTTGTAGTGGACGGTCTGCTCCGAGAGCCGCAGGGACCGGGCGATATCACGGTTGGTGTGGCCCATGGCCGCCAGGAGCAGGATCTGGCGCTCACGATCGTTGAGCTGCTCGTATGGCTCTTCGGCCGACGTCTCGGGCGTCTTGCGCACGTAGGTGTCCACCATCCGCGTCACGATCGCCGGACTCACGTACGTGTGGCCCGCGGCAACGCTGCGGACGGCGGCGACGAGGTCCGAGTCCAGCGCTTCGCGGGTGAGGAACCCGTGAGCACCGGCCTTGAGCACCACCGAGAACGGCTCTGTTGTGCAGCGGCAGTCCAGGGCGATGACCTTGGCGTGGGGGCTGGCTGCCCGGACCGTTTCGATTGCATCGTAGGTGGAGCAGCCGGCCCCGCCAAAGCCCTCGCACTCAAGCACGATGACGTCGGGGTTCATCGCCTTGGCCTGCTCGGTAATGGTGTCGCGGCTTGTCGCCTCGGCGATGACGCACATGTCGCGCTCGTGGTCGATGACGTCCCGGAGTGCGGCGCTGAGCATCGGAAAGTCAACGATCGCGAGCATGACGCCCAAACGAGCCGCCTCGGGCGGGCCTTCGGGCTTCGAGTCGCGTGTGGTGGTCATGGTGGGGTCCGCCGCTCAGCGCGGCTGGGTCACTGCGTCAGCGCCGCCCTGGGCGGTGTGATGGCGTACGAGCAGCGCCCAGCCGAAGGGCATTGCGATCATCGCGATGGTCACAATGGCTGCCGCGGTGATGGTTGCGCCTGCGCCAAACGCGAAGTAGATGATGTTGAGGAGGACGAAGGCCGCCGCCGAGCCGCACCAGAGCGTCAGGGTGACAAGGCCAAGCCACGCGGCAAAGCGTGCCGCCCGCCCGCCCCGGGACCCCAGGGCGAACCATGCGACAAGCCCGATGACGCCCTCAACGAGGATGAGCGCGGGCAGGATCAGCGCGATGTCCTTGCTCAGATCAGTGATCAACATTGCTGTGGCTCCCGACGTCGGCTCACAATCGGCCGACGTAGGTCATCGTCGAGCGGATGGGCGGTCGCTCGTTAGACACCACCGGCCCCAACTCGCCATGACGTGCGTGCCTAAGTTGGGCAACCGTCGTGGTCTTGGCGGCAACGCGCGTTGGAATCGGGCAACGCCCGTTGCCGACGCCCCCCACGCTGGTGGGGGGTGCGGCTGCCAACGGCGAGCGATCAATCACCATTGCCCGTGGGATGGCACTTCGCGCAGGTGGTCAGCGAGAAGCCCGCCACCCCTGCGTGCTTGCTCTTGGCCCAGGCGTCGGAGTGGCACTTCGCGCACGAGTAGGGGACTGTGTTTGAGGTGTGGCACGTGGTGCATCTGCCCGCGGCGCCGTTGTGCGTCTTGGGGAAGGTGTGCGGTCCCTTGTACGAGATCGTCAGCCACCTGGTTGTCGAGTGGCACGTTGTGCATGTTGCGGGGTAGAGCGGGGAGTGGATGCCGGCCTTCGTGTGGCATCCAATGCACGCTGTGGGTAGGCCGCTGTAGACCCCACCCTTGTGGCACGAGGCACAGACGAGCTTCAGGTGCGCACCGCTCAGCTTGAACGCGGCGCTGCTGTGGTTGAACGTGGCGGGCTTCCAGGCCGTTGTGGCATGGCAGACCTGGCAGGCATTGCTTGACACCGCGAGATGGCCAGCGGGCTTTGTGTGGCAACCGGCGCACACCGTTGGGGCACCGGCATGGGTGGCCGGGTTGGCGTGGCACTTCACGCACGCAGCGCCAAGGTGCGCACCCGAGAGCTTGTAGGGCGTCCGGGCGTTGTGGTCGAAGGCGGCCGGCTGCCAGCCGTTGGGCGTGTGGCAGCTGGCACAGCTATTGCCAAAGTTGCTCTCGTGGTTGGTTGGGCGCTCATGACAGGACGAGCAGGAGGGGGACGTCCCGGCAAAGACGCCGCCCTTGTGACAGGCCATGCACGCCACGCCGACGTGCTGGCCAACGAGGGCAAACCCGGTCTTGTCATGGTCAATCTTGACGTCTGACCACCCAGCCGGGTTGTGGCAGTCGGCGCATGACGTGCCAAAGGCGCCGTTGTGGGGCTCCACCTGCTTGTGGCACGCGACGCATTGGGTGGGCGTTGCCCGCATGGCGGCCATCGACGTGGTGTCGGTGTGGCAGGACGAACAGGCAGCACTTGTGTGCTTGCCCACGAGTGGGAATGCCGTGGTGGTGTGGTCAAACGTGATCTGGTTCCAGCCGTCTGGGCTGTGGCAGCTGCTGCACACCGTGCCAAAGTTCCCGTTGTGCGGCTCCACCTGCTTGTGGCACGCGACGCACTCGGTTGGGGTGGCCTTGAAGGCCGCCAGCGAGCTCATGTCCGCATGGCAGGCGCTGCACGTTGCGCCCTGATGCTTGCCGACGAGCGGGAAGCCCACGTGCTTGAAGGAGCCCGCGTCCGGGCCGCGTCCCGCCGCATGACAGGCGAGGCACTCCTGATCCGTCAAGGTGCCCGATGGATGGCGCTCGTTGCGGGACTTGAAGCCGTCCGCCCCGTGGCAGGTCAGGCACGCCGGCAGGTTGTCAAGCGGGTGTTGGACCACCGGGGGCCGGTTGGCAATGCTGTTGTGCGGGTCATGGCACTCAAGGCACTGCGTCACGTAGTGCTGCGAGGTGACGATCTGCTTGAGGGTCCCTGGGCGCCCCAGCACGGCCTGATGGCAGCGCAGACACGCTTCTTCAGTGGGCGTGGCGATGACCGCGGCCGCGAGGACGACACCGGAACCGCTGGTGGCTGCGGCAGTCGCCGCGGTGGTGTGGTCCAGCAGCGGGCCGTGACAGCTCTGGCAGCCGATGGACTGATGGGGCGCGGCCAGCAGTCTTGAGGACTCAGGCGCGTGGCAGCTCGCACACGACCCCGTCCCGTCGAAGCGCATGTCCTGCGCCGCCCACTGCTTGGCGTTTGCCTCGCGGTTGACGCTGAAGTCCAAGTATGGCGACCAGGCGATGGACGCGGCGCCAAACAGCGCCACGGAGACGGCCGCCGACCCGGCGAGGACCCCGATGACGCCAAGCACGGCACCACGGCGCGTGCGGGGTCGAACGGAGGCCCAAAGGGTGCGGATTAGGGGCATTTGACTCACATGTGGCTGGGACGGATTGCCGGCAACCACATCGTGCGGGGTGAGCCAGCCCAAATACTAGGCGGGGTGGCCCCCAACGACGGGCGGATCAGGTGAAACCTTTGTGCGGCGCGGAGTCTCACACCCCGGTGGCGGCCGCACGGACCGGGCCAGCCGTGGGCGCAGTTTGGAGTTGGCGGTTATGATCCGCGCGCAATGAACACCCGCGATCGCCGCCTCTGCGGCGCCTGTTGCTCCTGTAGCCGGCGAGTGCTGGCTTGGAGCCCGGTCGCGCCCGTTCGCTGACCGGAGCCCCTCGCGGGCTCTCGCGTTTCCCCCGTCGCGCTCCGGCATCGCCCCATGCCCGCCGCGATGTGCCCCGCATCCCCGCAACCCGGATTCGTCCGTGACCGGAGGGCTCCCATGCATTCCCTGACCTGGTCGGTCCGCCTGTGACCCACCGCCAAGACCCCGACGCCATTGACCACGACCGCGACCACGTCTTTGCGCGGACGCTGGCGAGGGACCGCGTCGCCCATGGCCGCATCTATCCGCTCAAGCACGACGTTGCCGCGTTTGCGGACACGCTGTTGGGGATCCTGTTTCCGCAGCTGTCCGATGACGCCCTCGCCGCCCCCGACGATCTGGCGGCGCGTCTTGTGCTCGCCCGCCGGGACCTCCACAGGCTGGTTGAGCCACTGACAAGCCACGACAAGGCGGACGCGGTGATCGCCGTCTTTGCCGAGGAACTCCCCGCCGTACACACTGCGCTGCTGCTCGACGGTGAGGCGATCCTGGCCGGTGATCCGGCCGCCGAGTCGCTTGACGAGGTGGTGGCCGCGTACCCGGGCTTCCTGGCCATCGCCATCCACCGCATCGCCCACTTCCTCTACGTGCTGGACGTCCCAATCCTGCCCCGCCTGCTGGCCGAGGTTGCCCATACCCGGACCGGTATCGACATTCACCCCGGTGCCACCATCGGCCGCGGGTTCTGCATTGACCACGGCACCGGCATCGTCGTTGGCGAGACCGCCGTGATTGGTGACGGCGTGAAGCTGTACCAGGGCGTCACGCTGGGGGCGCTGTCCGTGGTGAAGAACCTCGCCGGCCACAAGCGCCACCCCACCATCGGCGACGGCGTGGTCATCTACGCCAACGCCACGGTCCTTGGCGGCGACACCGTTGTCGGGGCCGATTCGATCATCGGCGGCAACGTCTTCGTCACAAGCTCCGTGCCCGCCGGCTCCGTTCTGTACCAGACCAGCCGCGCCAAGGTTCGCCAGGCGGACGACTGGTTTAGCAACATCGACTTCGTCATTTAGGGCCTACAGCTCAAGTCACCCACGGCGCCTCATCCAACCGCGTAGGAGCAAATCGTGCCTGTCAACAGCGTTCTGGACCTCATCGGCAACACGCCGCACGTCCGCATCAACCGCCTCTTCGACCCGCGCGTCAGCGTCTGGTCCAAGCAGGAGCGGGCAAACCCGGGCGGCTCCATCAAGGACCGCATCGGTCTCGCGATGATTGAGGATGCCGAGCGGCGCGGCGTCATCACGCCCGGCAAGACCACCATCATCGAGCCCACCTCGGGCAACACCGGCATTGGCCTTGCGCTTGTGGCCGCGGTGAAGGGCTACCGGATCATCCTCACCATGCCCGAGTCCATGTCCGTCGAGCGGCGCAAGCTGATGACAGGCTACGGCGCGGAGCTAGACCTGACGCCCCGCGAGCTGGGCATGAAGGGCGCGATCGCACGGGCCAAGGAGCTTGCTGCGGAGACGCCGGACAGCTGGATCCCGCTCCAGTTTGACAACCTTGCCAACCCGGCCATCCACCGCACAACCACCGCGCAGGAGATCCTCCGCGACTTCCCGGACGGTCTTGACTACATCGTCACGGGCGTTGGCACCGGCGGCCACATCACAGGCGTTGCCGAGGCGCTCAAGGCGCAGTGGCCCAACCTCAAGGTCTACGCCGTGGAGCCCACGCTCTCGCCGGTGCTCTCGGGCGGGGCCCCGGGCCCGCACCCCATTCAGGGCATCGGCGCTGGATTTGTGCCGAGCGTGCTCAAGACCGAACTGCTTGACGGGATCCTCAAGGTGGACCCGGCCGACGCCATGTCGTACGCCCGCCGCTCGGCCAAGGAGGAGGGGCTGCTGATTGGCATCTCGTCCGGCGCGTCGCTGGCCGCCGTGGCGCAACTGATCCCGTCCGTGGCCGATGGCGCGCGGATCCTCACCTTTGCCTACGACACCGGCGAGCGCTACCACTCGGTTGACGCGCTCGGGGGCTAGGCACCCGGGGCCGATCGGGCCCCACCGCCAGCTGTGCGAGGCCCCGGCTCTCGGCCGGGGCATCGCCATGTCTAGCTCGTTGCGGCTCTGGCGGGCGCAGGCGCCGTTGTCAGGCCAGCAGGCTGAGTCCCGCGCGCAATGGCGCCACACCCAGATCGTCTGCGAGATCCGGGAAGAACCAGCGGAGCGCGTCAACCAGCCCGTCGTCGTCTGATGCACGGACGGTGATGTCCGCGGCATCCCGCACGTCGCTTGTGGCCGAGCCCATCGCGGCTGAACGGCCGGCAAGGCGCAGCAGCTCCTTGTCGTTGGCGGCATCGCCCGCGGCGGCAACCTCGTCAAGTCCAATGCCGCGGCCCGCGGCGAACCAGGTGACCGCCTCGCCCTTGTTGGTCCCGAGCGCCAGCAGCTCGATCCCCGAGAGATCGGACCAGACCACCGCGGCACGACCCAGGAAGCGCTCGGCCGCGGCCAGCCGCACTGACCAGTGACGTTCCGGACCCGTCGGCAGGAACAGGCGGATTGGCGTCTCGGACGCGAGCGCGGCGAGATCCGGCTCCCCCACCAGGTGCCCGGGTCCGTCGTGTGCCAGCCAGAACCCGTCAAAGTCCTCGGCGACTCGCTCCGCGCGATGCCCGTCAAGGAGCGTCGCAATTGGGTCCAGCCGCAGATCGCGGGCAAACGCCACGGCGTCTAGGTAGACGTCGGGCGGGAGCGCGCGCAGCCGTCGGATGCCGCGTGTCACGGGATCGGAGATCAGCGCACCCTGCATCGTGATCTGCGGCCCGTCGAGGCCGAGGTCCGCGGCAATCTCGGCGACACCGTCCCACGGCGATCGGCCGGTGGCAAGGATGATCTCCACTCCGCTGGCGGCCACAGAGGCGACGGCGTCGCGAACGACGGGCCGCAGCAGGCCACGCTCATCAAGCAGTGTGCCGTCGATGTCTAGGGCGAGCAGCCGCGGTCGCGGCAGGGCCGCGAATGGCGTGATCGACGCGATCGCCTCGACCGCGACCTCCCGGATCATGGACCGTCGTGCCGGCAACTGCCGCCCACGGCTTGTGCCGTGCGCCGGCCGAGGGGCGGTAGGCGATGGCGAGACACGCCGGTGCTGGCTCTGCCACGTGCCTGGGAAGCGCCGGATCATCGCTGGGGTCCCATGCGGAGTGCTCCTGCCGCGTTCACGCCCCGCAGGGTGCCGGCCGGGGCGGCCCGCGCCTGAGGGTGTGCCCAGCAGACCACGCCATCACGTGGCGTCCAAGTCCATCTGGATCAACTCGCGTCAACGCCGGGTGAACACCGCGTTGTGGCGCTGTGGAGCTGGGCGTTCAGGTCGCCGCGAATCTGGCGGGCAAGGCTGCTTCTGCTGCGGGACGTGAGTGCCACACCAGCCAGGCCAGCGCGGCAATCAGCAGGACGTACAGGAGGTTCCAGAACTCGGTGAAGCCAACGTAGGCCGCCAACTGCGCGCCCTGCGTGGGCGAGTACAGCGCAACCAGCGCGGCCAGCCCGCCCAGCAGGCGCACCTTGCTCCGCCCGTCAGCCACGATGGCCCCCAGCGCCGGGATGATCCAGCACGCGTGGTGCTGCCAGGACATTGGCGCCACCAGCACCGTCGTCAGGCCCACGATGGCGATCGCCGTCAACAGGCTGCCCGAGCGGTGGGCGCGCCACGCAAGGAATAGCCCAACCAGCGCCACGGTTCCGGCCAGCGCCAGATACACGGGCATGGGCGGCGTCTCGCCAAACAGGCGCGTCAGCATCCCGAACAGGCTCTGGTTGTTGACGCGCTCCGCGCCAATCCGGCTGGCGATCCCGAAGACGAAGCCGCCAAAGAAGTAGTCGACCACAAGCTTGGGGAGCAGAAGCCCGGCGACGCCCCAGCAGGCGAGCGTGGTTGCCGTGGCCGTGGCGGCCGCGCGGAACTGCCGGGTGAGCACCCAGTGGACGATGATCAGCGCCGGGGTGAGCTTGATCGCCGTGGCGATGCCCACCAGCACGCCCTGCCAGCGCGACCGCCGCTCGCGCAGGAGCACCGCGTCCACCGTGCAGGCAAGAACCACAAACACGCCCACCTGGCCAAAGTAGAGGACCTCCGCCACGGCGCCCAAGGGCAGCGTGAGGACGGTGGCCGCCGTGATGAGCAGGAGGCGCTGCCGCCGTCCGCCAGGCTCCGCAGCGGTGAGATGGCGGATGGACAGCGCCACCAGCGCCCAGAGCGCAATCAGCGTGCCGCCGGTCCACAGGATGCGCAGCACGATGGTGGGCAGCAGCGAGAGCGGGGCGAAGACGATGGCCCACACCGGCGGGTAGATGTAGGGCAGGCCGTTGCCAACTTGAGTAAACGCGGTGGTGTACGGCGAGAGCCCGTCGCGGACAAACTGGCCGCCCTGCGTGAAGTGGTTGAGGTCCTGGTAGTCGTACTTCGCAAGGGTCATGAAGTCGCGGGCCATGAGGGCTACCCAGACAAGCGCGAGGCCCACCAGCAGCGGGACGCCCACCCTGCGCGCGACCGATCGATCCACTAGCGGCACCCCGTCCTCTTGGCATCGCCCCATCGCAGGTCTGGTCTGCGGGCCTTGTGCGGGGCGGGCGGATGCTACCACCGCGCCCGGCGCGCCCGGCCGCCAAACGCGGACCTCGCGCGTGTACGATCCGCCAGACCGGGCGTCCGGGATGGAGGAGGAGCAAACGCGATGCCCTGGCTGGTGCGGGAATACCAGGACGATGACTTCGAGGGCGTGGTGCGGCTGTTGGACGCCACCTCGTCCGATCAGGCCAGCGTCTTCTCATTCCCCGAGTGCATCGTGGCCCTCCGTGCCCGTCAGGCCGCGGCGGTTGCCGTCAGCCACGGCGAGGTGGTGGGCGCGGTGATCGCCATTGTCGCTGCGGACCGTGCCTGGATTGCGCGCCTCGCCATCAATCCGGAGCTGCGCGGCCAGGGCATGGCCAGCTCCCTGCTTGTGGCGCTGGAGCGCCAGCTGGTCTCGGCCCAGGTTCGCCGGGTGGGCTATGTCCTGCCGCATGAAGAGCTTGCGGCGGAGGGTCTGCGCAAGGCGGGCTACGAGCAGCAGCCTGCGCTTGCCTACTTTGAGAAGCGCGTGGCGCTGGAGCCGGGTCAGGCGTCCGTGCTGGAGGCCTTGGGCGGCGAGGTGCTGTCCCCGCGCTTGTGGGACGAGTTGCTGGGCATGCGGTTTGAGAAGGAGGTCATCGAGCGGCGCGTGATTGCTCCGCTTGTGCACCCCGAGCTCGCCGCCCAGCACGGCGTGTCGCCGCCGCGCGCGGTGATGCTGTTTGGCCCGCCAGGCACAGGCAAGACCACGTTTGCGCGCGCCGTGGCGGCGCGTCTGGAGTGGCCGTTTGTGGAGCTGCTTCCGTCGCGGCTGGCCGAAGACGACGCCGGGCTTGCGGCTGGCCTGCGAGACGCGTTTGCCGGCATCGCGCAACTGGACCGCGTGGTGGTCTTCATCGATGAGATTGAGGAGATCGCCGCGGCGCGGGGCGGCCCGGGGCACTCGCGCCTCCACGGCGTCACCAACGAGCTGCTCAAGCTGATCCCGGCGTTTCGCCGCCGCTCCAACCGGCTCCTGATCGCCGCCACCAACGCCGTCCACACGCTGGACTCCGCGGTGATCCGGCCCGGCCGGTTTGACTACGTCATTCCCATTGGCTCCCCGGACGACGAGGCACGGCGCGCGCTCTGGAGCTCGCACGCGCACGCCGCCGACGTGGACATGGCCTCGCTGGTGGCCGCATCTGCGGTGCTGACGACGGCGGAGATCCACCATGCGGCCCAGACCGCGGCCCAGGCCTCGTTTGAGCGCGAGCTGTTGGCGCCTTCCTCACCCGATGTGACCGCTGGGCCAACCACCACCGACTACCTGACGGCCATCTCGTCCATCCGCCCCAGCCTCACGCCCGAAATCCGGGCCGACTTTGAGGCTGACACGCGTACCCACGCCCGGCACTGACACCGGCCCGCCAAGCAGCTTAGGAGGCGCCCTCGTGGATCGCGAGCGGCCCATCATCGGCCAGGTCAACGCGCTGGAGACACCGCGCTTTGCGGGGCCAACCACATTTGCCCGCATCCCGTCCATTACGGAGGTGCCCGACTACGACGTCGCGGTTGTGGGCATCCCGTTTGACACAGGCGTGTCGTATCGGCCCGGCGCCCGCTTTGGCCCAGCGGCCATCCGCGCGGGCTCCAAGCTCCTTCGGCCCTACAACCCGGAGTTGCGGGTCCGCCCGTTCTTGGACCAGCAGGTTGTTGATGCGGGCGACATCGCCGTCTCGCCGTTCAACATCGTTGCTGCGCTTGACGCGGTGACCGCAGGCATCACGCGGCTGATCTCCGCGGACCGACGGGTGCTGGTCCTGGGCGGCGATCACACGATTGCCCTCCCCGTGCTGCGAGCCCTCCATGCCGTCCACGGACCCATTGCACTGGTGCACTTTGACGCGCACCTCGACACATGGGACACCTACTTCGGCGAGCCGTACACGCACGGCACGCCCTTCCGGCGCGCGTTTGAGGAGGGGCTGCTGGCGCCTGGCGCGTTCCATGTGGGCATCCGCAACTCGCTCTACGACGCGCAGGACCTCGTGGATGACCAGGGCTTTGGCTTCACGATTGTGACGAGCGTCCAGGTGGGCCACGAGGGCGCGGCGGCTGTGGGGGCCCGGCTGCGGGAGGCGGTGGGGGACCGGCCCGTGTACGTGTCCGTGGACATCGACGTGCTGGATCCGGCGCATGCCCCGGGCACCGGGACGCCTGAGGCTGGCGGTCTGACTTCGCGCGAGCTGCTGGAGATCCTCCGCGGGCTTGCCGGCACGCGCCTGGTGGGCGCCGACATCGTGGAGGTTGCCCCGGCGTACGACCACGCGGAGCTGACTGCCGTGGCCGCGGCCGCCGTGGGCTACGAGCTACTCTCAGCGTTTACGGCGCGGTAGCGGGCCAGACGAGGTGCGCATGAGCCAGGCTGGCCTCCCCACCACGCGCGACGCGGCGCGCGAGCTCGTTGTCCTGTTCGCGCGGCGACTCTTGGCCGAGCACCTCGTGAGCTACACCGCGGGGAACATCAGCACCCGGATTGCGGATGAGCCGGACCTTGTGGCGGTCACCCCGGCGAGCACGGCCTACGACACCCTCACGGCCGAGGATGTCGTGATGGTCCGGCTCGACGGGACGGTTGTGGAGGGGTCGCGGCGGCCCACGTCCGAGCTGCCGCTGCACACGCTGGTGTACCTCGACCGCCCCGACATCGGCGGCATCGTCCACACGCACAGCCGGGCCGCGATGGCGGTGGCGGCCATGGGCATCGATGTGCCGCCGATCCTTCACGGCCTGGTTTCGGCGTGCGGTGGCGGGATCACCACCGCGCCGTACGCGCGCGGCGGCACCGCCGAGGTGGCGACCTACACGGCAGAGGCCCTCCGCCATCGCAGCGCCTGCCTGCTGCGGAACCACGGCGTCCTCGCGGTTGGCCCGACACTCGAGCATGCGTACAACGCCGCAAGCACCGTTGAGGGCGTCTGCGACGCATATCTCCGGGCGCTGGCGTTTGGCCCGGTGCCCGAGATCCCCGCCGACGACGTTGAGCGTATTCGGCGCGAACAGTGGGCCCCCGCCTGGGCATCGGCCGGCGACGGGCGCACCCATGGCGGCTGATCGGCCAACGGACGCCACGCGTGAGCCTCTCCGGCCAATCGTCTGGACCGGGGGAGCCATCCGCGCCATCGATCAGACCCTGCTGCCGGGCCGGGTGGTGTGGATCACGCTTGAGCGCGTTGACCAGCTCGTTGACGCGATCGTCCGCCTCGCGGTGCGCGGCGCCCCTCAGCTTGGCGCCGTCGGCGCGCTCGGCGTGGTTGTGGCGATGGATGAGGGGGCTCGGGACGGCTGGTCGCCCGCCCATTTGGATAGCGCAATCGACAGCATCCGCCACGCCCGCCCCACGGCCGTGAACCTCGCCTGGGGTGTGGACCGTGTTCGCCCGCTCGTCGTCCAGGGCCGAGAGGCCGTTCTGGCCGCCGCGCTCAAGATCTGCAAGCAGGACGAAGCCGCCAACCACGCAATGGGCCGCTTCGGCGCCGACTGGATCCAGACCCGCGTGCCCGGCAAGGTCCGCGTGCTCACCCACTGCAACGCCGGTGCCCTCGCCACGACGGCATGGGGCACGGCGCTTGGCGTCATCCGTGAACTGCACGCTCGCGGCGCTCTGGACGTCGTCTACGCCGACGAGACCCGCCCGCTGCTCCAGGGCGCGCGGCTCACGGCATGGGAACTGGAGCAGGACGGCATCCCCCATCTGATCCAACCCGACGGGGCCGCCGCAAGCACAATCCTGCGCCGCCTCGTGGACGTGGCGATCATTGGCGCAGACCGGATCGCGGCCAACGGCGACACGGCCAACAAGATCGGCAGCCTTGGTGTGGCCCTTGCCTGCAAGGACGCCGGCATCCCATTCATGGTCGCTGCGCCCGAGTCCACCGTGGACGTGGCCACTGCAACCGGCGACGACATCCACATCGAGATGCGCGGCGAGGACGAGGTGCTCGCCTGGGGCGGCATCCGCGTGGCGCCACTGGGCTCTCGCGCCCACAATCCGGCCTTTGATGTCACACCCGCTCGGCTGATCTCCGCCATCGTGACCGAGGACGGCGTCATGGAGCCCGGTCTTGGCCAGACGCCCGGCGCCCGCCAGGGGAGTTCAACGCCTTCGCGCTGATCGCCGACTCCGGCAGCAGCGTGGCGCTGGCGCCGCCGGGGCCCGAAATCACCGCTCGTCCTCTGGGAGGACGGTAACCAACAGCCGCATGGCCCCGGCCGGCAACACGGGCGCCGTCCGTGCGCGAAGGACTCCGGCTAGGGGCCTCGAAATCTCCTACCGTCCTCCCGGAGGACGGTAGGCGGTTCTGAGCGACGCACCACGCCCCGACACTCGCCCGACCCGCGCGCCGGAACGTCAACTGCTGCCGCGGACCTGCGCGACGCAGCGGTCAGTCAACCTGGGCAGACTGCCGGTCGAGGTGCGCCCGGACCCTGGCGGCGATCTGTACGCGGGTGAACGGCTTTGCAAGCAGCTCGCCTGGCCGCCCGCTCCAACGACCATCCGCTGCCGGCAGCGCCGCATGTGCGGAGATGAACAGGACGGGAAGGCCGGGGCGCATCGCCAGCATTGCGTCAGCGAGCTCGTAGCCGCCCATGTCCGGCATGACGATGTCGGTCACGAGGATGTCGAACGGCGCAGCGCCACTCGCCGCGATTGCCATGGCGACGGCCGCACTTGGGGCCTCGACGACTGTGTACCCGCACTCGCGCAGCATGCGCGCGGTGACGGTCCGAACGGCCGGCTCGTCGTCAACGAGGAGGACCGCCTCGACCCCATGGATCGGTCCTTGGGTTGGCGCCGCCGGTGCCTCGATGTCGGAGGTGACCTCCGGCACGTACATGGAGAAGGTGGTGCCGCTGCCCACGATGCTCTCCAAGGTGACGAACCCGCCCGCCTGCGCCACGGCGCCCTCGACAATTGCAAGACCCAGCCCGGTGCCCGTGCCCGGTGGCTTCGTTGTGAAGAATGGCTCGAAGATGTCTTCGAGGATGGCCTGGTCAATGCCCATGCCGGTGTCGGTGACGGTGATCCGGATGTACGCGCCAGCGTCGGCTGCCGGATGGATGCGCGGGTCCGCGGCGGAGATCGTCACGCTGCTGGTTGCAATCATCACGCGGCCCCCGTTGGGCATGGCGTCACGGGCATTGCCGACAAGGTTGACGAGTGCCTGCTCGAGTTTGACCCGGTCGGCCTGCACCAAGCCGACGTTGCCCGCCTTGCTGACCACCGTAACTCGGTCGCCGACGAGGTTGCGCATGATGGGCAAGAGTTCGCCAATCATCTCGTCGATGGCGATGAGGCCGCCTTGGGACACCTGCTGGCGACCAAACGAGAGCAGGCGCCGGGTCAACGCAACGCCACGGGCGCCGGCCTCTCGGATCGCCTCCACGTCCTCGCGCCGCGGATCTCCCGCAGCCATGGCGAGCACGAGGAGTTCCGCGTTGCCGTTGATGACCACAAGCAGGTTGTTGAAGTCGTGGGCTACGCCACTGGCAAGCCTGCCCACCAGCTCCATCCGCTGGGCTCTATCCGCGAGTGCCTGCGCAGACCGCAACTCGGTGACGTCGGCGACGCTGCCGCGCACACTGGAGACGTCACCATTGGTCCCGCGCATGATCTCTCCGCGCGCGACAACTTGCCGGACGCCTCCGTCCAGCCGGCGGAGACTCATCTCCAGTTCGAATGGCTGGTTGGCGTCGATGGCGCGCGCAATGACGGTCTGGGCCCGGGCATAGGTGGCGGGCTCCAGATAGCGCGCCAGTTCCTCAAGCGTTGGCGGCGTGCCGCCGGGCGGCAGGCCAAAGATCTGGAACAGCTCGTCCGACCACGTTGCCTCGCCAGTCGCCGCGCTCCATGTCGCGCTGCCCACATGGGCGATCCGCTGCGCCTCGGCAAGCTCTGCCCCACGGTTGCGCAGCGCCTCGGTGACCCGCACCAGTGCGGTGACATCGCGCGCGACGAACGACGCCCCTTCCGGAGTGGGCGAGATGCGGACGTCAAACCAGAGCGACTCGCCCTGGAGCGGGAACTCCTGGCTGACCGAGCGAGGCTCGCCGGTTGCCAGAACCTCGAGGGTTAGGCGCTCGGTCGCGGTGCCGGCTATGCCCGGGAACACCTCGTCCATCGTCCGCCCGATCGCGTCAGCCGCCGCAATCCCTGTCGTCCGCTCAGACTGCACGTTCCAGAACGTGTAGCGGAGGTCCCTGTCAACCGCGTAGACGAGGTCTGTCAGGCTGTTTGCAAGCTCGCGAAACCGCTCCTTGCTTGCCCGGAGCGCCTCTCGGGTTGGGCCAAGTTCACTGAAGGTGGCTACTACCGCGTATGGCTTCGGCTCGCCGGGCTGGAACAGGGGCTGCGAGTCAACCGAGATCCAGGTCAGCGCGCCGTCCGGCTTGTGGACACCCATGATCACGTCGGAGCAGGGCTTACCCGTGGCAAGCGTCACCATCGCCGGATGGGTGTTGCCGGGGAACGGCGAGCCGTCCTCGTGGATCGCCTGCCAGCGGGGATCGATCGAGCTGACCCCCGCCATCTGGTCTCGCGTCAGCCCGAGGACTTCTTCGGCACGCGCGTTGCACGCCTCGATGGACCCGTCTGCGGCCTGCAGGACAATCCCTTCGGCCATGGCGTCCACGATGGCGCGGTAGTGCTCCTCGCCGGCATGCTGGCCCGCCGGCCCGTCGCCCGAACCCAGCGGCTGGGCGGTCATCACAACCTTGCTGCCAACCGGCGTGCACGTCAGGACGGCGCGCTGCGCGGGGTTCTCAAGCCCGGGGGCAATCCGCTGCACGCGTTCGCCGGTGGTGGCGGCGGCCAGCACGTCGGCGAGCTGTTCTTCCAGCCCAGGGAACACGTCGAGGAAGCGCCGACCAGCCACGGCCGAGCCTTCCGCGCCACCGGGCTCGCGGAACGCACCGTGTGCCGCCTCGACGACGGCGTCCGCAAACACGCCGCGCTGGTCGCGCAGCGGCTCCAGGATCATGACCATGTCGGGTGTGTCCGAGCGCACTGCCTCACTCGTCTCGATGCCCACCGCTCCCTCGGTCGCCAAGCCGCCCCGCCGCAACCATACCGAGGTGCCCTAGCCCGAGCGTACTTCCACAGTCAAGTTGCGCCCGGGCGCGCAGCTCGGCAGACGTCATCGTACCGTGGCGACCAACGTGACTGCGCTCTTGACCCAGGCCCAGTCGGCGGCGGCGACACAGAGCAGCGCGGCGGGTCGTGGTGCCGCGCTGGCGCCGAAATCACCGCTCGTCCTCTGGGAGGACGGTAACCAGAAGCCGCATGGCCCCGGCCAGCACAACGGGCGCCGTCCGTGCGCGAAGGACTCCGGTCAGGGGCCTCGAAATCCCCTACCGTCCGTGGGGAGGACCGTAGACGAAAGCCTCCGCGTTACCGTCCTCCCGGAGGACGGTAGGCGGTTCTGGGCGCCGACACGCCCCTATACTCGCCCGACGCGCGCGCTAGGAGCAGGTCCGGCCGCCGCCGAGAGGGACGGGAGGCCAGCCGATGACCACGACGACACGCCGCGCAGGTGTGCGCGAGCGCCTCAGCTACGCGTTTGACCGCTTCATGGAGCGCGGCACGGCGGCGCTGATCGCTGGGCTTGCGCTGCTCTCAATGGTGGTCATCGTGGGCATGGTGGGCGTGACGCTCATTGTCCGAGGCGCCGACGACCCCGGCGATCCCATCCAGCTCGTCTGGATGGCGCTGATGCGCACGCTCGATGCGGGCACGATGGGCGGCGACGAGGGCAGCCCGGGCTTCTTGCTGGGCATGCTGGGCGTGACCATCGGCGGCATCTTCGTGATCAGCACGCTGATCGGCATCCTGTCGAGCGGCCTTGAGCAGAAGCTTGACGCGCTCCGCCAGGGCCGCTCCCGGGTGCTGGAGCAGGACCACGTCCTGATCCTTGGCTGGAGCCAGCAGGTGTTCGCCGTGATCAGCGAGCTCCTGGAGGCAGGCGCCAGCCGTCGGCGTACTTCGATTGTCGTCATGGCGGACCGGGACCGCACCGAGATGGAGCGCGAGATCCGCGACCGCGTTGCCATCCCCAAGCGCGCCCGCATCGTCTGTCGTTCAGGGCGCCCCACGGACTTGGGCGACTTGGCGATTGCAAACCCCGACGCGTCGCGTGCCATCGTGGTGCTGGCACCCGAGGGCGATGACCCCGATGTTGGCGTGATCAAGACCATCCTTGCGCTGACGGGGCGCCCGGGTCGCCGGGCCGAGCCGTACCGCATCGTCGCCGAGGTCCGCCAGCCCGCCAACGCGGGCGTGGCCAAGCTCATCGGGCATGACGATGTCCACCTGATCCTGTCAGACGACCTGCTTGCGCGGATCATCGCCCAGACCTGCCGCCAGTCCGGTCTGTCGGTGGTCTACCAGGAGCTGCTGGACTTCGCGGGCCAGGAGTTCCACGTGGAGGCGCTGCCCGCGCTTGTGGGCCGCACGTTTGGCGACGCCGTCCAGCTGATCACGGGCGGCGTGGCGATTGGTCTGGTCCGCGACGATCGTGCGCACCTCAACCCGTCGCGCGACCGCGTGATTGACGCTGCGGACAAGGTCGTCGTGCTGGCGGAAGACCACGGCTCCACGCGCGTCGCGACCACAGCGGCCGAGGTGGACGAGGACGCCATCGCGACGCCCGCGCCGCACGACGAGATCCCCGAGAGGATCCTGATCCTGGGCTGGAACGGGCGCGGCGCCACCATCGTGAGCCAGCTGGACGCGTACGTGCCCCCCGGTTCGGAGCTGGTGGCTGTGTCCGCGGTGGAGCGCGTCGTCGCCGATGTGGAGGGGCTGCGCGGCCTCCGCCATCTGAGGGCCACGGCACGCGCTGCCGACACCACCCATCGCAACCTGCTTGACGAGCTTGACGTGGCCTCGTTTGACCACGTGGTGGTGCTGTGCGAGTCCGATGACCGCCCGGCCGAGTCTGCCGATGCGCGGACGCTTGTCACGCTGCTGCACCTGCGCGACATTGGCACCCGGGGCGGCCGCGACTTCTCCATCGTGTCGGAGATGCTTGACGTCCGGGACCGCGAGCTTGCCGAGATTGCCCGCGCGGACGACTTCATCGTCAGCGCCCGCGTCCTCTCGCTGCTGCTTGCGCAGGTGGCCGAGACGCCCGAGCTGGCGGAGGTCTTCCGCGACCTCTTCGACGCAGGCGGTTCCGAGGTGTATCTGCGAGAGGCGGCCGAGTACGTGGCGCTTGGCCGTGAGGTCTCGTTTGCGACGATCCAGGAGGCGGCGCAGCGGCGGGGCGAGGTGGCGATGGGCTACCGCGTTGGCGCGCAGGCCAATGACAAGGCGGCTGCCTACGGCGTTGTGCTCAATCCGGGGCGCGACACTCGCCTGATGCTTGCGCTGGAAGACCGCGTCATCGTTCTCGCCGAGGAGTAGGCGCGCTGTTCCTGACCCAGCACAGGGTCAGGCGGCCATGCCCCGAGCGTGGTCCGGATGCCAAACACGCGTTTCGACGGGCGGTTCACGCTGGCCGCGGCCCGATCTGACCCGGAGCTGGGTCAGGGGGCGCGTACCTCAGGCGAGGACGGCCGCGAGACGGGCTGCCCAGCGGTCGCGCTCTGCGCCATCCCCGCGCTCTGCGCCATCCCCGCCATCTGCGCCATCCCCGCCATCGGCCGCTCCCGCGGCTTCGGCAAGTCGCTCCAGAAGCACAAGCGGTTGCAGCCATGCGGCCGCGTCGGGCGTCTCGGCAGTAGCGCAGGCGCTTGCGTACCCGCTGATTGCCGCGGCGGAGGTCTCCGGGTGGTGGTGCGCCAGCACCCAGCCAAACCATGCCGCGTCGTACCCGGGGTGAGCGAGCCGCGCCCGGTCAAAGTCAAGCACCGCGGCAACCCGGCCGCCCGGCCCCGGCGCCACAAGAACATTCACCGGCGCAAGGTCGCCATGGGCAAACCGGACACCGCGTTGCGCGGTCTCGGCAGCGGCGCGCTCCGCCAGCGCCAACAGGCGCGCCTCGGTGTCAG
>CAIYHO010000200.1 GCA_903925955.1 uncultured Chloroflexota bacterium
CGATCCGACAACAACAATCATGAACCGGAGCCTACACCCCGCACGCCGACCGGGACCCCGCACGCCGACCAGTGACCCGACCCGCCCCGCACGCCGACCGGGACCCCGCACGCCGACCAGCAACCCGCTAGAACGAGGGGCTTGGACTCGGCGTGGGCGACGGCGTCTCGCTGGGATGCGGACTGTGGTCGTGGTGGTCGCTCTCGGTGGGGTGCGGCGTCTCGGTGGGATGTGGCTTGCTGGTGGGGCGGGGCGTCTTCGTGGCGCCGCCAGTTCCCCCGCCGTGGTTGGTGGCTTCGGGCGTCTCGCTCGCAGACATGCCCGGTGACTCAACTGGGTCGCCCGAACCACTCGCGTCGGGATGGTCTGAGCGGAATGGATCGCCGGAGAAGCCCGGATCCGGTGAGCCGTTGACGCCGATGGGCTCAAGGCTTCCCTCGGGGCTGTCGGCCGGGAGCGTGGGCACGGGCTGGTTGGAGCTGTTGGGGAAGCCCGGCATCGGGTTGCCGCCCAGCAGGCGGACCGCGCCAACCGTGGCCATGCCGGAACCGGTGGCGAACACCGCGGTGACCACCAGGACCAGCGCCAGCGCCTGGGCGCGGACGGCAACGGGGAAGCCCGCGCCAAGGCCCACGCGCACGGCATCGCGGAAGGCGGCAAGCGCCCCACCCAAGGATCGACGCCGCGCCGCAGCGACGGCTGCACGCACTGGCGCCGGCGACGGCTCAGTGGCGATGGAGCGCATCACGCGGTCCGCGAAATCGGCACTGGGCCGAACGCCGCCGCGCGCTGCCGCAGCCTCAAGCTCGCGGGCCACGCGACCAAGGGCCAGCAGATCCGCGGGCTCCGCGTCGGCTAGGCCATCCAGCTCGGCGGGCGTAAAGGGTGGCGGCGCGTCGTGGCGCCCGTACTGGCTCATCGGTTTGGCTCCTCGAGGGCAAGGCGCAGGCGCGCCAGACCCCGATGCAGGTGTGTCTTCACGGTGCCCAGCGGGCGGTTGGTGACCTGGGCAATCTCGGCAAGCGACTGCTCGGCGAAGAAGCGCAGCGTCACAACCTCGCGATACGGCTCGGCAAGGGTTGCCACCGCGGCGCGCAGGTGGGCGTCGCGCTGGGTGCGCTCGAAGTGGTGGGCGGGATCAACAGCCTCGGATGCCCCGCCCAGGCGGAAGCGCTCCTGGTTTGGCAGGTCGCCCTCGGCCGCAAGCGGATCAAGCCATGTCACGCGCTTGCGCTGGCCTGAGCGGCGGATAGCAAGCCGGACAGCGATGCGCGAGACCCATGCGCCAAACGAGCCGTCGCAGCGCCACGTGGCCAGTGACCGGTACGCGATCACGAAGGCCTCCTGGGCAACGTCTTCCGCCTCGGACCGATCGCCCAGGACGCGGGCGCAGGAAGAGACAACCGATGGCCCAAGGCGGTCCACAAGACCGCGGAAGGCGTCGCGATCGCCGGCCAGCACGGCCTGCACGATGCGCTGCTCATCGCTCTGTTCCTCCCCGGCGCGGGCTTGGGCACTGGAGTCCGTGATCATGGCCTCGGAGGTGCGGGCAGAACGCGATGGAGCCGACGCGGCGGCTGACGCCTTGCGGGCGCCTGTCCCCATCATCGCGGACCTTCGCGATTCCCATCGCAGATCGGAGGTCATGCCCCTCGGTACCGGATGGGCCTAGTTATTGCCGCTGCCGTTGCCGACGCCGGGCGCGGCGACGACGTTTGCTGGCGTTGACAGGCGACGAGTGCGCGAAAGAGGCGACATAGCGCGGGTACTCCTGATATTGGCCGAGGGCGGGGCGCCGACCCTCCCTGTCGGCTGCCTTCACCCTGACCGAGGCATGGTCCGGCGCAAAGGTTTCAGCGTTGTGGCGAATGCGCGGCCGAGGGCCTCGCCAGCGCACGCAACTCCGGCACCAGGACCGCCGTGGCCGCCACGCCCGCCAGAGTGAGCACAGCCGCAAGGACCAGCGCGGTGGTTGGCGACGCGTGCTCCGCCACGATGCCGCCGATCAGATTGCCAAACGGGATGAGCCCCGTGGACACCAGGATGTACAGGCTCATCACGCGCCCGCGCAGGCCTGCCGGGGCAAGGATTTGGAGCAGCGTGTTGCTGGTGGCGTAGTAGAGGACCTGGCAGCCGCCCATCACCGCAAGTGCTGCCAGCGAGAGCGGGACAAAGCGCGACACGGCAAACACCGCCTCGGCCACCGCCATCGTGCCCAGAGACAGCAGCACCGAGCGCCCGCTGCCGCCGGACGGCCGGAATGCCGCCAGACAGAACGCAGCCGTCAGTGCCCCGATCCCAATCCCGCCGCTCAGGAGACCAAGCCCCGGCGCGCCGATGGCAAGGACGTCGCGGGCATACACCGGGAGCAGGACAAGGTAGTTGAGCACGGTGAGGGCCGGGAGCGCCGTGAGCAGGACAATCGCCGCCAGATCGCGCCTGCTTGCCACAAACCGGACGCCGTCAGCCAGGTTGCTCCAGAGCGACACCCGCGCCCGCGCCAGCGGGTCTGCAGGCGCCTTTGGCAGGCCCGAGTAGATCCAGACCACAACCAGCAGGGCGATGGCGTTGCCCCAGAAGGCGAGGACCAGCCCGCCGATGCCGATGACGGCGCCAGCGAGGGCGGGGCCGATGATCCGCGAGAGGTTGTACTGCGCGGAGTTGAGCGCCACGGCGCTGCCCAGCGCCTCGCGGCTCACAAGGCTTGACACGACGGCCTGGTACGCGGGCGTCTGGACGGCCATGGCGATCCCGCCAACCACGGCAAGCACCGCAACCTGCCAGAACTGCACTGCGCCCGTGGTGGCAAGGACGGCTAACACCAGCGCCGTGGCAAAGGCCAGCAGCTGCGTTGCCACCAGGAGACGGCGGCGGTCCACGCTGTCGGCGGCAACGCCGGCAATCATCGAGAGCACCAAGATGGGCGCATAGGTCAGCGCCGAGATGAGCCCCAACGCCGCGGGCGAGTTGGTGAGGCCCAGGACCAGCCAGCCTTGCGCGGTGCTCTGCAGGAAGCTCCCGCTGGAGCCCACGAAGGCGCCGAGGATGAAGCGCCGAAACGCCGGGAACGCAAACGCCGGGACACGCGCGGCCAGACGGCCAGCCGCGATGGTCCCCCCGGGCGCGTCAGCGGTCGTGGGCTATCTCCCCTCGCCCTCGGCCTCGGCGGATGCCTGGCGCTCGCCCTCGGCGGGCGCTTCGCCCTCGGCTGGGGCATCGTCGGCTTCCACCGAGATGGGGCCAAGGTTCAGCGCCTCAAGCGCGGCCCCAAACTGGTCGTGGTCGCCTACAAGGATCAGGGCGGCCTCCTCGGGCCGGATGTGCTCGCGGGCAACGCGCTGGACGTCGGCGGCGGTCACCGCCTCGATGTTGGCGCGATACGTGGCAAGCTCGTCGTCCGGCAGACCGTGGAGGTAGAGGCTGGCCAGCGAGCCAACCACCGGGCCCGGCGTCTCAAACCGCAGCGGGAACACGCCGATGAGGTAGTCGCGGGCTGCGCGCAGTTCGGCGTCCGTGACGGCCGTCTCGCGCATCCGGTCCAGCTCCTTGAGCGTCTCCACGATGGCAGGGACCGTGACCTCGGTGTTGACGGCCGCTCGTGCCGAGAACGGTCCGCGGCCGCGGCGCATGTCAAAGCCCGCGCCTGCGCCGTAGGTGTAGCCCTTCTCCTCACGCAGGTTCATGTTGAGCCGCGAGTTGAAGAGCCCGCCCAGGATGGCGCTCATGACGGTGACGGCGTGGTAGTCAGGAGTGCGGCGCGGCAGCCCTGGGTGACCCAGCCGGATCTCGGTCTGGACGGCGCCCGGGCGATGGACAACACGCACACGGCGCGTGGTCTCGGCGGGGGCGTCAATGGGTGCGTCGCCCGCGGAGCCGCCGCCTTCCCAGTCGCCAAAGAGGCTGGTTGCAAAGGCGATGACCTCGTCGGGGTCCACCTCGCCTGCCACGATGAGCGTGGCGCGCTGCGGTCCGGCAAGACCCTTGTGGACGGCGCGGAGATCGTCTGCCGTGATGCCCGCAACCGTGTCCGCCGCACCACCGGCAGGCCGGTGATACGGGCTGTCGGCCGCGTAGATGGACCGGGCAAACGCCTCGTCGGCACGGCGGCGGGGATCGGCCTTGGCCTGGATGAGGTCCGTCAGGCGCTCGTCGCGGATGCGGTCAATCTCGCTTGTCGGGAACGCCGGGCGGCGGATGACCTCGGCGAGGAGGTCCATGGCCTGCCCGATGCGCGTTGCCGGCACGTCAAAGCCCGCCGAGATGGCGTCCCAGCCGGCCTCGGCGTGCACCGAGGCGCCAAGACGCTCTGCGGCTTCAGTGAGGGCGATGGCGTCGTAGCGCTCGGTGCCCTCGGTGAGGCCCCGTGTGGCAAGGACCGTGGCGCCGGCCTTGGCCGCGGGCTCGTCGGACGCGCCCCAGCGCAGGAGCAGCGACGCCGCAATCAGCGCACGGCCCGGCATAGGCGTGACGGCAATGGCGAGGCCGTTGGGCAGCGTGGTGCGGACGGTGGCCGGGAACTCGTAGAGGCGCGGGGCGCCGGGCTGCGGGCGCTGGGTGATCATGCCGTCGCGCGGGCTCATGCCTGGGCCTCCGTGTCGCCCGTGGCGGCGGTCTCTGCGGTCTCGGCGGTCTCGGCGGTCTCGGCGGGGGCGGCCGTCTCGGCGGTCTCTGCAACCGGCATGTACGTCAGGACCACGCGGTTGTCGGCCCGGAACACCGCCCGACAGGCGTCGCGGATCTGCTCGGCGGTGATGTCGAGGTACCGCGGCAGCATCGTGTTGATGAGTCCGGGATCGTCAAAGAGCGTGGCGTACATCGAGAGGCGGTCCGCCCGCTCCTCCACGCGCGCAAGCCCGCCCAGCTCGTCGGCCTCGGTCAGCGCCTTGGCGCGGGCCAGCTCGTCGTCCGTGGGCGGCTCGGTTGCCAGCTTCTCCAGCTCCTCAAGGTACGCGGCCTCCACGGTGGCCACATCGACACCCGGGCGAACGGTGGCCCAGCCGGCGCACACCGAGGCGCCGCCGATAAACGGGAGCGTGAAGATGGCCACGTCCTGGGCCAGGCGGTCTTCGCGCACAAGCCGGCGGTGGAGACGCGAGCCCTTGCCGCCGCTGAGCAGCTGGCCAGCAAGGTCAAGCGCGTCAAGCTGGGTGTCGCCAAACACGGGCGCCCGGAACGCGATGTAGACGCGGGCCAGCGGGACCTTGTCCTCGACAACCTCGCGGCGCTCCTCGCCGATGATCGCGGGGAGGGACATGTCCGGCAGCTGCGGGAAGCTTCCGTTGGCCGGGATGGGGCCGAAGTAGCGGTCAACCCAGGCGCGCACCTGATCGTGCTCGCAGTCCCCCACCACGCTGATCACCGCGTTGTCCGGGGCGTACCAGGTCTTGAAGAAGGACTTGACGTCTTCAACGGACGCGGCGTCCAGGTCCTCCATCGACCCGATTGTGGGGTGGTAGTAGGGATGCTCCTTGGGGAAGAGGTGCTGGAGGATCTTCTCGTTCCAGCTCCCGTAGGGGCGGTTGTCGTAGCTCCAGCGCTTCTCGTTCTTCACCACTTCGCGCTGGTTGTCCAGGTTCTCCTGGCTGAGCGCGTCAAGCAGCGTGCCCATGCGGTCCGCCTCAAGCCAGAGCGCAAGCTCCAGCTGGTGCGACGGCAGGGTCTCGTAGTAGTTGGTGCGGTCCAGCCAGGTGGAGCCGTTGAGGGTGCCGCCGGCCGCCTGGACCAGCGCCATGTGTTCCGCCTTGCCCACGTTGGCCGAGCCCTGGAACATGACGTGCTCAAAGAGGTGGGCGAAGCCTGTCTTGCCCTCCACCTCGTTCTTTGAGCCGACGTTGTACCAGAGGTTGACCGCCACCACGGGCGCGAGCTTGTCCTCCACCACGATGAGGCGGAGACCGTTTGGCAGGCGTTCGTCGGTGAACTCGACGACGGGCACGGACATGCGGGACGAGACCTCGGGGCGGGCTGGTCCGGCGATTGTAGTTGGCGTGGGGCGCGGGGCGCGTTTGGCGTTCCGCCGCGTGGCGCGACGCGTGGCGCGAGCCGCGTTTGGCGTTCCGCCGCGTGGCGCGTCCCTAGATCGGCAGGAGCACCAGCACCGCGGTGATCACCGCCGCCGCGGCAAACGAGTCGCGGGTCATGCGGAGGACGGCCATCATGTCGGCCTTGTGGGCGGCCTCGTCCGCAACGGATCGGCGACCGGCGTCGGTGTCTGAGAAGTTGGCGATCCCCGCCATGGCAAACCCTGCGCAGAACCGTCGCCGCGCCTGGAGCAGCGAGAAGACCCCGCCCCAGAACGGGAGCACCAGGAGCAGGCGCCAGATGTGCGGCACGCCCGCGGCCATCATCACCGCCGTCAGCGCCACGCCGGTCACGATGCCGATGACGCCAAACGCGCGGCGGCGCCGGATCTCGAAGGCGCCGATGTTGCAGGCGCCGGGGACGTAGCTGCCCTCGGGGAACGAGATGGGGCTGGGCGTGGCGGTGGTCACTGGAGAGCTCCCGGGAGTGCGGCGGGGTGCGTGGCGTTCACCCCTATCTTCGCGCACCGCGGGCTGGCGGATGTCGCCGACGGCGTCTTCGGGACTCCCCCGTTAGACTCCGAGCGCATGAATGTCGCTGTCGCAGCCCGAGCCGCCCTTGCCCGAACTGCCGCGGTGGCGGTTGCAACCCTGTTTCTTGCCGCCGCGATTGCCGGGCCCGTGCTGGGCCACGCGGCCCTGGTGACATCAGACCCGGCCGATGGCGCCGTCCTTAGCGCCTCGCCCAACACCATCACGCTGACGTTTGATGACGATCTCGCGGCGGCCAAAAGCAGCTTCAAGCTGGTTGGCCCGTCGGCTTCGCGCGTCGTTGGCGTCGTCACCCCCGGGAACCCCAAGGTGATCAAGGCCGCCAACGTGGAGCTGGACCCGGGCGTCTGGAAGGTCCAGTGGACCGCGTTCTCCACTGACGGGCACATTGAGCGCGGCTCCATCTCATTCACCATCAGTGCGCCCACGCCGGCGCCCACGGCAACACCTGCGCCCACCGCCGCCCCCACCGCAGCCCCCACCGCAGCGCCAACGGACGCCCCCACCGCTGCGCCCACCGCAGTGCCGACACCCGCTGCGGCGGCAACACCCGCGCCCACGCTCGCCCCGGCGCCAGCGGCTGCCGATGACGCAACCGGCTCCACCGTTGTGGCCATCGTCGGCGGTCTGGTCCTCGTGGCTGTTGTCGGCTGGTTCCTTCTGCGACGCGCCAAGAGGTCCTGAGCCGCGTCGTGTCAGCCGTCCCGCGTCCCGTCATGACTAGCGCGCTGGCCCGCGCCATCGGCATTGCTGTTGCCACGCTGATCGTGGGCGCCCTGCCGGCCGTTGCCGCCGCCCACGGCCTTGCCGCGGTGTACGAGAGTCCGCTGCCGCTGGCCGTGTACCTGGTGGGGGCCGCTGCCACCGTTGCCCTTTCGTTCATCTTTGTTCTTGCCCGCGACCTGCACGCAGAGGAGGCTCCGCCCCGCCGCGAGGTGGCCGTTCCGCGATTCGTCCGCCTTGCGCTCAAGGCCATCGGCCTCATCGGCTGGATCTGGATCATGGCGCAGGGGATCGTTGGCGGGTCGTCCGATGGCGCCGTTGCCGGGCTCTTCCTCTGGGTGTACGGCTGGGTGGGCATCGCGATGCTCTCAGCGCTGGTCTTCCCGGTCTGGGAGTGGCTGGACCCGTTCACCACGCTCTATGACATCTGCGCCTGGTCCCTGCGCAGCGTGGGGATCAAGGGCATGGCGCCATCGACCCTGTCGGCCCGGGTTGGCTCTTGGCCCGCCACCATCGGCTTTGCGATCTTTGTCTGGCTGGAGCTTGTGGCAGTCCCGGGGACCGAGGGCCTCACCGTTGTCCTCTCCGTCTACACCATGCTCACGCTTGCGCTGATGGCGCAGTTTGGCCGCGACGAGTGGCGCTCCCGCGGCGAGGTGTTCACCATCTGGTTCCGCACGCTGGGACGGCTCTCCGCCACCGGGCCCGCGGAGCTCCCCGGTGGGCGCGTCACGCCTGGCGTGGTGCTGCGCCGCCCGTTTGCAAGCGGCGTGCTCTATGCCAACTGGTCGCGGGCGCGCATCGTGATGGTGGCGTTTGCCGTGGCGTCCATCATCTTTGACGGCGGGTCCCAGACCGTGCCGTTTGCCGCTGTCTTCGGCGCCCCGTCGCTGCTGCCCAAGACGCTGCTGCTGCTGGTGTTCCTGGGCATCGTGGCGGTTGGCGCGCTGCAGGTTGCCCGCGACGTCAGCCCGGGCGCCATTGGCGCAGGCCTGCTGCCGATTGCCGTGGGGTACCTGGTGGCCCACTACCTCACGTTCCTGCTCATCGACGGGCAGCGGATCCTGATTGCCATCTCCGACCCGCTCCAGACCGGGGCCGACTACTTCGGGACCGCGTTCTGGAAGGTGAGCGCCGGGTGGATGCCGCCGGGTCTTGTGTGGACGGTGCAGCTGGCGGCCGTGGTGGGCGGGCACATGCTGGGCGCTTGGTCCGGCCACGTGACGGCCGGGCGGGACATCGAGGCGGCCCGCCACGCGCGCGACATCCGCCACCGCAAGATCCACGACCCTGTCAGCGCGCGGAACCTGCGCATGCGCGAGGTGCCGCTGGCGGTGATCATGGTGATCCTGACCACGGTGACCCTCTGGACGCTGGGTCAGGCGATCGTGCAGGAGCAGGCGCCCAGCGGGTCCGTGCCGGCGGTTGACCGGCGGGGCTGACCGGGTCGGGGTTGCGGCTGGCGGCGGCGGCGCGGCGGCTGACGGCGCGGCGCGGCGGCTCCCCGCCGTTCCGGTTCCCCGCGCCTTGCGTGCGGCTCCCCGCCCCTCGGTTCCCCGCCCCTTGACCCAGCCCTGGGTCACCAGCCGGGCCGGCGAGCGTGGTCCGCACGCCAAGTCGCGGTTCCGGCGTGCGAACTGTGCAGCAGGGGTCCGGATCTGACCCTGTGCTGGGTCAGGCCCGGGGAGAGGCCAGGGGAGAGGGTCAGGTGCCAGGTCAGGCCCGGGGGTGGCCGCGGGCCCGGCCCGGCGCGGCGGCGCGGCGGCCCCGCGATTGCCTGCCCGATTGGGCGCCCTGCGGCACTATTGGCACACCCGCCACCCGAGAAGGACGAGCAACGATGACTCACCCCGCCGACGGCACGCACCTGGAACTCGACGAGGCTTGGTCGGCCGAGACGGTGGCCGTGCAGGCAGGCAGGCCCGTGCGCGTTGGCGGGGCGCCCATGAACGCAGCCATCACGATGACCTCGACATACGTGCACGATGCTGCCATCGAGTACGGGCGCGACGGCAACCCCGGCTGGGTAGCGCTCGAGACGGCGCTTGGCGCGCTGGACGGCGGCCGAGCGGTGACGTTTGCCTCAGGTCTGGCGGCGGCAACCGCGATTGCCAGCCTGGTGCCAGCGGGCGGAACGGTGGCGCTGTCCACGTCCACCTACTTTGGCGTTCGCAACATCTTTGACCGCATGGAGAAGGATGGTCGGCTGCGCATCCGCCTGGCGCCGGCCGATGACACCGCCGCGGTGCTGGCGGCTGCCGACGGGGCCGACATGGTGTGGATGGAGTCGATCGCCAACCCGCTCATGGTGGTGGCCGATATCCCCGCGATTGCCGCGGGGGCCCGGGAGCGCGGCGCGATCAGCGTTGTGGACGCCACGTTTGCCACGCCGCTCCGGCAGCGGCCGCTGGAGATGGGCGCCGATATCGTCCTGCACTCGGCCACCAAGTTCATCGGCGGACACTCGGACCTGCTGGTGGGCGCGGCGATCTGTGCCGACGATGCACATGCCGAATACCTGCGCGTGTACCGCCACGACCACGGCGCGGTGCCCGGAAACCTGGAAGCCTTCCTCGCGCTCCGCGGGCTGCGCACGCTGGCTGTGCGGCTGGACCGCTCCGAGGCGTCGGCAGCGGAACTGGCCCGGCGTCTGGCGACCCACCCCGGCGTCTCGCGCGTGTACTACCCGGGTCTGCCCGGCGATCCGCAGCACGAGCGGGCGCTGCGCGTCCTGCCTGACGGCTGCGGCTCGATGCTCTCGTTTGAGGTGGCCGGCACCGTGGCGCAGACCGAGGCGTTCCTTTCGCGGCTGCGGCTGCTCACGCACGCCACGAGCCTTGGCGGCGTGGAGTCCCTGATTGAGCGCCGGGCGCGATACGCGGGTGATGCGGCGCTGGTGGGCGCGACGCTGTGCCGCCTGTCGGTGGGCATCGAGGGCGTGGAAGACCTCTGGGCCGACCTGAACGGCGCACTCCGAGCGGCGCTGGCCTGACCCGGGCGCTGGCCTGACCCGGGCGCAATTCACCAGTAACTCAGGTTGGGGGTCGGCACGCAGCGCTCAAACCCCAAAGTGCCACTTCCGGGTTTGACCCGTGCGGCAGCCTGCCCGTCCTGAGTCAGTGGTGAATTGCGGCGAGCGACCGCGGCCCGCCGAAGCGCGCGCTACGCGACGGGTGGCACCCACTCGGTGATGGGCCGGACCTCGGAGATCTTGTCAATCAGATCCGGATCCAGCGCCTCGGCAGCGGCAATGCCCGTCTCGATGGCCGTCAGGCAGAGGATGCCCTCGTTGATGGTGGCCAGGCGGATCTCGGCGGCGTCGCGGACCGCCCCAGAGCGCGGCGTTGGCGTGTTCACGCAGAGGCGCACGCGGCCGCCGGCGATGGCGTCGAGGATCGCGGGCTCGCCACCAGGACCCACGGAGCCCACCTTCGCCACAAGATCCGAGTCAATGCCCGCGGCCGCCAAGGCAGAGCGCGTCCCCTCGGTGGCCCAGAGCCGATAGCCGGCCTTGACGAGCGCCCGGGCCAGACGCAGCAGGCCCCACTTGTCGCGGTCAGCGATGGAGAGCAGCGCCACGGGCACCTCGCCCGGTGCAGCGCGCGGCGGCACCAGCGATGCGCCGGTGAGCGCCTTCGCCATGGCGACGCGCGGATCCTCGGAGATGCCGATGACCTCGCCGGTTGACTGCATGAACGGCCCCACCGACGGGTCCACGCCCTTGAGCTTGGCCGTGGAGAACGCCGGGGACTTCACCGCCACAAACGGCGGCGGCGGCAGATGCCCGCCCTTCCAGCCGATGTCCCGCAAGGACGCGCCCAGCGAGATGCGCACGGCCAGCTCCACCATCGGCACCCCGGTCACCTTGGACAGGAACGGCACGGTGCGCGAGGCGCGGGGGTTCACCTCAATGAGGTAGACGCCGTCCTCGCGGACGATGAACTGGGCGTTGACGAGGCCGCGGGCGCCAAGCGCCAGACAGATGCGCTCCATCGTGGCCACGATCAGGGACTGGTCCCCTTCGGTCACGCTCTGGGGCGGGAACCAGGCACTCGAGTCGCCCGAGTGGCTGCCCGCGCGCGCCACATGCTCCATGAGGCCCGGGATGAGGACTTCGGTGCCGTCGCTCACGGCGTCGATATCGACTTCAATACCCTCAAGGAACCGGTCGATCCGCACGGGGCGGTCCGGATCCACGATGGCCGCGGCCGCAAGATGGCGCGCCAAGTCCTCGGGCGAATACGCAAAGTCAATGGCCAGCCCGCCAATGACAAACGACGGCCGCACGATGACCGGGTAGCCGATGCGCTCGGCGAGCGTGAGCGCCTCTTCGATGGACTCGGCCATGCCGCCTTCGGGCTGCGGGATGCCAAGCCGGTCCAGCAGGGCTGAGAAGCGGGTGCGCTCCTCGGCCTGGTCGATGGCCTCAAGGTCAGACCCCAGCAGCGACACGCCCGACGCCACCAGCGGCCCGGCAAGGTTGAGCGGCGTCTGCCCGCCAAACGCCACAACCGCGGGCAGCGGCGTCTCGCCGGCCGGCGTCTCAAAGTCAATGATGCTGCGCACGCTCTCGGCGTCCAGCGGCTCAAAGTACAGCCGCGTGGAGGAGTCAAAGTCCGTGGAGACGGTTTCCGGGTTGGAGTTGACCATGACGGCCGCCCAGCCGTTGCGGCGCAGAACGTCCGCGGCCTGGACGGCGCAGTAGTCAAACTCAATCCCCTGCCCAATCCGGACAGGACCTGAGCCGATGACCAGCGCGGCGGGCCGGGTGACGGGCGGAGCCTCGGGCGGCGAACCCGCGGACGCGTAGGTTGAGTAGAAGTACGGCGTCTCGGCGGCAAACTCGGCGGCGCACGTGTCCACCATGGCGTAGCCCGGCGCCAGGCCCAACGCCGCCCGGGCGTCCCGCAGGGCAGGCTCCTTGACGCCGGCCAGCGTGGCGAGATCGCGGTCCGCGTAGCCAAAGCGCTTGGCGGTGGCCAGCAGCTCGGCAGCCTCCGCATCGGCGGGCTCGGCAAAGCGCGGGCCCATCTCGCGCACATCAGCCTCCAGCGCGATGTTCCGCCCCATCTCGGCGAGGAACCAGGCGGAGATCCCCGTGGCGCGGCGGACCACCTCCTGCGGCACACCCCTTCGCAGGAGCCCAAGCACGCGCCAGAGCCGCGAGTCTGACGGCTCAAGGAAGCGCTTCAGGACGATGGGCGCGGCCGTGCGCTGGGCAAGGCGCGTGCTCTCGCAGGCCTGCCCGGCGGGGTCAACCCAGCGGATGGGCGCGTCCTCGATGGTGAGCGAGTCAAGCCCGCCCACGCCAACACGGACGCCGTCGCCCTCATCGTCTGCGGCCACGCCGCCGTAGACCAACGCCAGATAGTCAAACGTGGGCTTCCAGGAGGGGTCCTCGCCCAGCGGTCCCGCACCTGCCTGCTCAAGGCCCCGCAGCGCCTTGTTCAACGCAGCGCCAAAGGTTCGGTCGATGGCCATCACTTCGCCGGTGGCCTTCATCTGCGACCCAAGCCGGCGGTCCGCGCCAGGGTACTTGTCAAACGGGAAGCGCGGCAGCTTCACCACCACGTAGTCCAGCGCGGGCTCAAAGGCCGCCACGGTGGTGCCGGTCACAACGTTGGGGATCTCCG
>CAIYHO010000201.1 GCA_903925955.1 uncultured Chloroflexota bacterium
ACCAGCCTCTACGACTTCGTCTTGTTCCTGCTCCGGTTCGTCTCTTGGCCGGGCCTGATCGTGATTGGCGCCGTGACCGGGTTTGTCGTTGGCCGATGGCGCCTGATGGCGCTCCTGGCCACGGGCTTCCTCCTGTTTGGGATGCTGGGCTTCTGGGAGCGCAGCATGGAGACGCTCGCCCTGACGCTTGCGGCGGTCACCATCTCGCTGTCCGTGGGCATCCCGCTCGGCGTCCTCGCGGGCCGCAGCGACCGGTTCATGAGCCTCATCCAGCCGGTCCTGGACGTGATGCAGATCATGCCCACGTTCTCATATCTGGCCCCGCTGGCGATGATCTTCCTCATCGGCCCGCACACAGCCATCATCGTCACGCTCATCTACGCCATCGCGCCGGCCATCCGCATCACCGCTCTTGGCATCCGTGGCGTGGCGAAGGAGTCAGTGGAGGCGGCGGTCTCGCTTGGCTCAACCAGGCGCCAACTGCTGGCGAAGGTCCAACTGCCAATGGCCCGGCGGACCATCATCCTGGGCATCAACCAGACCATGATGATGGCCCTCTCGATGGTGGTCATCACCGCCCTCGTGAACGCCCCGGGTCTGGGCAAGGACATCTTCCACGCGCTCCAGAACAGCGACGTGGGGCTGGCCTTCACCGCCGGGCTGGTGGTGGTGATCATGGCCGTCATGCTGGATCGGCTCACCACCCAGGCCAGCGAACGCATGGACCCGGCGAAGAGCGCGGCTGCCGGCGCCAAGAAGGCTCGCGCGTGGATGCGCTGGGTCATGCTCGGCATCGCCGTGGCCGGAGTTGCCCTGGGCAGGCTGGCCGTTGGCGAGGCGAACTTCCCGGCCAACATCCGCTACTCGTTCCGGGAGCCCATCAACGTCGCCGTGACGTGGATCGCCACAAACTTTTTCTTCCTGACCGGCTGGATCAAGAACACGGTCTCGGCCATCATCGTCAACCCCATCGAGGGCTTCCTGACCCACGCCCCGTGGTGGCTGGTGTTTGTGCTTGTCGTTGGCATCGCGCTGCTGGTGGCCGGACGGCGCCAGGCGATCATGGCGGCGATCTGCCTCGCCTTGCTGATCTGGCTCCAGGTCTGGGAGCACTCCATGCAAACCCTTGCGCAAGTCCTGATCGCCACGGCCGTCACGCTTGGCGTAGGGCTGATCCTCGGGATTGGCGCCGCCCGCAGCGACCGGTTCTCCATGGTGCTGCGGCCAATCCTCGATGCCGCGCAGACGCTGCCCGCATTCGTATACCTGATCCCGGCCTTGGCCCTGTTCCTGCCCGGGCGCTTCACGGCCATCATCGCGGCGGTCATCTACTCGGTGCCGCCCGTATCGCGCCTGGTGGAGGTTGGCATCCGGACGGTCCCGGCAACCATCCGCGAGGCGGCAATCGCGGCCGGCGCAACCCCTCGCCAGCTGCTCTGGAAGGTGGAGCTGCCACTCGCTCGGACCTCAATCCTGGTTGCCGCAAATCAGGGGATCATCATGGTCCTCGCGATGGTGGTGGTTGGCGGGCTTGTGGGCGGGCAGGCGCTCGGCTTCGACGTCATCAAGGGCTTTGTGCGCGAAGACTGGTTTGGCCAGGGGCTGGCAGCCGGACTCGCGATCGTCGTGATGGGGATCATGCTTGACAGGATCACCCAGGGCGCTGGGACCCGGGGGTCCCATGAAGCAAGCGGAGGACCGTCAAAGAACGCCGCATAAGGCCGTCGGGTCGTGCATCCTTCCCGGATCGCCCGACGGATTGGGACTACGTGGCGGACTGGGTCCGCTCACATCGATGGAGGAGAGCCAATGAAGTTCACGTCAGTGCGGTCGCGGATCGCGATCGCCTCGATGGCAGTCGGCCTGATGGTGGCCGCATGCGGCAGCAGCACGCCAACTGCTGCGCCCAGCACGGCGGCGACCGCCGCCCCGACCACAGCGGCAAGTGGAGCCCCCAGCGCCGCCCCGACCACGCCCCCCGCCGGCAGCGCCGGCACGGTCAACATCGCCGTCAACGCGTGGGTTGGCTACCGGGCAGACGCTGCGGTTGTGGCGTACATCCTTGAGACCAAGCTTGGCTACAAGGTCAACCTCTCGGACCTCGCCGAGGAGGTCTCCTGGGCCGGCTTCGAGTCCGGCACGGTTGACGTGATCCTCGAGAACTGGGGCCACCCGGACTACGAGCAGAAGTACATCGTCGAGAAGAAGGTCGCCATGGACGCCGGCTCAACCGGCAACGAGGGCGTCATCTTCTGGGCCGTTCCCGCGTGGATGGTGGAGAAGTACCCCGACATCACCGAATACCAGAACCTGAACAAGTACGCCGACCTGTTCAAGACGTCCGAGTCGGGCGATCTGGGCCAGTTCCTTGGCACCGACCCGTCGTACGTCCAGTACGACGAGGCGATCATCCGGAACCTCGGCCTCAACTTCAAGGTGACCTTCTCGGGCTCCGAGACCGCCACCGTCCAGGCAATCAAGAACGCCGACGCGCAGAAGACGCCGCTCCTCCTGTACTGGTGGGATCCCCACTGGCTGAACTCCGCGGTCAAGATGGTCCAGGTCAAGCTGCCGCCGTACACGGCAGGCTGCGACGCGGACAAGGAGAAGGTTGCCTGCGACTATCCGGTCACAGACCTCAACAAGATCATCTCCACCAAGTTCAACAACGAGGGCGGCAACGCCGCAACGCTCATCAAGAAGTTCAAGTGGACCAACGCTGACCAGAACAGCGTTGCCAACGACATCACCAACAACGGCATGACCGACGCGCAGGCAGCCCAGAAGTGGGTTGACGCAAACGAGGCCGTTTGGAAGGCCTGGATGCCCTGACCCAGGGCAACGGGCCCGATAGCCGCCGGCACACACGCCGGTGACGCTTCGGTGATCTGCATGGAGAGGCCGGCCGCAAGGCCGGCCTTTTCCATGTCCGGTGGTTGGGCCTACGGCTTCGGCGCCTCGACAGCCGCGCCATCCTCGGCGTCCGCTTCGTCCCAAGTGGCCTCGCCCTCAATCTGGATCCGCGGCAGCCACCGCAGGAACGGCGGCAGATACCAGTTCCAGTCGCCCAGCAGGCGCATGGTGGCGGGCAGCAGCACGGTGCGGATCAGCGTGGCGTCCAGGAACACGGCAACCGCCAGACCCATGCCCACCTCGCGGATGATCACAAGGCGCAGCGTCATAAACACAAGGAACACCACCACCATGATGGCCGCGGCGCTTGTGACGGTCCCGGCCGTCTCCGCGATGCCCATAGCCACGGCGTCACGGGTGCTTGCGCCGCTGTCCACGTCCTCCTTGATCCGGCTGAGAATGAACACCTCGTAGTCCATCGACAGCCCAAACAGGACCGCGAAGATGAAGATCGGCGCCCAGTTCTGGATGGCCTCGGACGGCGTCACGCCCAGCGGCCCGTTGAGCCAGCCCTCCTGGAAGACCAGCACGATGGCCCCGTACGCTGCGCCCGTTGAGAGCAGGTTGAGGATGATGGCCTTGAGCGGGATGGCGATGGAGCGGAAGACCAGCATCAGCAGGATGAACGACAGCGTGGGCACAAAGATCAGGATCCGCAGCATCCCGTCCGAGTAGACCTGCGTGTCGTCCATGGCATAGGCCGCGCCGCCGGTGACATAGACCGAGGCGCCGGTTCCCGCAAAGGCAGGCGCCACCACCTGGCTCCGCACCTGCCTGACGGCATCCCAGTTGGCAGGGTCATTCTGCGAACCCGACATGACCGCAGTCACCCACGTCGCCGTGCCGTCCGCAGACGTGCCGGGCGTGGCGGGGCCGCTCAGCCCTTTGACCGTGGGCAGGGCTGTGGCCACCTTGTCGAGCGCCGCCTTTGTGGCCGCGGCATCGCCGCCTTTGGCCACAACGGACAGGCTCATCAGGGTGCCCTGCGGCCAGTGCTCCTGCAGCGCCAGATACGCCTGCACGCCGTCCACTTCGGCCGGGAACGTGGCAAGGTCCGCCTCGCCAAGCTGGAGCAGGCGCACAGGGGACGCCAGTGCAACCAGCACGCCACCGGCAACAAGGATGCTGATCCACGGGCGCGCCATGACGCGCCGGGCGATGCCGGCCCAGATGCCCCGGCCCTCGTGGGCGCGGCTGAGGAATGGCACAGCGCCGCGGTTGACGCCGTCGCCAAGGATTGCCAGCGTTGCCGGCAGGAACACAAGGCTGCCCGCAATCGCGGCCACAATCACAGCAATCGTGCCCAGCGCCATCGAGTGGAAGAGCTCGTCCGGCAGCAGGTACAGCCCCGCCAGCGAGATCATCACGGCAATGCCTGAGAAGAACACTGCCCGGCCGGCCGTGGCCGAGGCAATCTCGATGGCCGCCATCTTGGGCACGCCGCGACGACGCTCGCTGCGGAAGCGCGTGATCATGAACAGGCTGTAGTCCACGGCCACCGCAAGGCCAATCAGCACCACCAGCTGGCTGGCGTACGGGCTCACGGCCGGGCCCATCTGGCTATAGATGCCAAGAGCGCCAAATGCCGCCAGCAGCGCCGTGACCGCCAACAGCAGCGGCACGATGGACGCCACCAGTGCGCCAAAGGCGATGACCAGGATGATGAACGTCGCGGGCAAGCTGAGCTTGAGCGAGCCGTCAAGGTCGCCGCTGATCACGGCCATGATCTGGTTGTTGGTGAGCGTGTCCGCGATGGCGTGGACCTGGTAGGCCGGGTACGCCTGCTGGATGGCGACGATGGCGGGGGCGATGGCGTCAGTGCGTGTCCCCCTTGCCGCTTCGTCGCCCGGGATGACGCCTGTGACCATGACGGCCTTGCCGTCCGGGGCGTAGAGGCCGGACTGCGGCGGCGTGGTGAACGGGTCCAGCAGGGACTCAAAGGCGGGGCCTGCCTGACCGTCCACCGTGGCCTGGACGGCGGTCAGCCTGGCGATGATGTCTTGTGTCGCCGTCTTGAACGCCGGGTCCGCCACGGGCACCGTGGTGCTGGCAACGACAATGGTCATCGTCTCGGTGGTGGTGGCGGCGGCGCGGCCGGAGCCCATCGCCTTGTTGCCCTGCACGGCCTCCGTGTCGGAGCCGCCCGGGCCGCCGGTTGCGCTCAGCGCCCGGATGCCGCCCATGGACTGGCTGCCAAGGAACAGGCCGATGGTGACGATGAACCACCCGGCAAACACGGGCCAGCGGTGGCGCGCGCTCCAGCTGGCAACGCGGACGGTCCAGGGCTGGCGGCGACGGTTAGTGGGCATGGGGTCGGAGCGCATCGCGTGGGGGTACCTGTGTGTGTGGATATGCTGCTGGTGTGCGGGCCAGCGTACCGGCGAAGGGCCAAAGACCCCCGGAGTACGTCGCCGGCTTCTGGATCATCAAGGCCGCGAACCTTGACGAGGCGCTGCGGTTGGCGGCCGCGGGGTCCAAGGCGTGCAACCGAGGGCGGCAGCAGGCGACACCTTTCGCTATGGGCTTGCATGCGAACGGATATCGCGTATGCTTTCGTACTGAGCTGACCAACGAAAGGATCGCATGCCGAGCACGGAGAGCCGCGTCTGGCAGCCACGCCTCGACGGATACGGGGGCCGCGCGGACCGCTCCAGCTTCGTCTACGAGGCATACGTGCCCGACCCTATCGCGGCCCTGCAGCTCGGGTTGCCGCAGGCTGTCGCTTCAGTGATCGTCGAAGCGGAGCGCGCCGTCGGCGAACTCCAGCTCGAAACCACCTTCGCGGGCCTCGAGGCGCTCGCCCGGCACCTTCTGCGGGCCGAAAGCGTCGCGTCATCCCGGATCGAGGGATTGCGCCTCTCCCAGCGGCGCCTGGCAGAAGCGCTGCTTTCGCCGGCCGGCGCGGATGCAGCGGCACGCGAGGTGGTCGGCAACATCGAGGCCATGCAGGCGGCCGTGGACCTGGGTGCCAGCGGGGTCGATGTCACCGCCGAGGACATCAAGGCACTCCACAAGACGCTCCTGCGCAACACCCGCGATGCCCAGATCGCCGGCAGGATCCGAGACGAGCAGAACTGGATTGGCGGCAGCGATTACAGCCCTCGCGGAGCCGAGTTCATCCCGCCCGCGGAGGGCCGCGTGCCTGCACTCCTGGACGAGCTCGCGGCCTACCTCAACCTGGCCGACTCGTCGCCCATCGTCCAAGCGGCCGTTGCCCACGCGCAGTTCGAGACCATCCACCCGTTTGCCGATGGCAACGGTCGCGTTGGTCGCGCCCTGATCCATGTGGTCTTCCGGCGACGCGGCCTGTCCAGCCGATTCGCACCGCCAATCAGCGTCGTGCTCGCCGCAAATGGCGGTCGCTACGTGGAGGGGCTGACCGCCTATCGGGCTGGGGATCTGGCCGAGTGGTGCCGATTCTTCGCTGAGGTCGTCATCGACGCTGCCAACCGATCCCGAACCCTTGCCCGCGACCTTGCGGTCCTTCAGGGGGAGTGGCTTGAGCAGGCAAGGCGACCTCGCGCGGACTCCGCCGCAGCGCGCCTGATCGCGGAAATCCCGGCCCAGCCCATCCTCGACGCCAAGACCGTTGCGGACATGCTCTCGGTGTCCGAGGTTGCGGCGCGCAATGCACTCAACGCGCTTGAGGAAGCCTCCGTGCTTCGCCAGGTCAACTTCGGCAAGAAGCGGTTCCGCGCATGGGAGGCGCCGGCCCTCATCGCGCTGCTGGACAACTTCGAGTGGTCAATGGCGGAGGACACCAAGGGGCGACGCCGCCGACCGTCGCCAAGCCCGCGCACCTAGGTCATCCCCGGCGGGAGTGACGGCCCTCACGCGTTGGCTGGGCGCCGATGGCCGACCCCGCCGTGGCTCGGGATACTCCCACTTCGCGCCGACATAGCTCAGCGGTAGAGCAGCTGTTTCGTAAGTCTGCCGCGCTATGCGCAGTGGCGTGAGCGTCGCTCCCCGAGCGAAACGGCCCAAGTTATCTGCTGTAGGCGCGAACGCCTCGACCCCCGCAGACGGTCGCTGCAGCCCGTTCTTGGTCCGAGCCTTCTCCAGACACTACTTCCGGTCGACAAACCGCCGCGGTGCCGGCCTGGAACCCCAGCGCAAGCAGGCGCAGCGTAGGCTACCCGCCAGTCGCTGGTCCCTGGTCGTCGAACCTCAAGCTGAACCGGGCGCGCTTGGCGTGGTCCTTGCATCCGCAGAATAGAATGACGACGGGTAGGATACCCGTCAGTATCTTGTGACGCGGAGGGAAAGATGGCCGGTTTCGTCGACCGACGACACGAGCTCAGGGCCCTCGAGGGGCTGTGGGGCATGCGGTTCCAGCTGGCGCTGCTCTGGGGCCGGCGACGGGTGGGGAAGACCCGCCTCCTCGACGAGTTCGCCGCGGGCAAGCCCGCGATCACCTTCCAGGCCGACGAGGGGACCGCCACCGAGCAGCTCACGCGCCTGACCGACCGGCTCCTTGCGTACCGTGAGGACCCCCTCTTGCGCGCCCAGCCGCTCGCCAACTGGGACGCCGCGGTCGCGACGATCCTGCGCATGGCCCGCGAGGCGAGGGGGGATGGGCACCCCCTGCTGATGATCATTGACGAGTTCCCCCGCCTCGTCGTCTCGCACCCGCGGCTGCCGTCGCTGCTCCAGGCGATGATCGAGGACGTCCGGCGCGAGGACCTGCCGCTGTTCCTCGTGCTCGCCGGGAGCCAGATCGGCCTCTTCGAGCAGCACGTCCTCCACGGGCCCATCTACGGCCGTCGGACCTGGGGCGAGCAGCTGCCGCCGCTCGGGTACCGGGACGCCGGCGAGTTCTTCCCGGGCTGGAGTGCCGCCGACCGGCTCCGCGCCTGGGCGCTGCTCGGCGGCGTGCCCTACTACCTCGAGCAGTTCGACCCCGGGCGCGGGCTCCGCTGGAACGTCGAGGGCCGGCTCCTGAGCAAGGGCGCGGTCCTGTACGACGAGGCCGAGCTGCTGGTGAGGGAGGAGCTCGGCAACGACGCGTTCACGTACCTGTCGGTGCTCTCCGCCGTCGCGTCGGGGGCGACGCGCCAGTCCGAGATCGGCGACAAGGCCGGCATCGGCGGCTCCGCGGCGTCCAAGTACCTCTCGCAGCTCGAGCGCCTCCACATGGTCGAGCACCGGTCGCCGGCGGGCGCGGCGGCGAATGCCCGGCGGGGGCTCTGGACGCTCGCCGACCACTACCTCCGCGCCTGGTTCGAGTTCGTCCGCGCCAACCGCACCGACCTCGAGGCCCGGCGCGTCGCCGACGTCTGGGCGCGGCGCGTCGCGCCGCGGCTCGACCAGTTCGTGTCGAAGCCCGCCTTCGAGGATGCGGTCCGCGAGCACGCCCGCGCCTCGATCGGCTCGGATCCCGAGTTCCCCGCCCAGGGCGCCGTCGGCGCCTGGTGGGGTCCCGTCCCCGACCCGGCCCAGCCAGGGACCCGCCGGACCGTCGAGGGGGAGATCGAGCTCGTGGCCCACGACGGACACGCCCTGGTGCTCGCCGGCGAGGCGAAGTGGACCAACGGACCGGTCGACGGGGCTGCGCTCGCGCAACTGCGCGCCACGGTCGTCCACGTCCCTGGCTACAACCCCGCAGTGACGAGGCTCGCCCTGTACTCGCGGGACGGCTTCGACGCGCGGGTCCGGGCGGTCGCCGCCGCCGACGGGATCATCCTCCGCACCGTCGAGGACATGTACTCGTAGCCCGGCGGCGCCGCGCTTCCTCCCGGGGGTCGCGGTCCCCGTGCGACGCCGTCTCCGGCGGCGCCCGGCTGCGCGTAGCGTGGCGCGTGTGCTGCACGTATGGCTGCACTGCGCGGGGCTACGTCGCTCCCCAAGGGCTACGGGATCATCGACCGCCTCCCGATCGCCGGCGGCGGTCACCCCGGTCGCGATCACGATCGCCTTGCTGACCACGGACGCGCCCTCGTGCTGCGACAACGACGAGACGCGACATCGCGGGTGCGACAGTCATCTACTGTTCGAACACCAGCCGAGCGGCAGGGGCGATGTCCGAGCGCGTCACGAGGTGCCTGGACAGCAGATGTCTGAACTCATCACCTATACTCGCGGTCACGCCGACATAGCTCAGCGGTAGAGCAGCTGTTTCGTAAGTAGGTACGGTCTCTCGGCACCTCTCACGAGTGTGGCAGCGGTCCGGAGACTACCCCGGCGGTCGGTCTCTCGCCCCTCTCCCGAAGGGATCCCGCTCCCTCTCGGCCGACCTCCGCGGATTGCGGTCCCTCTGATCGGGGAGTGCTACGCAGAGCCGCTCCCTCAGCGCCCCCGGTCCCGCTCAGAGCTCGGATCGGCCACGCCCCGGATGAGGTCGTTCATCGTGGGCGTCCGCGGAGTCCGCTGGGTGCCCGCTCCCCCGTCCGCCGAACCGTGCGAGACGCGGGGCGGGGCAGGCGGCACCTCGTCCTGCTGGCCCTCGCCCGTCCGGCGCTGCTGCGCCCCGTCGATGGCGTCCCGGAGCCAGCGCCCTCCCGCCGACGGCTCGTCCTCGGTGACCGTGATCCGGCCCTGTGACCCGGCCCGCCGGAGCATCTCGTTCATCGCCTCGTTGGCCATCGTCGGCCTCCTCTCGCCTTGCATGGGGGTTATCCAGGAGTTGCGCGGCGGAGGCCATCCCGAGGCCCCTCCCGTGCACGGGAGCGTTGACAAGGGCGGTCTCCGCCGTGCTTGCAGGTCAGAACCCGACGGGCATGAGCTTGCTCACGTCCTCGCGGAGATGGAGCACGGGGGGCTTGACCTCGCGGGCCGCGGCGTCCCCGCGGATCGCCTCCG
>CAIYHO010000202.1 GCA_903925955.1 uncultured Chloroflexota bacterium
CCGGACCGCCATCAGGGCGGGCGGCGAGATCTGGACCTTCGGCCAGCTCTGGGAGCGCAGTGGACGCATCGCTGCGGCGCTGCGGGGGCGCCACGGGATCCAGACCGGTGACCGCGTGGGCATCCTGGGCCAGAACGACCCTGAGTATCTGGGCGCCTACTTCGGGATCCTGCGCGCAGGGTGCGTGGCGGTCCCGCTCAACCAGTTCTTGCTCGCCTCAGACCTCGTGGGCCAACTGGGTCTGGTGGGGGCGCGGCTCTGCCTCATCGGGCTGATTGATCCGGCCACGGCAGGCTTTGTGGCGGCAAGCCTTCCCGCACTGCCCATCAAGGATCTGCTGACAGCCGCCGAGGCACCCCTGCCGCCTGTCGCCGTAACAGCAGACGCCACGATCCTGCTCACCAGCGGCACAACGGGCTTGCCCAAGGGCGCCATCCAGACGCACGCAACCATGCGGTTTGCCACGGCCGAACTGCACGGCGCCATGCCCTTCTCGCCAGACGACGTGATGCTGTCGTTCCTGCCCTTCTTCGCGGCCATCCCGGAGCAGATCCTGCCCACGCTGCTGGCCGGAGGTGCCGTGGAGGCGCTGGCGCGCTTTGACCTTGACGCCGTGGCGGACGCCTGCACCCGGGCAACCACCTTTGACGCCGTTCCCACCATCATGGCCCGCCTGCTCCACGGGGTGGACCACAAGCACCTCGCCCATCTGCAGTGGCTGATGTTCGCCTCGGAGCCGATGCCGCCGGCGCTGCTCCACGCTTGGTGGGAGGCGCTTCCGGACGTCCAGACCTACCAGTTCTACGGCATGACCGAGATGCTCACCATTACGGTGGCGCCGCCGGCAACACTGCGCGCCGCCCCCCATTCGGTGGGCGTGCCCTTTCCCGGGTCCAAGGTGGCCATCGTTGACGCCCACGGTCAGCCGCTGCCGCAGGGCGAGTCCGGCGAAGTGGTCTGCCTGAGTCCTGCGCGCATGCGCGGCTACATGCCCGAGGGCATTGACCCGGCCACCTGGCAGCTGCCGTCGGGCGCCATGAAGACCGGCGACCTGGGGCAGCTTGACGAGGGCGGCCGGCTGCTCCTGACCGGGCGGATCAAGGACCTCATCATCAGCGGCGGGCTCAACATCGCACCGTCCGAGATTGAGGCTGTGGCCGTCACCCACCCAGCCGTTGCCGCGGCCGTTGTTGTGGGCATCCCCGATGCCCGCTGGGGCGAGACGCCGGTCGTGGTGGCCATCGCCAAGCAGGGCGCCACGCTCACGCCCCTCGAGCTCCTCGCCTACTGCCGGGGCAAGCTCGCCTCGTACAAGCGCCCCACCGGTGCCGCCCTTGTGGAGCGGTTCCCCATGACCGGCATCGGCAAGTCCTCCAAAAGCGCCCTGCGGAGCGCCATCGAAAGTGGCGCCATCGAGGTCACCCGTGCCTCCTAGCGTTGCAGAGCTGCTCCGCCGATACCGCGAGACGGGCCAGACCATCGCCCTGTCGCGCGCGCTCTCGATGATTGAGGCAGCACCCGCGCGGGTGCCCGAGTTCAGCCCGGCAACGGGCGATCCCCTCGTCCACCGTATCGGCGTGACGGGACCCGGCGGCGCGGGCAAGAGCACGCTGGTTGGCCGGCTGATCGCGTCATACCGCGCCACCGAGCGGCGGGTGGCGGTGCTTGCCATTGACCCGTCAAGCCCCATCAGCGGCGGCTCCGTGCTGGGCGACCGCGTGCGCATGGACCGTGTGAGCGATGACGGCGTGTACATCCGCAGCCTCGCCACGCGGCGTGCGCCTGGGGCGGTTGCCGTGGCCGCGGGAGCCATGCTGCGGGCCATCGAGTCCACCGGGCGTTTTGACGTGATCGTTGTGGAGACCGCCGGCGCCGGCCAGACAGACGTGGCCATTGCGGGTCTTGTGGACACGGTGGTGCTGTTGACGGTGCCGGGGCTTGGCGACGCCGTGCAGGCCATCAAGGCCGGGATCCTGGAGCTTGCGGACATCGCCGTGGTGAACATGGCCGATCGGCCAGGAGCCGAGGAGACCGCGCGCCAGCTCCGCTCCATGCTGGACGGGCATATCAAGATCCTGACCACGGTTGCAGCCGATGGCCGAGGCGTCGATGAGCTGCGGGCGCAGCTTGACGCAACGTTTGCCGATCTGGCGCACACCGGCCAACTTGCGGTTCGGCGC
>CAIYHO010000203.1 GCA_903925955.1 uncultured Chloroflexota bacterium
GAAGAAGGCGGCAGCAACGGGATCCGCCGCCAGCGCCTCGGCCAGCTCCGGCGGGACCTCCACCTCGCGCGGCTCCGTGTCGAGCGTGAGGACCACCTCAATCTCGTCGCCGGCGGCAATGCCGGACTTGGCGCGGTGCTCGGCCGTGAACGGCATGAGCGGATCCGCCGGGTCATAGCCCATGACGGTGCCGCGATAGGTGTAGCCGTTCACCGTTGCGACGACCGCCGGGCGCTTGCCGCCGCCCAGCGCCGCAACCAGCTCCAGCGGGACGTGGATGCCGGTGGCGTTGGCGTTCTCGAGCGAGAGGACGGTGTGGAACCGAACGCTAGCCATGGCCGGGCCGTCCCCTATTGGCCGCCGGTGAGCGGGTTGCCCACCTTCTCGAGGGTGGCGGCCATGCGCGCCACCTCCGGGTCCGGCGACACGGCGGGCGACCAGGCAAAGAACACCAGCGTGCTGCCGATGCGGCGCAGGACAAACTGCTCGTCGGCCGGGTACTGGATGGCGCCGATGCCGGCGTGGAGATACGCGAGGAATTCGCGACCAGCGGCGTCCGCCTCGTTGGGGCCCGCGAACTCGTAGATCACCACGTAGCCGCCGGTGGGATCCGAGGGCAGCACGGCCTGAACGAGCCTGCGGGGCAGGCCGATGAGCGCGGGCGACTCCCCGGGGCGATACACCGTGAGCGGGTCCTGGACCTGGAAGCCCGCCTGTTCAAGTGCGGACTTCACAAAGTCATGCGCCTGCTGGGAGGCGGCGCCTGCGGGCGGCACCGTGGCGCCAACACCCGGAAGCTGGCCGCCGATGCCAAGCGCCTGCGCAACCATCAGCAGGACCGCAATGAGCATGCTGCCGATGGCCATGATGGCCACCCACGCGGGCGGGCCGCCACGGCGGGTCTTCGGAGCGACTTGGTGGGTCATCCGGGAGGCCACGTCATCGACCGGCCGCCAAGCAGGTGGTAGTGCAGATGGCGAACGGACTGCCCGGCATCGGCGCCCACGTTGGTAACAAGGCGCCAGCCACCATCGAGCCCGTCGGCCTTCGCGAGCGACGCAGCCACCGAAGCGATCCGGCCAAGCATCGCGGCATCGGCTTCGCCAAGGTCCGCCGCGGACACCACGTGCGCCACGGGGATCAGCAGGATGTGCGTGGGCGCCTGCGGGTTGATGTCGCGGATGGCGTAGACGAGATCGTCCTCGTGCAGCTTGGGGACGGCGATGTCCCCGGTGGCGAACTTGCAGAACAGGCAGTCGGCGGTCATGTCGCGAAGAGTACGGGACGAACGTCCAGCGCGAGGATGGCGCCTTCTACGCGGTCCGGGTTGTCCTCGTCCACCACCTCGCGGCGCACGGTGGCGATGGCGTTCTCCAGGTTTATCGGGTCGTCGCTCCGCCGCGTGACGGCAGTGACGACATGGTCGTCGGCATGGCCGATCCACCGGCCATCGGGCAGCTGCGTCTCGATGAGCACCCGTGTGGTGGTGCCCAGCGTGCGGCGGGCGAAGGCGGCGCGGGACTCGGCGGCCAGCGCCAGCAGAGCGGCCGCTCGGGTCTTGCGCGTGCGCTCGTCCACCTGGCCGGTCATGCGCGTGGCGGGCGTGCCGGGCCGCGCTGAGTACCGGAAGACGTGGAGGCCGGCGGGCTCCAGACCCCGGATGAACGCCAGCCCGCGGGCGAACGCCTCGTCGTCCTCCGTGGGGAAGCCCGCGATCACGTCCGCGTGGAGCGCCACGCCGGGGATGGCCGCGCGAACCCGCTCCACCACACGGGCGTAGTCATCGGATGCATATCGGCGGCCCATGCGGCGCAGGACGCCGTCATCGCCGCTCTGCAGCGGCAGGTGCATGTGCGGCAGCGTGCGCGGCGCGCCATCGGTCCAGGCGGCCAGCAGGTCGTCATCCACATGTTGGGGCTCGATGGAGCTGAGGCGGATGCGCTCCACGTCGGTCTCGGCGAGGATCCGGCGGACCAGACCGGCGAGGGTGAGCGTGGCGGCCGTGTGCGAGCCGCGAGCGCCGCGCTCGGACCAGCCGCCGTCGTACGTGCCGATGTTGATCCCCGTCAGGACGATCTCGCGATGACCGGCGTGCAGCGCCCGGCGGACGTCCGCCAGCACGGCGTTCGGGGTGAGTGACCGCTCGTCGCCACGAGCGCGCGGGATGATGCAGTACGTGCAGTGGAACGAGCAGCCGTCCTGCACTTTGACGAAGGCTCGCGTGCGCTCAACGGAGATGCGGTCGTCGTCGATACCGTCGATGGCGTGCGCCGCGGACTCCACGCCCGATAGCGTGGGCAAGGCTGCCGACAACGGGGCATTCGGGCCACCATCGCCAGCGGGCCCGCCCAGTCCCACCAGCGCCTCGAGCTCCGCGAGGAACGCCGCCTTCTCGTCGTTGCCGATAAGCCGCGCCTGCGGGTCAACCCGCGCGTACATCTCCGGATCCACCTGCACGGAGCAGCCCGTCACCACGACACGCGCGTCCGGGTTGGCGCGGCGGGCGCGGCGGACGGCGGCGCGCGACTTCTCGTCGGCAATCGAGGTCACCGTGCACGTGTTGACGAGATACAAGTCGGCCGCGCGGTCCGCGTCCACCAGCGGGATGCCCGCCTCGCGCAGGAGCCGGGCAGCGCCCTCCATCTCGGACTGGTTGACCTTGCAGCCGAGGTTGACGATGGCGGCCGTGCGGGGCACGCCGGTTGGAGGCGCAGCCGGCACGGGCGCTACCAGAGCGCGGGCTTGGTGGACATCAGGAAGCCGATGATGCCAACCGCGCTGGCGAGCCCGTACGCGATGTACCGCTGACGCTTGGCCTGGGCGCGCCATTCGGCTCGATCTGCGTCGGTCACGATCGCGTCGCGGTTGGCAAGCCGGCGCAGGGTTGGCCGCTGCAGCGCAAACGCCACCACGGCGGCGAGCGCGTACGTGGCGAGGCTCACCAGCAGCCACGGCTGGGCGAGGATGCGCGGGCCAAGGACGAGGACCATCGTCAGCCCCGTCAGGCCAAGCCCGGCGCCGATGGCGGCCGTGCCGCGCGCCTGCATCGCAAGCATCAGCCGGGTGCCGCGGCCAGGCGGCGGGGCGTCGTAGCCGGGTTCAACAAGCCGGTTGCGGAGCGTGAACGGCAGCAGGACGCTCGGCACAAACAGGCCGATCGCCAGGGCGACATGCGTCGCGAGGATGAACGGGAAGAGGCGGGACAGGTCTGGCATGGGGCGGGATCGTAGCGCAGGGGACGCGAACGGTTGGTTTATGCGGTGGGCGACGGCGGAGCGACGTCCACGAGACGGCCTTGGGTGAAGGCGAAGTCCCAGACGTCAATCTCCGGCGGGGTCACGCCCAGCGTTGTGAGCGCCGTGGCAATCTGGCTGCGGTGGTCCGTGCCGTGGTGGATCACCTGGGCGAGGCGGATCCCCAGCGGCGCGCTGCTGCTGGCGCCGTCCTCGCGATAGCGGGTGAGCATCTTGTCGGGGTCGAGATCGCCCGTCACGACGGTTGCCCACACCGGGCCGTTCTCAACCAGCGCTGCGCGGAGGGCGGGGAGGTCCATCGCCTCCTCGGTTGCGTCATCGATGCGATCCACGGCGCCGCCCGAGAGCAGCGCGAGGTACGAGCGATCCGCACCGACAAGGTGGCGCAGCGTGTCCAGGATGCTCCCAAACGTGCCGGGCACGGTGGTCTGGAGCTGCTCCGGCGGGAGCGCGGCGCACGCGTCGATCACGCGGAGGGTTGCCCAGATGTGGTGGCCGAAGGCGTCGGCGAGGATTGGTCTGCTCATACGCAAAGCCTAGACGGGGCTACCAAAACGCGCCCAGCGCGACCGCGGCCGGGTCGCGGCGCTACCCCGCGAGCGCCAGCAGCGGGTCGCCCTGGTTCATCGCAAGGGAGCTGACCAGGAAGATGACGACGCCGTCGATGGGCGCCTCGGGCCGCTCAAGCACGGCGCCAAACGCGTCCTGCACCTCGCCCACCACCGTGCCGCGGGTCACACGCTGGCCCACGTCCACGGCCGGGTGCCAGTAGCCCGTGGTGGTGGAGCGCATCCAGGCCTCCGTGGGGAGGACCTCGGTGGCGAAGCGGGGCGCTTCGGGCTCGTCGGCAGCGTTCGTCAGCAGGCCAGCCGCGTGCAGCAGCCGCCGGAACCCCGCCGCGTGCAGCGCCACGTCATCGGCCGGCCAGCGGCCCTGCCCGCCAACCTCGGCCAGCACCGCGGGGATGCCCAGCGTTGCGGCGGCCGTTGTCGTCGTCCCGGGCGATGGGCCAATCAGCAGATAGCGCAGCCCGTAGGCGTCGGCCAGCTCGCGGCTTCGGGCGTCAACCGCGGCATCGCCTGTGTCCTCAATCCCCGTGAACGAGACCAGCGCCTCGTTCATGTCGCCGCAGTGCATGTCCACAAAGACGTCCGACCCGGCGATGACGTTGTCGGTCAGCCAGCGCGCCAGCCGCTGCGTGGGCGAACCCGCCGGGTCGCCCGGGAACTGGCGGTTGAGGTTGCGGCCGTCCACGGGGTTGACGTAGATGGCGCGGGCGGCGAAGGCAAGAGGGCTGGCGGTGAGGACCGCAACCAGCTCGCCGTGGACGTCCTTGGGGTCCAGGCTGAGCGCAACTTGGCGCAGCGCGGCGATGGACACGTACTCCGCGCCGTGGATCCCCGCGGTGACAGCGACCCTTGGCCCGGGCTGCGCGCCGCTGATGACCACCACGGGCAGCGAGACAACGATCCCCTCCCCGAGGTGCACGGGGACAAGGCCCGTGGCGCGCGTGCCGGGCGCCGCTGCAAGGGGGCCGATGACGAGAGGCTGTCGCTGGGTCATGCCCCGAAGCGTACGCCGGACGCGCCACCGCGGCGTGGCGGGCCCTGCCCCGACCGATTTGTGTCAGATAGCACTCAGGAGACTGGACGTCCGCGGGTTGGGCGCCCAAGGAGGCGAAACGGGGACAGAACCACGTCCCCAGTGCTAGGTGACCCCGATCGGCGGATATTCGCGCGCTTGGAAGCTCGAGCCCGAAATGATCATGTCGACCGTGCCGAGCGTCAGGCCCTGGTTGAGATCGGCTTCCTTGCCGAGCTGCGAGGCCGGGTAGAC
>CAIYHO010000204.1 GCA_903925955.1 uncultured Chloroflexota bacterium
GATGGGCAGCCAGTCGATGGTGATGCCGGTGGCCGGATCAGACATCCGGGTCTGCGGGAACGCCACACGCTCCCACTGCGGGACCCATTGGATGCTGCCCTGGTACTGCCAGCCGTCTGGCAGCAGGAAGACGATGGCCTCGCTGTTGCCCGCCTGCGGGTCAACTATGGCTTTGCGCCCGAAGCGCACCGTGTTGGCCGGCGTCTGGACGCTCGTGCCGGCTGACGCTGACGGCATGGGGCTGCCGCCTCCTGGGACACTGCCCGGCGACCGCGCGGGGCCAATCTGAAAGGTTGGGGTTCCGCGACTGCTCGCCGAACCACACGCTGTCACCAAAGCGGCCACCACGATCAGCGCCGCCAGCGTTCGCGGGTGTTCCATGCTCTCAGGGTGACACAGTGGCCCGAAGTCGTCAGAGAGCCACGGGGCTGCATAGGACCATCGGGGGACTCGACGCCTGCTCGCGGCAGTTGCAGGGCCATGTCACGCCAGACACTCGAGTGCGCTGAGGTGCGGTTGCGACGCCCCGCCGCAGAGCTCTGACAGTACGAAGGTACTACCACCCTATGACCCCCCTGATGGGTACCGTGGTTATCCCACAGGGTGTCAGATATAGCCGACAACAGTGTCGTTGCCCACGGGGTACCGGGACCGCGGGGGCTCGCTGAGACGCCATACCAAGGAGGGCGGTCGGTGTCTGACTTCGCGCGGTCCGGGATGGGCAACCGGGGAGCAGGTTGGCCGACACACCCCACAGGCATCGCCGCGACATCCGCGGCCAGGGGGGAGTGACCAGCATGTTTGCGTCAGGCATGGCTCCAAGCCGAACCACACCGCGTCTGGGCGCAACGGCTGTGATGCCGCGGGCCGCGGGCCTGCAGTTGGCCCTTGAGGTTGTCCCGGACAAGCTCACGCTGTGGGTGGCGCTGCAGATCCTTGCCGCCGCAGCCGCGATGACAGCCGTGGTGGCGGCGGGCTATCTGCGGCGCGAGATCGCACTGCCGTGGCCGGGTCTCGCCCCCGAAGCTGCCCTGATTGGCGGGCTCGCCTTCTGGCTTGGGTTTGGGCTCCTGGGCGGCATCCGCGCCGACGAGCGCCCGGGCGGCAGCGTGATGACGTTCAGCATGCCGTTCATCGTGGCGGGGACCGTTCTTGGCGGACCCGTCGCGGGTGGCCTGATGGGTCTGGTGTCCGAGATTGAAATCCGTGAGCTCCGGTCGCAGCCACTGCGCGGCATCCTCTCCAACCACGCCGTCTCCATGCTGGCGGCCATTGCCGCCGGAATTGCCGGTGAGCTGGCGCGGCATCTCCTGGCGCAGCCGCTGGCCAGCCAGCCCGAGCTGGCGTTCCTTCTGGTTGCTGGCGTCACCGGGCTCGTGTTTGCCCTGGCCAACCTGATCCTGGTCATCCCAACGCTGGCGATGCGCTCCGATGTCAGCCTGAAAGAGGCAAGCCGGATCATCGACACGTCCGTGCGCACGACATTTCTCGCGGAGGGGATCCTCGCGTGGCTGATGGCCGCCTCGTACCTGGCCATCGGCTGGTGGGCGCCCATCGTCTCCATCGTGCTGGCGCTCATCATCTGGCAGGCGCACAACCGCCTGGAGGTGCTTCGCCACGACGAGAAGACGGGCCTCCTCAACGACCTCGGGTTCAATCCGGGCCTTGCCGCTGCCGTGGAACGGGCCCGCAACGGTCAGCAGCGGGCGGCCGTCCTCCTGCTTGACCTGGACAAGTTCAAGGCGGTCAACGACGCCTACCTGCTTGAGTCCGGGGACGAGGTCCTGCGGGTTGTGGCGCGCCGGCTGCTGGCCGCAGTCCGCGCAACCGATGCAGTGGCCCGTTTGAACGGCGCCGGGGACGAGTTCTCGGTGCTGCTCAGCGATGTGCCCAATCTTGCAGCCGCCATGCGGCTGGCCACGCGGATCCAGGAGGGCATCCGGCAGCCGATCCGCCTGCACGCCTACGCAACCGACGTGCGCGTGAACGCATCAATCGGGATTGTCCTGCTCGACGACCAGGTCACCCTCTCACCGGCTGAGATCCTCAAGCTGGCGGACGCGCGCATGCTGCGCGGCAAGGCACTTGGGTCAGGCATCGTCGCCATGGGCGCTGACGACGCAGCCGCCCTGAAGGATCGGCTGTCGCACCAGATGACACGAGGCACGTCGCGCTAGTAGCAGGTCAACACGGGGTAGCCGATACTCCCACCATACGCGGACTGTGCCGAGTGCAAGACTCGGCCACAACCCGCAACGGTGGGGTGACCAGCCAGGGTGACGACGGAACCGGCCAGGCCCAGCACCTCAGAGTCCATCCGGGTTGAGGCGCTCTTCCGCGCGCTCCGGACCCTCTCCGCGGACCTGGAGACGGGCGAGCTGGTCCGGGCAACGCTCCACGCCGCCACCAGCCTGTTCCACACGCGTCAGGCCTCGGCGTGGGTGCGTACGGCCGGCAAACTCGCTCTGCAGCTAACGGGCACCGAGGGACTCGAAGAACCACTCCTCGACGGGGTTGAGATGGTGGGTCGGACCGGCGGCCTTGTGGACATGGCATCGCTTGCCGACGGGCAGCCGCGCGTGATCCTGTGCGCCGAGCGCAAGGACGGACTGGTGGACGTGTACGCGGCATCAGGCGTGGGCGAGGTGCTTGTGTTGCCGCTGGTCGTCAACGGCGAGGTTGTGGGCGCCATCCTGTTGTACAGCTCCATCAATCACACATGGTCCAAGGCTGATCGCGAGCTGGGCGCGCTGTTCGCCCGGCAACTTGGGTCGATCGTGTCTGGGTCGCTCCTCCTTGCAGACGCCAGATCCGACGCCGCACGGCTCAAGGCCGTGCAGGAGCTGTCCTGGCGCCTCAACCGGATCCAGGGTGTGGACGCCATCGGCGAGGCAATCGTCGCCGAGGCGGACAAGTTGATCGCCCACGACACCATCCGTGTCTATCGGGTTGACACCACCCGGGGCATGTGTGAGCCCATCGCGTTTCAGGGCGAATTCCTCGGCATTGGTCGTCCATCGATGGATCAGCTGCGCGTACCCATCGGCACGGGGATCACCGGCTGGGTGGCCGCGCACAACCAGGCGGTCCGCTTGGCGGATGCGCGCCGCGACAGCCGCGGCCAACAGGTTGGCAACCCGCGCGGGGCAGAGTCGATGCTGGCGGTGCCCATGGCGTGGGAGTCAAGTGTGCTGGGCGTGATCGTGGTGTCGCGTGACGGCTACGACCACTTCAGCGATGGCGACCAGCGGATGCTCGAGGTCTTCGCAGGCTATGCGGCCCAGTCCATCGTGAGCGCCGAGGCGTTTGCGGAGCTGGAGCAGCAGCGGCTGGAGTTGGCCAACCGCCTTGAGCGCCAGCACCGGCTCCTTGAGATCAGCGAACGGCTCCTGGCCACCCTTGAGCCCACAAGCGTCCTCGACCAGATCGCCGACTCTCTCGGGGCGCTCATCGCGTTTGACTCGCTGGCCATCTTCCGCCTCGACCATGCGGGCGGCGTCCGGCGCGCGCTTGTCGTCCGCGACCCAGACGCCGACGCCATCAGGGAGCAC
>CAIYHO010000205.1 GCA_903925955.1 uncultured Chloroflexota bacterium
CTCACCCTCGTCGGCCTCGGCCGGGGACCGCCGCCGCGGTCGCTCGGCCAGCTGTCCCTCCCCGCGCGACACGGGCCGCGCCACCACCTCGGCGTCTTCGGCCAGCCCGTCAACCACGGCCGACAGCTGCCGCGGATCCTCCGCCAGTTCCACAACGATCGCCCGCATTGGCGTCCCATCCGTCCAGGCCGCGTGCAGCACATCAGGCGGCCAGACCGCGGCCTCGCCAGCGGCAATCCGGCATCGCTCGGCGCCAACGCCGGTCCACCCGCCGCCCTCGATCACCAGAAAGCTGATCCAGCGCGGGCTGGCGTGCGGGGCGAGGCGCGCGCTGCGACCAAACGCAAGCTCGGTGACAGAGCCTGATGCACGCGACTCGATGACGCGGCTCTCAACACCGTCGGAGCCGGGCGGCCCGTCAGGGCGCCTGTGGCCTACGCCAAACCGTCGGATCTCGATTGGCATCGGCGATGTCTAGCGCCGGGGCCTGACGAACCTAGCGGCGCGTGCGGCGTCGGCGGCGCGAGTTCTTGGCGCGGATGGTTGCCTCAGGATGGCTGAACCGCTCGCGCGAGAAGTAGCGCTGCTTGGCCAACTGGCGCTCGTACGCGGCAAAGTCCGGCGGGAACTTCCGGAAGCGGATCCAGACCGCGGTGGCCAAACCTGCCACAAGCGTGCTCAGGACGATGATCATGTCGAACCGGAAGACCCAGTACACGATCATCATGCTGAACGTGATGATCGCGGTCCACAGGAGCCACTCGTACATCTGCAGGTAGATGGCGTGGCGGTGGAGCTGCCGGGTGCGGATGTTGTAGAACACGATGGTCGCAACCAGCGCGATCAGCGACGCCCAAAGCAACGGCCCGTACAGGTCCGGCACGGACCAGTCTGCATAGGGCTTGAACAAATATTCCCAGGGCCAGAGCTTCACGCCAGGGGTCTCCGGAACAGCCGGTCGAGCCGGCCACGCTGATAGGCCTGCCGAGTATGCCACGGCCCCGCGTATACTCGGCGCCGATCACGTCTGACCGCGACGTGGCGGGCGAAACGATCTGGGGCCACCCGGTTGGAGGTACCGCGCAGGTGCGAGCGCTGCTCTCGGTTGCCAACCGCGAAGGGATCTCCGCGTTTGCCAGAGAGCTTCGGGCGCTTGGCGCCGACCTGTACGCCACGGACGGCACCCGCGAACACCTCGCCGCCGACGGCATCGACGCAAAACCCGTCTCGGATCTCACCAATGTGCCCCCGCTTGTGGGCGGCCAAGTGCGCACGTTCCACCCCGCGGTCTATGCCGGCATCCTTGCCCGCCGCGACGCCCCAGACCAGCTGGCCCAGCTTGTTGAGCAGGGCATCGGGCTGATCGACGTGGTTGCCGTCAACGTCAAGCCGTTTGCACCCGAAGTGGGCCGGCGCCATATCGGCATTGACGAGGCGGTCGAGATGATCGACGTGGCCAGTGCCGCGCTTCTGGGCGCCGCCGCACGCAATGCCGCGGGCGTCATCGCCATCCCGCGGCCAGAGCACTACGCAGCGGTGCTCGAAGAGCTCAAGAGCTTGGGCGAGGTCAGCGCAGACACGCGCTACCGCCTTGCCGCCGACGCGTTCAGCACCGTGGCCGCGTACTACGCGGAGATTGCCGCGTACCTCAACCAGATCTCCAACAACACGTACCCGCAGCGTCTGGCGCTGGTCCTGGAAAAGGTCAGCGACCTCCCCTACGGCGAGAACCCGCACCAGCGCGCGGCCTTCTATCGCGAGACCACGCACCGCTCGCGCTCCATGGCAGACGCCACGCAACTGGCAGGCTCCGCCCCCACGTTCAACAACCTGTTGGACCTCGACGCCGCCTACCGGATCGCCAGCGACTTCACTGGGCCAACGGTGGTGATCGCCAAGCACACCGACCCTGTGGGCATCGCCTCGGCCGACGAACTGGTGGAGGCCTACCGGCGGGCGCTCGATACCGATCCTGTCGCCTCCTTCGGCGGCATCGTCGGCGTCAACCGGGAACTCGACGGCGCCACGGCACGAGAGATCGCCATCAGCTCCTACGAGGCGGTCATCGCCCCAGGGTTCTCCGCGGCGGCCCTAGGCATCCTCGAGGCCAAGCCTGGGCTGGAGCTCCTCGCCGTCCCGGCGCCAGCCGGTGACGGGCTGCGCGACTACGGCATCGCCAATCTGGACTTCAAGCGCGTGGGCGGTGGCCTCCTCGTGGAGGCGCTGGACTCACTGGAGCTTGATCGCGGCCAACTCCAGGTGGTCACCCGCCGCCACCCCACGCTGGGCGAGCTGACTGACCTGCTGTTCGCCTGGCGAACGGTCCGCCATGTGCGGTCCAACGGCATCGTCCTCGCACGCAACGGCGCGGCCATCGGTATCGGTGCGGCGCAAGCCAGCCGCGGGGTTGCCGTGGACATCGCCCTCCGCCGCGCTGGCGATAGGGCACGCCTCTCCGTCATGGCGTCAGACGCCTACTTCCCGTTCCCCGACGCCATCCAGATTGCCGCCAATGCCGGCATCACCGCGATCATCCAGCCGGGCGGATCCATCCGCGACGAGATGGCAATCGAGGTGGCGGACCGACATCATCTGGCGATGGTCTTCACAGGTCGCCGCCACTTCCGGCACTGAGCCGGGCCGCCCCTGGACCCAGCGCTCCAAGGCGCCAGCACCCACCCACCGCGCGCACACCGCACCAGCCGCAGGAGAGTTCCGATGGAGAAGATGCTCGCGCTCGAGATGGTCCGCGTGACCGAGGCGGCCGCCATCGCGTCCGCGCGGTTCATGGGCAGGGGCCTGCGCGACGAGGCAGACCAGGCCGCCACCGAGGCGATGCGCGCCACGATGGACGAGACCGACATGTACGGGACCATCGTCATTGGCGAGGGCGAGCGCGACGAGGCGCCGATGCTCTACATCGGTGAGAAGGTTGGCCGCGCCGAGCGGGCGGAGCACGCCGCCGAAGTGGACATCGCGGTTGACCCGCTGGAGGGGACCAACCTCGTCGCCACTGGACAGGGCGGCGCGGTCACGGTGCTGGCCGCGTCAGACCGTGGCGGGCTCACAAACGCGCCCGACACCTACCTCGACAAGCTGGCCGTGGGTCCAGTGGCCGCGGGCTGCGTGGACATCACGCTCACGCCCGAGGAGAACTGCCACCGGATCGCCGAGGCGCTCCGGCGCAAGGTCAGCGACATCACGGTGATCATCCTTGACCGGCCACGCCACGCGGAGCTGATCGCCGCGGTCCGCGGCACGGGTGCGCGCATCAAGCTGATCTCCGACGGCGACGTGGCGGCTGCCATCAGCTGTGCCGTCCAGGGCACGGGCGTCCATGCGGTGATGGGCATCGGCGGCGCCCCGGAAGGCGTGATCACGGCGGCCGCGCTGCGCTGTCTGGGCGGCGAGATCCAGGCGCGCTTCCGCTTCCGAAACGACGAGGAGCGCGAGCGAGCCAAGAAGATGCTCGGCCACGCGGACGAGACAAAGGTCTTCAAGACCGAGGACTTGGCGTCAGGCGACAACCTCGTGTTTGCAGCCACCGGCGTGACAGCCGGCGATCTGCTGCAGGGCGTGCGGTTCTTTGGCGGCGGCGCCCGCACACACTCTTTGGTGATGGGCTACCAGACCAAGCAGGTCCGGTTTGTGGACACGGTCCACATGTTTGACCGCGATCGGCCGCCGGCCGTCCGCCTCTAAGCGTCTGGCGCTATTCCAGCGGGCTCCAGCCCTCGCCGTCCCAACTCGCAATCGGACGGGCGGCGCGGGCGCCCTCGATCCCGCGCTGGCGCTCGGCGGCTGCGGCAACGGTCTCGCCCCACGACGGCGGCACAAGCCGCGGCGCCAGGTCCAAGAGCGGCGCCAGCACAAAGAGCCGGTGGCGGGCGTCGCGATGCGGCACCACCAGCGGCAGGCGCGCCTTGGCCGGGTCGGCGCTCTGGCCCTGTGGCGGCCGGCTGGTGGCGATGGCGTGGCGGCCAAAGACCAGGATGTCCAAGTCCACCTCGCGCGGACCCCAGCGCTGGCGCACCTGGCGGCCAAACGCGCGCTCCAGCTCCTTGAGCGCAACCAGGAGGTTGGTGGCGCCGGTGGCCGGGTCCGGCCCGGCAGGGACATCAAGGGCAACCGCGGCATTGTGAAAATCGGGCTGGTCCAGCACGCCCACGGGGGTGGTGGTGTAGAGGCGCGAGACGCCTCGCAGGCGCACTCCCGGCAGGGCGGCCAGAGCGTGCACGGCTGCCGCAAGCGTGTCGGCGGCGTCGCCCACGTTTGCCCCAAGCCCAATGTAGGCCCGCACCCGGCTCGCCGTTGCCATCCACACCCTCGCTAGACTCACGGGCATGCCGCCCGTCACCGTGCTCATTCTTGCGCCAACGCTGCCCGACGGCGCCGGTCACTTTGAGCAGGTCCTTGATGATGCGCGAACGGCGCTTGCCGAGCACCATCGGCGCGGGTTCCTTGCGGCGGGTGCCACGCAGGCCGTGGTCCGCCGTGAACCGCCCGACTCTACCCCGTTCGGCGCACGGCTCCAGCGGCTTGCCGGCGAACTGATGCCGACGGGGCTCGTGGGTCTTGTGGTGCTGGGCGCGGGTTCCATCCCACTGGCGGACGCACGCGATCTGGCTGACTTCGTGGCGGCCGCTGCCTTGGACGTGCCGGGGGCTCTCGCCAACCACCGGTACTCCGCGGACGCCATCGCCATCGCCCGGGCGGACCTGCTGCTCCCCGGACTCCCGCCGGAGCTGGACTCCGACAACGCGCTGCCCCGCTTTCTCGCAGAGCGGGCCGGCGTGGCCGTGGCGGACCTGCGGCGCCGGCGCCACCTCGCAATGGACGTTGACTCGCCGCTGGACGCGCTGCTGCTGGCAGATACGCACGTTGGGCCGGTGCTGCCGATGCTGGACGCGGCCGATGCCAAACGTGTCCGCGCAACGATGGTGGCGCTGCGCACAGTCGCGGCCGATTCCGGCGGCGAACTGCTGCTGGCCGGGCGCGTGTCGTCCGTGGATCTCGCGTGGGTGGAGCGCAACACGCGGTCGCGCACCCGGGCGTGGATCGAGGAGCGCGGGATGCGCACGGCGTCCGCAGGGGCGCTCGTTGGTCGGC
>CAIYHO010000206.1 GCA_903925955.1 uncultured Chloroflexota bacterium
ACCTCACGGGTCTGGCCGAGAAGGAGACCACGTTCCGCACCCGCAAGGGTCTTGCGGAGGGCCGCCGCCTCGCCTGCGCGGCCTACATGCAAGGCGACCTCGTCATCGACGTCCCGGCCGAAAGCCAGGTCCACCGCCAGGTGGTCCGCAAGGCGCTGGACCTGCGCCGGTTCGTGGTGGACCCGGTGGTGCGGCTGCGCTATGTCGAAGTTGAGGAGCCGGAGCTTGCCGTTGCCGGCGGGGACCTTGAGCGGTTCCGCGCAGCGCTGACGCGCGACTGGGGCATCGCCAACGCCGTCATTGCGCTCCCGGTGGCGCGCGATCTGCAGAAGGCACTGCGCGACGGGCGCTGGGCGGTGACCGCGGCCGTGCGTCAGGACGGCCCGGACGGCGAGCGCCACGAGGTTGTGGCCGTTTGGCCTGGCTTGAAGGAGCGCATCGCGGGCATCGCTATCGACATCGGCTCCACCACCATTGCCGGGCACCTCGCGGACCTGGGCACGGGCGAGGTGCTGGCCTCGGCTGGCGTGATGAACCCGCAGATCCGCTTTGGCGAAGACCTGATGAGCCGCGTCTCGTACGCGATGCTCCACGACGACGGGGCAGCCGCGATGACGCGAGCCGTCCGCGATGCGCTCGACGGGCTGACAGGCTCGCTGGTGGCGGACGCTGCCGCTGCCGGCGGTGGTATCGATGCCAACGACGTCCTGGAGCTGGTCCTGGTGGGCAATCCGGTGATGCACCACCTGGTGCTGGGCCTTGACCCGGTGCCGCTTGGCTCTGCGCCCTTTGCGCTGGCCGTTGACGGCGCGGTCACCACCACGGCTGCGGATCTGGGGCTGGCGCTGCGGCCCACCGCCCGGGTCTACCTGCTGCCGTGTATCGCCGGCCACGTGGGCGCCGATACCGCCGGGGCCATCCTCTCTGATCGCCCGCACCAGTCAGACGCGGTCCGGCTGCTGGTGGACGTGGGCACCAACGCAGAGCTGGTGCTGGGCAACAAGGACCGCCTGCTTGCGGCGTCCAGCCCCACGGGTCCCGCCTTTGAGGGGGCGCAGGTCAGCGCAGGCCAGCGCGCGGCGCCCGGTGCCGTGGAGCGCGTCCGCATTGACCCCGTCACCCTGGAGCCGCGCTTCAAGGTCATCGGCAGCACCCACTGGTCCGACGAGCCGGCCTTCCCGGAATCCACGACGTCCACCGGGATTACGGGGATCTGCGGCTCGGGGATCATCGAGGCAATTGCGGAGCTGTACCTCGCGGGCGTTATCAGCGCGGACGGCGTCATCGACGGCAGCCTCGCCGCACGCACACCGCGGGTCATCGCCAACGGGCGGACGTACAGCTACGTCCTCAACGAGGGCACGCCGCGCCTGCTGGTCACCCAGGAGGACGTCCGCGCCATCCAGCTGGCGAAAGCCGCGCTCCATGCCGGTGCGCAGCTGCTGATGGACCACTTCGGCGTGACGTCCGTGGATGAGATCCACCTGGCCGGAGCCTTTGGCAGCCATATCGACATGCGCCACGCCATGGTGTTGGGCCTGATCCCGGACTGCGACCTGGCGCACGTTGCATCCGTGGGCAACGCGGCCGGGACCGGGGCGCTCATCGCGCTGCTCTCGCGGGCGTCACGCGTCGAGATTGAGGATGTTGTCCGCCGCGTGGAGAAGATCGAGACCGCGGTGGAGCCCGCGTTCCAGGCGTACTTCGTGGACGCCCTGGCCATTCCGCACAAGAGCGCGCCGCTCACCAACCTGTCCAAAGCCGTGTCGCTGCCGCCGCGTCCCGCTCCCGGGGACGCCACGGGCCCAGTCCGCACCCGACGCCGCGCCGCGGCCGCCAACCCCGACGCCAACCCCGACACCACCTCCGAGACGCAGGCCTGAGGAGACCACCATGACCGAAGACACCAGCCCCCGCCGGTCCGGCGGCAGACTTGCCCGCCAGGCCGCCCGCGCCGACCGGAGCACGGCCGCAATCGTGCCGTACCTCACGCGCACGATGGCGCCGTTTGAAGTGGTGAGCGAGGAGGGCCTCGCGCTCATCGAGCACAACGCGGACACCATCCTTGAGCAGGTGGGCATCGACTTCCGCGGCGACCTCGACGCGCTGCGTCTTCTGAAGGATGCGGGCTGCGACGTCCAGGGTGAGCGCGTCCACTTCCCGCGCGGTCTGGCCCGTTCGATCATCCAGAAGAGCGCGCCGCGCGTGTTCACGCAGTACGCGCGGAACCCCGCCCGCAACGTGCAGATTGGCGGCAACGCCACCGTCTTCGCCCCCAACTACGGCTCGCCCTTTGTGAGCGACCTGGACAATGGCCGCCGCTACGGGACAATCGAGGACTTCCGCAACCTCGTAAAGCTCACCTACATGAGCCCCTACCTCCACCACAGCGGCGGCACCATCTGCGAGCCGGTGGACCTGCCGGTGAACAAGCGACACCTCGACATGGTGGACGCGCACATCCGCTACAGCGACAAGCCGTTCATGGGCTCGGTCACGGCCCCGCAGCGGGCGCGAGACTCGGTTGAGATGGCGCGCATCGTGTTTGGCAAGGAGTATCTCGAGGACCACACGGTGATCCTCGGGCTGGCCAACGCCAACTCGCCGCTGGTCTGGGACTCGGTGATGCTGGGTGCCGCGCGCGCCTATGCCGAGGCCAACCAGGCCGTCCTCGTCACACCGTTCATCCTTGCTGGCGCCATGGCCCCGGTGACCGTTGCGGGCGCCGCCACGCAGACCCTCGCTGAGGCGATGGCCGGCATGGCGTTTGTCCAGCTGGTCCGTCCGGGCGCACCGGTGATCTTTGGCTCGTTTGCGTCGTCAGTGTCGATGCAGTCGGGCGCTCCCACCTTCGGCACCCCGGAGCCCGCGCTGGTCCTGTATACCGTTGCGGCGCTTGCCCGCAGGCTTGGCGTCCCGTTCCGCTCCGGCGGCTCGCTCTCGGCGTCAAAGATCGCCGACGCGCAGGCAGCCTACGAGTCCGCCAACACGCTGCAGCCCACCGTTCTGGGCGGCGTGAACTTTGTCCTCCATGCGGCAGGCTGGCTTGAGGGCGGGCTGACCGTGGGCTATGAGAAGTTCATCCTCGACGCCGACCAGTGCGGGATGATGGGCACCTTCGTGCGCGGCGTGGACCTGTCGGAGAACGGTCAGGCGCTTGACGCGATGATCGCCAACGGCCCGGGCAACCACTTCTTTGGCACCGCCCACACGCTGGCCAACTTTGAGACCGCGTTCTACCGGTCAGACACGGCCGACAACAACAGCTACGAGCAGTGGGCCGAAGATGGCCACATGGACTCGGCCATCCGCGCCAACGCCATCTGGAAGAAGATGCTCCGCGAGTACGAGGCGCCCGCGCTGGACCCGGCCGTGGACGAGGCGCTGCGGGACTTCGTGGCGCAGCGCAAGGCGTCCATGCCGGACTCCGAGCTCTAGAACAGGAGGCTGTGGTGCACACTGCTCGAATGGCGCTCCTTGACCGGCTGGCCTCCGCGCCTGACCGGCTGTCGGCCGCCGTCAGGGCGCTTGAGGCCGCAGAGGCGGTCTCCGGCACACCCGCGGGGGAGTGGACGGCTCGCCTGAGCGTTGGCCACCTGTGCCGCGTTGAGATCGAGGTCTACGCCACGCGTCTGTCGTCACTCGAGGGCGACGTGCCGCCGTCCTGGGTGTGGCACGAACCAGGCACATCCGATGCGTTCTGGATGGCCACCACGGAGGCTGCCCTCGCCGAGTTCGCCGCCCGGCGCTCAGCCAGCCTGGCCTGGCTCAGCCGGCTGGACGAGGCTGGCTGGGCCAAGTGGGGCACCCACGGCACGTTTGGGCGGCTGGACGGGACCGGTTATATCGGCGTCATGGCCAACCACGACGACGAGCACATCGCCGGGATGCTGGCCAGGATCCCAGCCGGAGCCTAGCGACGCGCGGCGGCACGCGGCTCCCCTGCCGCAAACGTTCACTGTGGGATCCACGGAGCAGCCCCATCGTGTCCGCATGACCCGGGTCCAGTCCATTGATCGGGCGTTTGCCATCCTGCAGGTGCTCGCAGACGGTCCACTCGGCGTCACGGCGATCTCACGCCGAGTGACGCTCCCAAAGTCCTCCACGTCGCGCCTGTTATGGGCGCTCATCGACCAGACCGCCGTGGAGCAGCTCGCAGACGGCCGCTACGGCCTGGGGCCCGTCATGGGCAAGCTTGCCTCGGGACCCCACCCTGGCCGTCACCTGGCGCTGATCGCGCGGCCCCACCTTGCCGCGATGGCCGAGGCGACCGGCGAGATTGCCACCATCGGGATCCCCAGCGGCCGCGAAGTCCTCTACATCGACCAGATTGGCGGCAGCCACGAGATCTCCGTCAGGGATTGGACGGGCGCCCGCAAGCCGATGCACCAGGTCTCGGGCGGCCAGGTGCTGCTAGCGACGCTGTCGCCGGCCCAGTTGTCCGCCTATCTCGCCGCGCCGCTAGAGCGGTCGAGCATGGCCACCATCACGGACCCCAATGTGCTTCGCTGGCGCCTGCGCTCCATCGTGGAGGCCGGCTATGGCTGGGTGATCGGCGAGTACAGCGAGGGTCTGTCATCCGTGGCTGCCGGCGTCGCTGACAGGGACGGGCAAGTCGTCTGCGTCATCGGTCTCCATGGGCCGTCGTTTCGCTTTCCGCTCCCCGGTCGCCGGGAGGCGATTGGGCAACTCGTCGCAGAGGCCGCCGCCCGGATGGCGCACGACCTCCGCGAGGCGCCCTGACCGGGTCCAGGCGACGCGGGATTGTTCCGGAATGCGGAACACGTTCCCATCTGCGTGTCACCCTGGACCGGGTCCGGCATCCACCCACGCACGAAGGGGGCCGAAGGGGCGTGTAGCGCACCCGCATGAGGTGGCTGAACGGTTTCTAGAATCAGCCTCCGATCATCCGGCGCCACCCCACCGGCGCCTGAGGACATGTCCGTAGCCAGACAACCCGAGGTACAGGCCGATGCGTGAATTGCCCTCCCAGGCGCGAGTGGTCATCGTTGGCGCCGGCATTGCAGGCAACGGCCTGGCGTGGCATCTGGCCCGCCTTGGCTGGCGGGACATCGTCCAGGTGGACAAGGGCCCGCTTCCCAACCCGGGCGGGTCCACCGGTCACGCGTCAAGCTTCACGTTCCCCGTGGAGTACTCGCGACAGATGACCGAGTGGTGTCTGGACGGCATCGCCCAGTTCACGGAAATGGGCACCTTCACGCGCTGCGGCGGCATCGAGGTTGCGCGGACCGAGGAGCGGATGCACGAGCTCCACCGCCGCATGAGCGCCGCCCATGCGTACGGCGTGGACGCGGAGCTCCTGTCGCCCAAGGGCGTCAAGAACCTGATGCCGTTCCTCGACGACACAAAGATCCTCGGCGGCTTCCACACCCCTTCGGTGGGCGTGGTGGACCCGCTGCACGCGGGCACCATCTGGCGCGACAAGGCCATCGAGATGGGTGCCCTGCAGACGTTTGCCAACACCGAGGTCCTCGGGGTGGACGTCGTTGGCGGGCGGATCAAGGGCCTCACCACCACTCGCGGCCACATTGCGGCGGACATCGTCGTCGTGTGCGGCGGTGTCTGGAGCGCCAAGGTGGCCGCCATGGCCGGCGCCCGCATCCCGCTCACCCCGGCCGTGCACCAGATGATCGATGTTGGCCCGGTGCCGGAGTTTGAGGGCCTGAGCGCGCTTGCGTTCCCGGTCATCCGCGACATGGACGCGCGCATGTACGAGCGTCAGGCAGGCGGCGATCTGGAGATTGGCTCCTACGCCCACCGCTCCATCCTGGTTCCCGTGGAGGACATCCCGTCCAACGAGCGGGCCCTGCTCACCCCAACTGAGATGCCGTTCACTCAGGAGGACTTTGACGAGCACCTCGAGAAGGCCCTCGAGCTGTATCCGGCAATCGTGGGCAACGAGAAGGTGGGCATCAAGCACGCCATCAACGGCCTGATCTCGCTCACCGCTGACGGCATGCCGCTCATTGGCGAGACCCCCGAGGTCAAGGGCCTCATCGCCTGCTCGGCCATGTGGATCAAAGAGGCGCCAAGCCTCACCCGCATGCTGGCCGAGTGGATGACCGACGGCAAGCCCGAGATGGACCCGTCAAGCGCCAACATCGCCCGCTTCTACGACACCCAGAAGACGCCGTTCCACTACGAGTCCCGCGGCGCTGAGTGGTTCCCCAAGTTCTACGGCATCGTCCATCCGGGCGAGCAGTGGGACACGGACCGCGACGTGCGCCACGGCGCCGCCCACGCCCAGCACCAGGCGCTCGGCGCCGAGTTTGTGGAGATTGCCAGCTGGGAGCGGCCCGCCTGGTACCGCAGCAACGAGCCCCTGCTGGCCAAGTACGGCGACCGGATCATGGACCGGCCGCACGAGTGGGACAGCCGCTGGTGGAGCCCCATCGCCAACGCTGAGCACCTCGCCCTGCGCGAGAGCGTGGGCCTGATTGAGAACCCGGCATTCGCGGAGTGGGACGTCTCCGGCCCCGGCGCCCTTGCCTGGCTGCAGTACATGGCCGTGGGCCAGATTGACGTCCCGGTTGGACGCATCGTCTACACCCAGCTCCTGCACGAGGCGGGCGGCATCCGCGCCGACATCGTGGTCATGCGCCTCGCCCACGACTACTTCCGGGTTGTGGACGCGGGCTTCGCTGGCCACGCCGACATGAAGTGGATGACCGACCACCTCCCCACAGGCGGGTCCGTCAACTTCGCGGACGTCACCACGTCCTGGTCGATGATCGCGATCTGGGGGCCCAACGCCCGCAAGGTCGTGGCGTCGGTCACCACGGACGACGTCTCCAACGAGGCCCTGCCCTACGGCAGCTGCGTGCCGATCGACATCAAGTCCGTCCGCGTGATCGCAACACGCATCAGCTACGCGGGCGAGCTTGGCTGGGAGCTCCATGTTCCGATGGAGCAGGGCGCCCACCTCTGGGACGTCCTCATGGAGGCGGGCAAGCCGTTCGACATCACCCCGGTGGGCCTCATCGCGTACGGCGGCAGCCTCCGCGTGGAGAAGGGCTACCGCCTGATGGGCAGCGAGCTGGAGCTCGACCGCACCCTGGGTGAGGCCGGGATGACCCGCCCCAAGGTCAAGGAGGCTGACTTCATCGGCAAGGCTGCGTACCTCGCGCAGCGGGCCGAGGGGCCGGCCAACCTGCTCTGCACGCTCAGCGTGGACGACAACACGTCCGCCTCGGGCGTCAAGCGGTACATGCTTGGCCGCGAGCCAATCTGCAAGCCTGACGGCACGGTTCTCCAGGACCGCAATGGCCGGCGCTCCTTCGTGACCACCGCCGCCACGGGCGTCTCGGTGGGCAAGCACCTGCTGATGGCCTATCTCCCCATCGAGGAGGCCGTCGCCGGCAACAAGCTTGCCGTGGAGTACATCGGCGAGCTCTATCCTGTCACCGTTGCTGCGGTTGGCGCGGCCGCGGTGTTTGATCCCGAAGGCGGGCACCTGCGCTCGTAGCGATCACCAAGCGGCGAGGGGCGAGCCCGTATCTCGTCCCTCGCCGGTCACCAGACCGCAGCAAGCCTGCGTCGGGAGTTGGATCATGAAGATCACCAGCGTGCGCCTCACACCGGTCAACATCCCGATGGACATGCCGTACTTCTGGAGCGGCGGCCTGTACCCGGGCACCACCAAGGTTGTCATCGAGGTAGAGACAGACGAGGGTCTGGTGGGCCTTGGTGAGGCTCCATCCGACGACCTTCTGCCCACGCTGCGCAGCATGGCCGACAGGATCATCGGCCACGACCCAATCAACATCGCCGACCTTGAGGGTCGCTGCGTGCCGCCCTGGCAGATCGTCCAGAACACGGACGGCAACGCCGTCGTGCGCGCCTTCGGCGCCATCGAGATTGCACTCTGGGATCTCCGGGGCAAGGCGTGGGGCCAGCCGCTGTACCAGTTGCTTGGCGGAGCGGTGCGCAAGGACATCCCGTTTACGGAGTACTTCTCCTACCGCTCAAGCGCTGATGGCCGTGAGACGCTTGAGACGTCCGAGTCCGTGGTGGACTACTGCCTCAAGATGCGCGAGGAGCACGGTTCCACGTACTTCGAGGGCAAGCTCACGGTGGGCGACCCGGAGCGTGAGATTGCAACCGTGCGCCTGCTGCGCGAGGCGCTTGGCCCCAAGGCGATGATCCGCCTGGACTCCAACATGGCGTGGTCTGTGGCCACGGCAACACGGATCCTGCGCGAGATTGAGCCGTACGACATCCGCAACTACGAGGATCCGGTTGGGACGTTTGAGGAGATGGCGCAGCTGCGCCGCCACTCGTCCATCCCGTTCTCAACCCACGTCCCTGACATTCGCCGGGCAGTTGCCCTTGGGGCGCCGGACACCATCGTGGTCAACTTCGCCGTGCTGGGCGGGATCTCGCGGGCGCTGCGCTTTATCGGCGCATGCGAGGCCATGGGCATCGGGTTCTGGTGCTACAGCGGCGACGCGGGCATCTGCACGGCCGCCTATCTGCACATGAGCGCGGCGATGCCGCACATCACAGAACCCAGCCAGTCGCTCTTCCGCTGGCAGGTGGGCGATGTCATCAAGGACGGCCCGTTCCGCCAAACCAACAACGTCGTCCGCGTGCCTGAGGGACCCGGGCTTGGCGTGGAGCTTGACCGCGAGGCGATGGCCCACTGGCATAAGCACTACGTGGACAACGGCCCGATGAACCACTTCCTCGATCCCTGGAGCGACGGCCACTACCGTCGGCTGCCGCTCGGCTAGGCTGGCTGTCGTCAGGACAACCCACAGGGAGAACACTGCATGAAGGTGGTCGTGGTGGGGGCGGGCGTTGTGGGGCTCGCCACCGCCTACGCGCTCGCGAAGCGAGGCGCCGAGGTTGTTGTTGTGGGTGATCGCGCGCCCGGTTCTGGCGCATCGACCAACAACGCCGGCTGGGTTGTCCCGTCGCTTGCCGGACCGGTGCCCGCGCCCGGCATCGTGCTCAAGACGCTCCGGTCCATGATCCGGGCAGACGGTCCGGTCTCGGTTCGGCCGGCCGTGACCCCCTCGTTTGTTCGCTTCATGTGGGGCATGCTCCGGGCCTGCAACGCGACCAGCTACGCCCGCTCCTGGGAGGCCTCCGCGGCGCTGGGGCAGGGCACGATGGACTCGCTTGACGCCTGGGCCGCAGACGGGCTGGCGTTCGAGATGCACACCGGGGGCGACACTGAGGCGTTCCTGAGCCGCGAGGAGTTTGATGCGGCGCTTGCCGGCCTCGACCGCTCGCGGCGTGCGGGGTTTGACCCGCAGATCCTGTCCGGCGACGAGGCGCGGGCGATGCTGCCGCAACTCAATGACGCTGTGGTGGGCGCCGTCTACTTCCCCCAAGAGCGCCGTGTACGGCCCGCGTCGGTCATCGCCGCCCTGGTTGACCGCCTGCAGGCGATGGGCGTCACTGTGCGCGAGGGCGCCGTCACCGGTGGCGGCAGGAGCGCCGACGGCAGACCCCGCGTCGCCGGCGTCTTTGGCGAGATCGTGGCGGACGCCATCGTCATCGCCGCTGGCGCGTGGAGCCCGCAGGTTGCCCGGCTGTTTGGCTCGCGTCTGCCCATCCGTCCCGGCAAGGGCTACAGCGTGGAGTACGTCCCGGGGCAACTCGACAGCAACGTCATGCTGATGCTTGCCGAGGCCCACTGCGTGATGACGCCGCTCGACGGCGCGACGCGCGTGACCGGGATCATGGAATTTGGCGGGCTCGACGAGCGAGTGGTACGCCACCGGGTCCGAGCAATCCAGGAGGCGCCCGGCCGGTATCTGCGGTCATGGAACCCCGATGCGCCCGCTCTGCCGCCAAGCGCCGGGCTCCGCCCGATGACACCCGACGGGAACGCCGTCATCGGGCGGCTTGCGCCGCACAAGGATGTCTACGTAGCCAGCGGCCACGCGATGCTGGGGCTGACGCTGGCACCGCGGACCGGGGAAGAGCTGGCCGCGATGATCCTCGACGGAGGCACGCCA
>CAIYHO010000207.1 GCA_903925955.1 uncultured Chloroflexota bacterium
CCAGAACCGCCTGAACATTGCCGCCCCCTTGCTGGACTTCGATCTTCAGTGCCCGGATGAGCGCGCCCATCAGGGTTTGGTCCGCGGTTGGGGCGGCGCGCAGCAGCAGCGTCAACGCCCCCCCACCAGCCCCGCCTCCGAGCATTTGTGTGCTCTGCCCGGATGGGATCACTGACGACCCGAAAGGCAGCCGCACCAGCTCGGGGCCTTGCTCCCCGACGAGGGTCATCCCGCCGGCTGGGCCGCCCGCGGCCCGCCCACCACGGGACGCCACACCCTGGGTGTTGGCCTTCCACGTGTAGTACTTGCCGTACGTGTCGGCCATGCCCGAGCCGAGGCTGACAACATCACCGTGGGCTGCGCGGGCCGAACTAGCGATCCGGTTCAGTGAGGCGATCTGCTTATCCGCCCACGCGTGGAACCGCTTCTGCGCCGCGTCCAGATCTTTCTTGTTGCTGCCGGGGATGACCCGGGCGACCGCCGCGCACGCGTCGTACAAGGTGACGAGGCGGCGGATGAAAAACGTGGCCGCATTAGCGAAGTGAATTTTCGCCTTGGACCATGCGTCGCCAATCCACCCAATCACTTTGATCATCAGGCCGATTGCGCCGATCACGGTCATGAACGCGCCGGCCAGCAAACTGGTCAGGACGGGCACGAGCACCTCCGTGCAGAAGTCCGCGAACCGGGCGATGCTCTCCCGGTTCTCCTCCCACTCCATGCGCAAACCGCGCAAACCGTCCTCAACGAATGGGCGCAGAACCCCCCACACCTCCTCAACTTTGTCGATCAGCTTCCCGATGATGGGGATGGCCCGCCCGCCGATCTCCTCAACGAACGCCTCTTTGATCCGCCGTTTCAGGGTTTCGATGCGGGCGGTGAGGCTGGTGGCCACCGTGTCCCCAGCCTGCGCTATAGCGCCAGCCATGTCCTGCATGCCCTGCGTCGCCGTGCCCAGGTCCAGGGCGAACAGGGCATCACCCAGATCCTCCGCTTTCGTCCCGAACAGTTGCACCGCGACGGCGTCACGCTCAACCGGGTCTTTGATCGCCCGCAGCCGGTCAAGGACCTGATCGAACCCGGCCGCGGTCCCCGCTGACCCATCAATCGCCCTGATCGAAAACTCTTTGATCGCATCGGCGACGGTGTCAGCGTCCCGGGCGCCGGCTTTGAGCCCCTGACTCATCAGCCCCATCGCCTGCGCCCCGGACAGGCCCAGGTCCCGAAACTTCGTGCTGTATTCGGTGAACGTGTCCATCAGGTCGTCGGCCTTGTCAACGCCCGCCTGTTCGCCGGCGACGAGCAGGTCGAATGCGGCCTGCGCACTTGGTGCCAGCTTGTTGCGCAGGATCTGCGCAACCGCCTCAGTCGACTCGGCAACGTCAATATTGAACACGTCCGCCAGGACCAGCGCCTGCTCCGTGATCGCCTTGATCTGCGCATCGGAAGTGCCCTTGCCGAACAGGCCCTGCTTGGCGATCGCCCGAATCGTTTCACCGACGGCACCGACGCTCTCGCCGAAGTTGGCGGCGTAGATTTCGCCGGCCACCTTCCCGTACCGTTTGATCTGGTCCTTCCCGGCCCCCATCGCGGCGGCGATGTGCGCCCCAACATCCTCCTGGCTCATGGCCTCCTGCGCGACCTGCTTGACCTTCCTGATGGCGAGGACCGCGCCTGCCATGGCTACGGTGATCGCGGCGGCCGCGGCTGCGCCGGCCGGGCCCATCCCGGCGAGGGCATCCAAGGCCCCGCCGATGGTCATGTCGAACCCGGCCGCGCCGTCCCCGGCTTGGTCCATGGCCTGGTCAACGTCCCGGCC
>CAIYHO010000208.1 GCA_903925955.1 uncultured Chloroflexota bacterium
ACGGTGGAGTAGGGGATGACCCGGTCGGAGGCCGATCCGCAACTGCCCGCCGGGATTGTGCCGGAGGGCACCACGGAACTGGGCATCGACATCATCAAGGTGGAGCGCATCCGCGCATCCATCGAGCGCTTTGGCGAGCGGTTCAGCAAGCGCGTCCTCACCGAGAAGGAACGGCGCTACGTCCGCGATCGTCCGGAGACCTTTGCCGGCCGCTGGGCCGCCAAGGAGGCCGTCTCCAAGGTGCTGGGTCTGGGCGTCCGCGGCATCGGCTGGAAGGACATCGAGGTGGAGCGGCTGCCCACCGGCCAGCCATCCATCCATCTGCATGGGCGAGCCGCCCAGCGCGCCGAGCAGTTGGGGATGGGCCGGATCGCCGTCTCGATCACCCACGAGTCGGACTACGCGGTGGCGGTCGCCTTTGGCGTGCGGACAACCGGCGGACGCTACGTCTTCCCGCTCGATATCGATGAGCGGCTTGACGAGCGCGAGCGCAAACTGCTTGCGCGGATGGAGCGCCTGAGCGCCCTTCACGAGGCGAATGCGGCAGTCAGGGAGGCGGGCGATGCCTGATCGTGGCCAGGTTGGCTTCTTTCGGCGGGGCGACCACGACGCGGCCGCCACAGTCCCTGCCGCGGTCGGGGCCGTTGTGACGCTTGACGACGACGCCATGGCGCGGCTCCTGCCCGAGCGGGATGCGCGGGGCCACAAGGGCACGTTTGGCAAGCTGCTGGTCATCGCTGGCTCGCTGGACTACGCCGGCGCCGCGCTCCTTGTCTGTCGGGCGGCGGGTCGCGGCGGTGCGGGTCTGGTGACCCTGGCCGTTCCGGAGTCGCTCCAGCCGCTGTTTGCGGCCAAGGTGGTTGAGGCCACCACCATGGCGCTGCCCGAGGACGATGTGGAAGAGGTGGATCCCGAGCCTGCACTGGCCGCGATCCTTGACAACGAGCACGATGCCCTCGTCATCGGCCCGGGCCTTCGGCCGTCGCTTGCCATGGCCGATTTGCTGCGCCTGCTGCTCACGGCGCCCGAGGAGCCCACGAGTCCGCCCGCCGTCCTTGATGCCGAGGCACTCCGGACGCTTGCGAGCGCCGACGAGTGGTGGACCCGCGTGGCACGGCCTTGTGTGCTGACCCCGCACGCCGGGGAGTTTGCGCGCCTTCGTGCGGGCAGCGGCCACGATCCTGAACAGGACGGCGATCTCAACGCCGATGACGACGCCCGCGTGAAGGCGGCTTCGGCTGGCGCGGCAGAGTGGCGCCAGGTGGTGGTGCTCAAGGGCGCCAAGACCGTGATTGCGTCGCCTGACGGCAGCGTGTCGATGGCACCGTTTGCAAACCCCGCCATGGCCAGCGGCGGGACAGGCGATGTCCTTGCAGGCGTCATCGGCGCCCTGCTTGCCCAGGGGCTGGCCCCGTACGACGCGGCTCGCCTGGGCGTCTACCTCCACGGCGTGGCGGGTGACATGGTCAGCGAGCGCCTTGGCGACGCCGGGCTGTTGGCGTCGGATCTGTCCGAGGTCGTGCCGATGGCGCGCCGACGTCTGGCGCAACTGGCTGAACGACAGAAGGCGGGTAGGCGCTTTGGCTTTGGGGCGCAGGGCGCAGGGCCAGGCGTAGACGCCGGGGGCGGCGCGGGGAGCCCCGCGTGAGTGGGCCGGTGGACCGGGCCCCAATCGAGGAGCGCCTGGCCGCCGCCGGTCTGCCGCCCCTTCCGCGCATGGCGTGGCTTGAGATCAGCCTTGACGCTCTGGCGGGCAATCTTGCGGCCCTCCGTCTTGCGGCAGGCCCGGGCGTGGCAGTGGAGCCGGTTGTCAAGGCAGACGCCTATGGTCACGGCGCCATCCCGGTGGCCCGCGCGCTCCAGACCGCCGGTGCGGACGGCCTGTCCGTGGCCACCTTGGACGAGGCGCTTGAACTGCGTGCCGCGGGCATCGTGCTCCCGGTGCTGGTGCTCTACCCGGTCCCGGCGGCTTGGGTGGCTGAGGCGGCAGCACGCAGCATCGCGGTGAGCCTTGGGTCTGGTGCGGCCACAGCGAGGATCTTGGCGGCTGCGGCGTCGCTGCCAAGCGGCACCCCGGCACTTGCCGTGCACCTGGAGGTGGAGACGGGGCTGGGCCGCGGCGGCGTGCTCCCCGAGGCGGCGGCCGAGACGGTCTCGCTGATCCGGAGGTCTCGCGGCGTACGGCTGGCGGGGATCTGGACACATCTCTCCGCGGCCGACAACCCGCACCTCACCCTGCTGCAGGACGAGCGGTTTGGCGGGGCCGTCGCCCCGCTTGCGGGCACGGCCGATCCAGACGCGGCTGTGCGACGCCATCTCGCGGGCAGCGGCGGCCTCCTTGGCGCGGATGCGCGACGCTGGGATGCGATCCGCGCCGGGCTGTCCACATACGGGCTTATTCCAGACGGCCTTGCGGTGCCCCAAGCCACCAGCGCCGCCGCCTCGGGTCTACGCCCGGTGATGCGCCTCTGCGCCCGGCCAGTCCGCGTGATGGAGCTCCCGACGGGCCATGGCGTCTCCTACGGCACAGCGTTCACCACCGAACGTCCGTCACGGATTGCCACGCTGCCGCTGGGCTACGCCGACGGCTGGCACCGGGCGCTTTCCAACCGCGCCGAGGCGCTTGTCCGGGGCGTGCGGGTGCCGCTGGTGGGCCGCGTGGCGATGGACGCGGTGATGGCGGATGTCACCGATGTCCCTGGTGCGCCGGTCACCGAGGACGACGAATTTGTGCTCATCGGCGAGCAGGGAGCGGAGCGCATCACGGCGCACGAGATTGCTTCGGCAGGCGGGACGATCAGCTACGAGGTGGTTGCCGGGATGTCTCGGCGGATGCCCCGGGTGTACGATGCCGCGGGCTTGACGGTCGTGGTCCGCACGCTGATGGACAGTGTCTCGTGAGCCGGCAATCGCGTCCCAGCCGATCGTGAGGCAGCCGGAATGACCTTCCCCATGGAGCCAATTGACGAGCGCCGCGAAGCGCTTGTTGAGGCTGTCGCGAGGGAGATCCGGATGCGCGGGCTGATTGGCCCGGCGGTGCTCTTCCTCGAGGCCAGCCGCCCGTATCGGCCGCTTGGCGCCAACGCCATGCTCTTCTTTGATCCCGTCCTGCGCGAGCTGTTTGGCGGCCATTCGCCGTCCGCTTCGGAGATCCTGCGTGACGACATGTGGATCGAGGCGCTGATCGACCGGCTTGAGGACACGGACGAAGCGGACATCTGGGACGCCTGACGTCCACGTGACGCCGGGCGGCTTGCACGCTTGTCCGCTCGATGGATGCATGGTGTCGCGCCCCGCGCTGGTAGGATCGGTTTGGTGAGCACCACGCAGCCGGCATTCCTCACAATCGACCGCGGCACCGCAACGGCTGCCGCCGGGCTGATTGGCCACGTCGGCGGACGTTGGCGCCTGCTTGGCGCCGCCGCTGCCCCGGCCGATATTGCGGACGAAGCCCTGGCCGAGCGCCTGCGTCGCCGCCTCGCTGCCGTAGACCCCGGTGCCGCCGACGATTTTGGGCTGGGTGCCGCGGGTGCGGCAGTTGATCTTGTGCGGCTCACCTGCACCACGTCAGCACCCCCGGAGCTCGCCGTGGTTGCTGCCACGGACCGCGCGCTGCAGCCGCTGGTCAACGTCGCGGCTGCCGCCGGCTGGCGCGTCCGCGCCGCGGTTGTGGACGGCGGCGACATTCTGGGGATTGTGGCCCTGCTGGCCGACCGGCGACTCGACGGGATCCTGGCGGGTGTCTCAGACCCCGCCAGCGGTGACGAGCGCGGCCTGCTTGCGGAGCTTGGCACCCTCGTCACGGCCGCAGCTGAGCGGCGCCCTGATCTGCTCGTTGTGCTTGCCGGCGGCCTGTCTGGACCCGGCGCCAAGACCGGGACGCTGTTGCGCGCCGAGCGCCCCGGCCCAACGGTGATTGCCCCTGCCGCAGATGCCGATGACGGCAAGCCGCTCCGTGCGCTGCTCGATGAGCTGCGCGGCGGCAGTCGCGAGGGGCGTCGCGCGCTTGCTGTTGCCGCGGGCACGCTGGCCACAGTGCTGCACCGCCGGATCGAGATCCTGGAGATTGGGCAGGCCAGCGCCACGCGCATTGCCGCAGGCTGGCAGCCGGGCATGGCGCCCGACATCCAGAGCGCGGTTGTTGCTGACGCGGCGCTGCTGCCCCGCGGTTTTGGCGAGGAGGAGCTGGACGCCGTTCTGGGCTGGCTGACCACGCCAGCGGACCGCCTCCGCGTTCGCGACCGGCTTCGCGATCTTGCCCTGGCTCCCTGGTCTGACGGGGCCGGTGAGGGGGCGCTGCTCCGGATGGCCGCCGGTCGTGCTGCGCTGGCAAGGCTCCGGGATGAAACCGACGCCTTTGACGATCTGGCGCCGCCCGATCTCGTGATTGCCGCAGGCGGCTGCTGGCAGTCCGCCCCCGCGCCTGCCGTTGCGCTCGCCATGGCCGACGTCATGCGCCGGCCTGGTGTCCGCGCCCTTGCCCTTGATCAGGCACGGATCCTTGCCCCGCTCGGCACCATCTCCGACGATCGCGAGCGCGCCACGATCCTTGCGGATCTGCGCGACGACCTGCTTGTGCCCCTTGGCAGCGTGGTCCTGCCCGGCGGTCTGCGCGGCGGCGGCGTGGCCGGCAGCTTGGGTATTGCAGCCCCGGGCGGTGCAGTGGAGATTGACCTGCTCGCCGGAGGGCTGGAGCTTGTGGACCTTGCGCCGGGCGAAACGGCCGTCCTTGAGCTGCGGTTCCGGGAGGCCGTGGATCTTGGCGCGCATGCCCGTCACTTTGCCGTTGAGGTTGTGGGCGGACTGGCGGGGCTGATCGTGGATCTTCGAGGTGTGCCTCTGCGCCTGCCTGACCGCGCCGAACCACGGCGCGAGCTGCTGGCAGGGTGGCAGAGCGTGCTGTGGGAGGACGCTGGTCGATGAGCGCCGGCTGGCTTGCTGAGATCCCCCTGCGGCCACTTGTGGTGGACGGTCTGGTTGAGCGCGTGGTGCTTGCCCCCGGCGACCGCCCGCTTGTGGCCGTTGGTGACGCGGTTGTCCCGGGTACTGCCTTGGTGGCCCGCCTGCGCGATGCCCATGTTGAAGAGGTGGATGTCCGCGCGCCAGACGGCGAGACCCTGATCGCGGGCAGCGCGTTTACCGCCGTGATGCCGCACCGGGGTCGCGGTGAGGCACACATCGAGGGCGAACTCCTGGCCCCGGTGCCCAACCGCGTCCGGCGCTGGCGCCTTGTGGCCGGCGAGCACCGCGTGGAGGTGGACGCTGTCGCGGGCGGCACCGTCGCATCGGTCCAGCCAGGCGCCGAGATCCGCGTCGCCCTCGAGGGGCGGGCCATCCGCGCAGCGTTTGGCGCCGGGCAAGCCGCTCGTGGCAGGCTGCGGGTTGTGACCGATGCCATGGGCGAACTGCGCCCGGGCGGGATCGACGTGGATCAGAGCGGCAGCATCCTTGTGGCGGGCTCACGCATCGATGCGGAGGCGTTGACGCGTGCCCGCGCAATGGGCATCCGCGGGATCATCGTCGCCTCGCTTGCAGGCAAAGAGCTGCGCGACTTCCAGGCGTCTGAGCGGCGTCAGCGGGCCGCCCTCCACCCGGCCGACCCGTTTGCCGTCCTTGTGCTGGACGGCGCGGTTCGCCGCCCGCTGAGCTCGCCTGTGACGGCCCTGCTTGCGGCGCTCGAGGGCGTTGAGGTGGCCATCCTGCTTGATCCGCCGGCCCTCGTGTTCAACGTGCCGGAGCTCCCCGTGCCCGTGGTGCCGGAGGACTGGGTCCGCGTCCGCGGCGGCCGACACGCCGGCGCGGAGGGGCGTGTTCTGGGGCTGTCCGGCGTGCGCCGGTTTGCCGCCGGCGTGCACCTTGAGGCAGCACGCGTTGTGTTTGGCGAGGACGAGGCTGTGGACGTCCCGCTGGGCGATCTCGAGCGGCTCGGCTGACCATCTGGGCTGTTGGGACGGCCGCACCGTTGGCCGCACCGGGTCCCGGCTTCGGCTACCCTCGGGCCATGGCTCCGCACCCCGCGACATCCGAGTTTGTCGTCATGACTGACGCTCCAGAAGCCACCCGCAGCCTTGCGGCGAGGCTTGCTGCGGCTGCGCAGCCGGGTGACCTGCTCTGCCTGATCGGCGATCTCGGCGCAGGCAAGACGCAGTTTGCAAAGGGGTTTGCCGCAGGGCTTGGCATCGAGGATGTGGTTGCGTCACCCACGTTTGTGCTGATGGCTGAATACGCGGGTTGGCTGCCGTTGTTCCACCTGGACTTGTACCGGCTTGCCGACGCGTCCGATGCCTTGGCCGGCGGCCTGCTCGATGAGCGCCAGTTGGCGGGCGTGACCCTGGTGGAATGGGCCGAGCGGCTTGGTGAGGCGCTGCCGACAGCGCGTTTGGACGTGGTGATCGACGGGACCGGCGATGAGCCGCGGCGGATCGCCCTGCGGACGGACGATGCCGGGTATCGGCGCTACCTTGAGGCTGCGGCATGAGCGCCCGCCCGCTCCTTGTCATTGACACGGCCACCACGCACGCCGTGATTGCCCTGGGCGCCGCAGACGGCTCGCTGCTGGAGCAGCGCCGCTGGGAGGCGGGCTACCGTCATGGAGAGGAACTCCTTGCCCGGGTTGCAGGGCTGCTTGCTGACCGCGGCGTGGCGGCGCAGGAACTCGGCGGGATCATCGTGGGTACGGGCCCCGGCGCCTTTACCGGGCTGCGGGTTGGGATCGCCACCGCGAAGGGTCTGGCGCACGGCCTGCAGGTGCCGATTGTGGGTCTTGCCACTGGCGCGGCGCTGATCCGCGCGGCCGCTGCCGCGTCTGGCACCGGCGCAGAGCACCTTGTTCTTGTTCAGCCCGCCGGTCCCTCGGACCGCGTGGTGAGCCGTGTGGGCCAGCCGGCCCGGATCCTCATTGGCGGCGCGGAGCTGCCGCTGGCTGACGACGACTGCCTCATTGCCGTTGACCTTGCCGGACGGGCGCCCGACGATGCCACTCGCCTTGGCGAGGCGGCAGCCGACGGGCTTGCGGCCGCGCTACTCGCCACCGGTGCCGCTCGGCTTGCCGCTGGGGACGCGGATGACCTCGCCCGTCTCGTCCCGGAGTACGTGACGCTGCCCCGCGGCGTTCGCCTTGACGCGCCCGACGAGGGCGTTGTGGTCAGCGGCGGCAAGGGGAGCGGTCTGTGAGCCCGCGCCGCGTGCTCAAGGTCCGGCCCATGGGGATTGGGGACCTGCCGGGTGTGCAGGTGATTGAACGCGCCTCGTTCAGCACGCCCTGGCCCGCGCACGCGTATCGCCAGGAACTTGAGACCAACCGCTTGGCGCACTATCTGGTGGCCACGCTTGACCGCGCCATCGTTGCCTACGGCGGCATCTGGATCATGGTGGACGAGGCGCACATCACCACCTTTGCGGTGCACCCGGGGTTCCGCCGCCGCGGCATCGGGGAGCGGCTGCTGATTGGCCTGCTTGACCTGTCCATTGCCCGCATGGCGCGTGAGGCCACGCTGGAAGTCCGCCTCTCCAACCTTGCGGCCCGGCGCCTGTACGAGAAGTACGGCTTCCGCCCCGTTGGCATCCGGCCCCGCTACTACAGCGATGACGGCGAGGACGCGCTCATCATGACCACGCCGGAGCTGACGTCGCCTGGCATTCAGGAGACCATCGCGGAGCTGCGCGCGGCCCTGGATGCCAGACCTGCGCCGTCGCCCACCGCGGATGCGTCCGATATCGCGGACGCCATGGTGCCTGACGACGTGCCCGCCGACGCCGACGCAGCCGACGCCGACGCAGCCGAGACCTCGGGGGCGCGCACATGAGCGGGCCGCTGCTGCTGGCCATCGAGTCCAGCTGCGATGAGACCAGCATCGCGATTGTGGAAGACGGTCGGCGCATCCACGCCAACATCGTGGCCAGCCAGATTGCGCTCCATGGCCCAACGGGCGGCATCGTGCCCGAGGTGGCGGCGCGCGCCCACCTGCGCTGGATCGTGCCGGTGCTGGACGAGGCGCTTGCAACTGCCGGGGTGACGATGGCCGATGTGGACGGGGTTGCCGTCACGTACGGCCCCGGGCTCGCCGGTTCGCTGCTGGTGGGGGTCAACTTCGCCAAGACCATCGCCTGGGTGCACGGCAAGCCGCTGATCCCGGTCAATCACCTTGAGGGTCACGTCTACGCCGGCTGGCTGCTGGACCCGGGCGAGGCGGAGCGCGAAGAGCCGCCGTTCCCGCTGATTGCGCTTGTCGTGTCGGGCGGTCACACATTCCTTGTGGAGATGCGCGATCACCTGGACTACCGCTATCTCGGCGGAACCATCGATGATGCCGCTGGCGAAGCGTTTGACAAGGTGGGCAGGCTCCTTGGCCTGGGATATCCGGGGGGCCCTGAGATCTCCCGCGCCGCGGACCGCGCCACGGCCCACAACCGCGTCTTCCCGCGGGCGTGGATGCCGGGCACCTATGACCTGAGCTTCTCGGGGCTCAAGACGGCTGCGCGGCGGATCATCGCGCAGGCGAGGGCCGATGCCGGGCTGCCGGCCGACGAGCGCGAGGGCGATCTGCCCGAGGCCGCCGTGGCTGAGCTGGCATGGGGGTTCCAGGACAGCGTGACTGACGTGCTCACAAGGAAGACCATCCACGCGGCAGAGGCCGTGGGCGCCCGGGGCATCGTGCTGGGCGGCGGGGTTGCCGCCAATGGCGCCCTGCGGCGGCGGATCAGCGGGGAGGCGGAGGCGCGCGGCATCGCCATGGTTATCCCGCGTCCCGGTCTCTGCACGGACAACGGGGCAATGATTGGCGCCGCGGGTGCCCGCCGCATGGCCGCCGGTCTGCGTGCCGGACTGGACCTGGACGCACGCCCGTCGCTGCCGCTGGCGCGGCCGGTGGCGAAGTGAGCCGCGAGACGAGCGGGGCCGACCTGCGGCTGGACCCGCGCTATGTGCGCCGGACGCTGCGCGAGGCTGGCCTCCACGCCCGCCACAGCATGGGCCAGAACTTCCTGTCTGATGTTGACGTCCTTGAGGGGATCCTGGAGGCGGCCGATCCCAAGCCGGGCAGCGCCGTGTTGGAGATTGGCCCAGGGCTTGGGTTTCTCACCGGTGGCCTCATCGCCCGCGGCTCCATGGTCACAGCGGTGGAGCTTGACCGGGGGCTGGCCGCATTTCTGGCGGACGTCTACGGCGCCGACATCGAGCAGGGCCGCCTGCGGCTGATCGAGGGTGACGCGCTTGATCAGGATCTGCCCAATCTTGTGCCGCCGCCGTACAACGTGGTGGCCAACATTCCCTACCAGATCACCAGCCCCATCCTGCACCGGCTGCTGGGGAAGGCGCCGCGCGCCGAGCGTCTGGTCCTGATGGTCCAGCGCGAAGTGGCGGAGCGGGTTGCGGCGCCTCCGGGGGAGATGTCGTACCTGTCGGTGTTTGTTCAGTACCACGCTCGCGCGCGCATTGCACTATTAGTAAAGCCCGAGTCGTTTGAGCCCGCGCCCAAGGTGTCGTCGGCCGTCCTGGTCCTGGAGCCCTACGACACAGACGACAGGCTTGACCCGGCGGCCGAGGATGCGCTCTGGCGTGTGGTCCAGGCCGGGTTCCGCGAGCGCCGCAAGATGCTGCACAACGTCTTGCGCCGCCAGCTGCCCATTGAGGCGGGTCGCGTTGACGCAGCGCTCGACGCCGTGGGGATCTCGCCCGACCGTCGGCCGCAGACGCTTGCGGTGGGGGAGTGGATTGCGCTGATGGAGGCGCTTGGGCCACTGCCGGGAGCTTCGTAGTGGTCAAGTCTGCGTCGCGGTCA
>CAIYHO010000209.1 GCA_903925955.1 uncultured Chloroflexota bacterium
ACGGAAGAGTCGTAAAGGGAGTACATTTCCGCAACCCGCGCGACGCAGGGGACCCCGTTGAAACTGCCGCCGCTTACAGCAGAAAAGGCGCGGACGAGATCGTCTTCCTGGACATCTCAGCCGCACCGGAGGGGCGCTCTACGCTGCTGGACATCGTGGAGAGAACTGCGCGGCGGGTGTTCATTCCGCTCACGGTTGGCGGCGGCGTGGGCAGCGTTGACGACATGCGCTTGGTCCTGCGGGCTGGCGCGGACAAGGTTGGCCTCAACACACGGGCCGTGGCGGACCCGGACCTCATCAGGCGCTGCGCTGTCCGGTTTGGCAGCCAGGCGGTTGTCGTGGCTATCGACGCCCGGCGCACCAGTCCCACCACGGCCATCCCATCCGGGTACGAGGTGGTCATCAAGGGCGGCCGCGAGGGTGTAGGGGTGGATGCGATCACATGGGCGCAGCAGGCCGTGGCCTTTGGCGCCGGTGAACTCCTCGTCACCGCCATCGACCGCGACGGCACAGGGCACGGCTACGACACAGAGCTGCTGCGGCAGATCTCAAGCGTGGTGCGGGTCCCGGTGATTGCGTCCGGCGGTGCAGCGGGTCCCATGGACTTTGTGAAGGCGGTGCGCGACGGCGGCGCCGATGCAGTGCTGGCGGCTGGGATCTTCCATCGGCGCGAGGTATCGATCGCACAGGTGAAGGCAGCGATGGCCGCGGCCGGGCTTCCCGTGCGGCACAGCAGCAGCTGGGTTGCGGCATGAGCGATGAGGCAGTGGTGGACGCGACCCAACAGGCTGAGGCCGGGGACGTGAGATGGGGTTCCGATGGCCTCGTCCCGGGCATTGTCCAGTCAGCCCAGGACGGGCGCGTGCTGATGCTTGCGTGGCTTGACGCGGAGGCGCTCGCAGCAACCCTGGCCACAGGCGAGGTGCATTTCCACTCGCGGTCCCGGAGCCGGCTGTGGCGCAAGGGCGAGACCTCGGGCAACGTGCTGCGGCTGCGGTCGCTAGCGCTTGACTGCGACGCCGACGCGCTCCTGATCACGGTGGACGCCGTAGGGCCAACCTGCCATCGCGGCGAGCGCAGCTGCTTTGACTCAGACGGCACGGGCGCCGCGGCTGCTCCGGCGGATCAGGGGTTCGCGTGGCTGGAGTTGCTCTGGGCGACGATCGCCGCGCGTGCAGACGCACGGCCGGCAGGCTCGTACACCACGCGGCTCCTCGACGGCGGTGTGGATCTGGCCGGCCGCAAGGTGGCAGAGGAAGCGACCGAAGTCCTGCTGGCGGCCAAGAACGACGAGACCGCTCAGGCTGCAGGCGCGGACCGGGCGGAGACCCAGGCGCTGCTCGCGGGCGAGGCGGCAGACCTGCTGTACCACGCGCTTGTGCTGTTGGCGGAGCGCGGCACCCTGCCGTCTGCCGTGCTGGACGTGCTGCGCGAGCGCCAGGGGCGTCCCGGAGGGCGCTGACCGGTCCGGGCCGCTGCGCCAGCCGAGCTGTAGCGTCAGGCGGGGACAACCCGCACGATGGAACGGTTGCGCTTCCCCACGCGGACCTCGAGCCACTCGCCCGCCACAACGGTGGGCACGGCGGCCGGGTCGCTGATGCGCTCGCCGTTCACGGTAATGCCGCCGCCTGCCACAAGCCTGCGGGCCTCTCCGCGCGATGGCACCAGCCCGGCGTCTGCAAGCAGCACGCCCACGCCGGCCGCGACTGAGCCAGGCTCCACCACCGGGCCAGATGTCGCGACATGGATCCTGGCAAGCAACCCCGGATCCGTCACGGGCTCGCGCTGGAACAGGGCCGCGGAGATCTCCACGGCGTCCTGCGCCGCCGCTGCCCCATGAACGCGCGCCGTGACGTCAAACGCAAGCCGCCGCTGCGCCTCGCGCTCCCCTGGCCGCTCGGCGATGGCCGTGTCAAGCGCCGCCACCTCGTCCGGCCCCCACAGGGTGAACCAGCGCATGTACGTGGCGACATCGCGGTCATCGCCGTTGAGCCAGTACTGGTAGAACGCGAAGGGCGTGGTCCTTGCCGCGTCAAGCCACACGGACTCGCCCGCTTCGGACTTGCCAAACTTTGCGCCCGAGGGCGAAAGCAGCAGCTTGTAGGAGATGCCGTGTGCAACGTCTGCGCCCTCGGCACCCACCGACGTGCGGCGGATGAGCTCAAGACCGGCGGTGATGTTGCCCCACTGGTCTGCGCCGCCCATCTGCATCTCAACGCCGTAGTGGCGGTAGAGATGCGCAAAATCGGCTGCCTGGAGCGTCATGTAGCTGAACTCGGTGAACGAGAGCCCGCGCTCAAGCCGCGTCTGGACGGAGTCCTTGGCCAGCATGTACGGGATGGTGAAGTGCTTCCCGACGTCGCGGAGGTACTCAATCATCGACATCTTGCCAAGCCAGTCGAGGTTGTTGGCCATGACCGCGCCGGTGGGTCCGGGCGTGAAGTCCAGGAACCGCGACAGCTGGCTGTGGATGGCGTCCGCGTTGGAGCGGACGTTCTCCTCCGAGAGCATTGGCCGTTCTGCGGAACGCCCGGACGGGTCTCCAATCAGCCCTGTCCCGCCGCCGACGAGCGCCACCGGACGTCCACCGCGCTGCTGCAGTCTGATCAGGCCGAAGATGGGGATGAGGTGGCCCACGTGGAGCGAGTCAGCTGACGGGTCGAAGCCGATGTAGGCCGCGATCAGACGGCCGGCGGCCAGTCGTTCGGCAAGACCCGGCGTGGAGGCATGGAGGATGCCGCGCCACTCAAGCTCGCTGAGGAGGCCGGGGAGCCCGTTGGCGGGCGTGTTGCTGGCGGTCATGCGGATTTCACCGTTGCGGCGTCACAGCCGCGGCACCAGCACCGTCTTGGCGCAGGCCCGGGCCGGTGGTCTGGGCGTCCATTCCCCGCATGGTATCGTGCCCGCGATGCGAACCAGCCTCGCCCGGAGGCAGCGGCACCGCCGGATTGGCGGCGGTCGGCCAACGGGTGTCGGACCCCTCCAGGTGGCGGTTGTCGCCCTACCCCTTGTGCTGTTCAGCACCATCGTGCTGCTTGGCCTGACGGGTGCGGCTGCCGCTGTGGGCGCCTACGGCTTCTTTGCGAAGGGTCTGCCGGATCCTGCCGCAGCCCTTGAGGCCATCACCTTCACCACGCAGTCAACGGTCTACGACCGCACCGGCGGTGTCCTGCTGGCAAAGCTTGGCGCTGACCGTCGCGAGGTGGTGGCGTATGCCCAGATCCCTCCGGTCCTGATTGACGCAACAACGTCCGTCGAGGACAAGACCTTCTGGGAGAACTCCGGCTTTGATCCCCTCGGGTTCGTCTCGGCCGCAATCGACACCCTGCAGGGCCGTGACCGCGGCGGCTCCACGATCACCCAGCAACTGGTCCGCAATCGACTGCTGTCCGCCGACGTGCTCAACGGCAGCGTCTACGAACGCAAGATCAAGGAGATCATCCAGTCGATCCGGCTGACATCTGCGTACCCGGGGCAGGTGGGCAAGGAACAGATCATGGAGAAGTACCTCAACCAGAACTTCTACGGCAACAGGAGTTATGGCGTTGGGGCTGCTGCCCAGTCCTATTGGGGCAAGCCCCTGCAGGATCTGACGATTGCGCAGATGGCCCTGCTTGCGGGCATCCCCAAGGCCCCCACTGCCTTTGACTTGCTCAAGAACGCCGTGGCCCAGACCGTCACGGGCACGGACGGCAAGGACGTCACGCAGTTGGTTGTCCCGCAGGACTCGCAGGTTGTCCAGCGGCGCAACATGATCCTGGACCTGATGAAGACCCGCTCGGTCCTCACCAAGGGCCGCTACACCGACGCCGACTATGAGGCCGCGAAGGTGGAGCCCGTGATCCTTGCGCCACAAGCGGCAGAGGCCTGGAAGGCATCGCAGTTTGTGTGGCAGGTCCGCAACGAGCTGGATCAGCTGCTCTGCGGCTCGCTGCAGTGCCAGAAGGTGGACACCGGCGGCTACCGGGTGGTGACAACTCTTGACTACACCATGCAGCTTTCGGTGGAGAAGTGGCTGTACGCGGGCGCCATCATTCCCAACCGCTCCAGCCAGACCAGCCTGCTCAAGGGGCACGAGATCCCCAAGAGCGAGTGGTCGTGGATCCAGGGGCTGACGGGGCGCAACATCCACAACGCCGCCGCCGGGATCGTGGACTACCGAACCGGCGAGGTGCTTGCCTACTCGGGATCCGCGTCGCAGAACGAGCCCGGGAACAAGAAGTTCCAGCCCCAGTTTGACGTCCTCACGGACGGCTGGCGCCAGCCTGGGTCATCCATCAAGCCCATCGACTACCTCATCGGGATTGACGACCACACGCTCACGGCCGCCACGATGTTCATGGACGTCGTCACAAACTTTGCTCTCACCGGCCAGGCGCCCTTCTACCCAACGCAGTCGGATGTGCTGGAACGCGGTCCGGTGCGTCTCCGGAGCGCGCTTGGGTTCTCGCTCAACATCCCTGCCATCAAGGCGGGCTTCATCAACGGGCTCCAGCACCAGCTGGACCGGTCAAAGGACTTTGGCCTCCGCTACCCGACGGGCACGTTCCCGGTCGTCTCCGAGAGCATCGGCACCCTTGAGATCCATCCGGTTGACATGATCAGCGCGTATGGCGCCATCGCCAATGGCGGGGTCCTGATGCCGCGCCACATGATCCTCAAGGTCATCGGCCCAGATGGTGTGCAGGTCTACCCCGCGCCCGGGACCAAGATCACCGGCACCCGAGTGGTGTCGGCCGCTGCCGCCTACATCCTCACCGACATCCTGGCCGGCAACACCGTGCCCAGCGTCAACCCGTTCTGGGCGGTCTGGCGTGTGACCGACGGTGTGAGCGGCAAGGTTGGCAGGCCAGCTGCCTACAAGACCGGCACCACCAGCGATAACCGCGACGTCCACGCCTACGGCTACCTTGCGCCGCCCGATGACAAGAGCCTGCCCGCGCTCGTTGCCGGTGTCTGGATGGGCAACTCCGACAACTCCCCCAACGACGGCAAGCTCTCGCTTGAGACGTCCGCGCCGCTCTGGTCGGCCATCCTTTCCGAAGTCTCGAAGGGCATGCCCATCACGAACTTTGGGGGCAGCAAGCCAAGCGGACTTGAAACCGTGGCAATTGACGCGTTCACCGGGATGAAGCCTGGCCCAACCACCGTCAAGACGATCAAGGAACTCTTCATCAAGGGCACCGCGCCAACCACTGAGGCCAACATCGCCACGACGGCGGACATCGACACCGCCTCCGGGCTCCTGTGGCAGGACGGCTGCGTTGGGCCGATGGTCACCAAGGCGTTTGTGGACTACAGCTCCCTTGAGGCCGGGTTCCCCGTGTGGCAGGCCGCCGACCTCGCCTGGCAGGCCCGTGCCGCCAAGGGGTCGTACCAGCCGGGCCCGCCCATCGGGCCAAAGGACAACGAGCGCCGACCGCGGACGTCCTACTTCTACGGACCCGGCTTCTATCCGTACGGGAAGACGTGGGGTGGCGCGTTTGCCCCCACAAAGCGGTGTCCCATTGGGATAGCGCCCTCGCCATCCGCGTGTATCCCGGATCCGCTGGGCACGCCCTGTCCATCGCTGCCGCCGCCGCCCTCGCCCTCGCCCAGCCCGTCGGGCCGTCGGTCG
>CAIYHO010000210.1 GCA_903925955.1 uncultured Chloroflexota bacterium
CCGTCACGCCCGTGGTGCCGGGGCAGGCGCCACCGGTTGCGGCCGATGCTGCGGGCACCGCCTGACCGCCGCCCAGCAGGACGGCAGCCAGCACGAGTGCGGATCCGAGGCGAAGGACCAGGTGGCCGCCTCGGATCCGCGGGTGCAGTTTCAGCGCCGCGGTTCCGCGCGCCGGCTCATGGCCAACACGCCAACCAGGGCTGCGAGGGTTGCCACAAAGACCAGCAGGCCACCACTGGCCGGCTGCTGGGGCGCGCCAACGTGGATGGCATCGGTGGGCGGCACCGTGGGCAGGCTGGGTGCAGGCAGGGTTGCGCAGAAGAGCACCGGCGCGTCGGCGGTTGCGCCCTCAAGGCTCAGCAGGTCAAGACGCGGGGCGCCAAGGCCCAGCACCGCCTGCGTTGCGGAGTAGATCAGCACGCCCGCGTACGAGTCCGAAAACGGGAAGGCGCCCTGATCTGCGACAACAGCGTCACAGCCGTACTGCTTGCCCACCAGCCATGCAGCCGCAGCGTCTGCCGCAGCTGTTTCGCCAGCTGCCCGCAGGGCCTGCGCCGCAGCGGCGGTGGTGCTGCTGTTGGTCCCATAGGAGCTGAACGAGCCGTCGGGCGCCTGAAGCGCGGTGAGGCTGGCGGTTGCCGTGCCCGCGTCCGCGGCGTCACCGGCGGCGAGGAACGCCTGCAGCACCATCGCGGTGGTGTCCACATCAAAGTTGGTGGGATCGCACCAGCCGATGTCAAACGGATAGGAGCCATCGGCGCACTTGGGCGCGGCAAGCCAGGCAGCGGTCCCGGCCGGAACGCCGCCCGTGGTGGTTGCCAGCGCCAGGATTGCCACGGCCTGGCCATACACGGTGGCACCCGTGAAGTGGCCCGTATCGGGACCGCTGGTCACCAGCAGGCCGCGCAGGTCGGCTTCAAGATCGTGGCCGGCGAAGGCGTTGGGGTTGCCTCCCGCCACGTGCACAGCCAGCAGGATCTTGGCGATCTCGCCGGGCTTGAGGGTGCCGCCGTAGCCCGCGTAGGCATCGGTCTTGGCGGCCAGCTTCGTTACCGCGTCAGCGGCTGCCGTGCCGCCAACGCCAGCTGCGGCAAACGTGAAGATGGCGTCGGCGAGGCTGCCAGCGCCAAGCGTGCTGTCGGTCCCCACTTGGACCGCAACCCAGCCGGCGGCTGCCGTGGCGGCACCAACCGGGGTGGGCGTGGATGGGGTGGTTGGGGACCCCGCGCGCGCGAGGGTGACCCCACCCACGGCAGATGTGGCAAGACCCAGCGCAAGCGCGAACGCTGCGATACGACTGGGGATGTGCCGAGACGAGCCCATGTGTCTTTCCTCCGGAAAGCGGGGCCGTCGGTCTAGACGTTGAACCCGGGCCGGAGGTGAAACAGCTGGCCCCCGACGCTCCCGTGCACGGGAGGAGCGGAGACAGGAGCTCTCTTCCTGTACCGGGCTCCGCCCGCGAACCTCGACGGGTTGTGGAGCCTGACCTCCCAAGCAGGCATTCCGGCTCGCCGCAACAGGTGGGTTGCGACATACGGCTGCGGGTCAGCGCCGGCGTTGAACCGGCTTCCCCCGCTAGGGAGGCGTTGGTGTTGTTACTCCGGCCAGTCTAGCGTGTTGGGGGTGGGGCGCCGCGGCGATCTTCCGGCGGATGGAGCGCTGAATGCCTGCTGCTGACTGCTGAACCGGACACCAGGTCAACCCGCAACTCGGCCGCAACCGGACCGCAATCTCGATAGACTCACCGCGTGCCGCCGCAGCGCGTCGCCGCCCGCCGGGCGATCCGGTATGAGCGCCGTCAGCGCCGGGCTCCACAAGCCGTCCAGGGAGGACCACATGGCCAAGCAAACCGTCGCCGCGGCATGGCCGTACGCGGCACCGGGAGTTGGCGCATGAAGGCGGCGGTGTGGCGCACGGCGTCTGAGCCAGTGCAGGTGATCGACGTTGATCTGGCGTCGCCCAAGACCGACGAGGTGGAGGTCACCATCGCCGCGGCGGGCGTCTGCCACTCGGACCTCCATCTGATCCGCGGCGACTGGGACGTGCCAACGCCCGTGATCCTGGGCCATGAGGGCTCCGGGATTGTGACCAAGGTGGGCAAGGGCGTCACCGGCCTGGCCGAAGGCGACCATGTGGTCCTCTCGTGGGTCCCCTCCTGCGGTGAGTGCCGCTACTGCCTGCTTGGCCGCACCTCGCAGTGCCGCAAGGCCGCCACGGTGACGGCGCCCAACGGCGTGCTCTTCGATGGCACCTCGCGCTTCAGTATCGGCGGCGAAACCGCGTACCACTACTGCGCGGTGTCGTCCTTCGCCGAGCGCGTGGTCGTGCCGGCCAGCGGCGCCATCAAGGTGCGCAAGGACGCACCGCTTGATGTGCTTGCGCTGGTGGGCTGTGCGGTGTCTACGGGCGTGGGCGCAGTCCAGAACACGGCGCGTGTTGAAGCCGGCGCCACGGTTGCGGTGATTGGCTGCGGCGGCGTGGGCCTCTGCGTGGTCCAGGGGGCAAGGCTTGCTGGCGCGTCGCGCATCATCGCGGTTGACATGGTCGCCTCCAAGCTTGACCTTGCCCGAAAGCTTGGCGCCACGGACGTGGTGGATGCGTCAAAGGTGCCCGTGCTTGACGCGCTTGCAGAACTGATCCCCGAGGGGCTCGACTACGTCTTTGACGCCATCGGCAAGATTGGGACCACCGAGCAGGCAATCGCGGCGATTGGCCTTGGCGGGGCGGCCGTGATTGTGGGGCTGCCGCCCACGGGTCAGAAGGCATCCTTTGAGCCGCTGTCCCTCGCGGAAGGTGACCGGCGCATCCTCGGCTCCAACTACGGCTCCGTCGCTGCCGCGGTGGACTTCCCACGGCTTGTGGACCTGTTTATGGACGGCAGTCTGGATCTCGAGTCGCTCGTGTCCGCCCGTCGTCCGCTTGCGGAGGCTCGCGAGGCCCTCGAGGACTTGGCATCGGGACAGGTCCTGCGCCAGCTCCTTGTGAGCGGCATCGCATAGCTGTGCGTGAACCCGCCCGGCTCGGCAAGTGCAACCTCGCTGTTGCCACTCACGCCGGGCCGGTCATACTGTGCGACACCTCGCGGCCGGGATCCCGGGCGAGCCAGATGCGGTGGAGGGTCCAGCCTCGTGGCTGACGGTCAGACGCACCAAGCCAGCGCCGAGCAGGCAACCATCTCGGTCCGCGGGCTGTGGAAGATCTTCGGCCCGGCCGAGCACAAGATCATTGGCACGCCGCTCGCTGAACTAGACCGCGCAGAGCTGAACAACACCACCCGCTCCAACATCGCCGTGCGTGACGTGTCGTTTGACGTGCAGCCGGGCGAAGTGTTTGTGGTCATGGGTCTGTCGGGCTCCGGCAAGTCCACGCTCATCCGCTGTCTCACCCGCCTCATCGAGCCCACCGCAGGCGAAGTGCTGCTTGACGGGGAGGATCTCCGCAAGGCCAGCCCCACCCGGCTGCGTGAGCTGCGGCGCCACCGGTTCTCCATGGTGTTCCAGCACTTTGGGCTGCTGCCGCACCGGCGCGTCATCGACAACATCGCGTTTGGGCTTGAGGTCCGCGGTGAGGGCAAGGAAGCCCGTCGCGCGCGGGCATCGGAGATCCTCTCGCTCGTGGGCCTTGACGGCCAGGCGGACCGGTATCCGGAGCAGCTCTCGGGCGGCATGCAGCAGCGCGTTGGCCTGGCCCGCGCGTTGGCGGTGGACCCGGAGGTCATGCTCTTTGACGAGCCGTTCAGCGCGCTTGACCCGCTCATCCGGCGCGACATGCAGAACGAGGTCATCCGGCTCCACAACGAGATGGGCAAGACGATGATCTTCATCACCCATGACTTGTCCGAGGCGCTCAAGTTGGGCGACCACGTGGCGATCATGCGGGCGGGCGAGATCGTGCAGGTTGGGCGGCCTGAGGAGATTGTCGGGGCACCTGCGGATGACTACATCGCGGACTTCGTGAGCGACGTCCCCAAGTCGCACGTGCTGACGCTGCGCTGGGTGATGCGCGACGTCACGCCAGACGACCCCAACGACGGGCCGGAGTTTGGCCCCGACACCGTGATCCGCACGGTGGTCCGCACCGCGGCCTCAACGCCAAAGCCCATCCGCGTTGTCCAGGACGGACAGCTCATGGGTGTCGTGGACCGGGTGCAGATCCTGACCGCGATCTCCGGCGGCGAGCCGTCCTGATATGGCCAGCGCGTTGGGCGCGATGACCTCCCGTCTCACGGCGATCCCCAGGCGTGTCTGGGCCGTCGGCCTCGTGCTGGTCGTTGGGGTGCTCTATGTCCTCTTCGCCGGCCAGTACCTGCTCCCCAACGACAACAGCGCCCCGCTCTTCAAGACGATCAAGGACATCAAAGAGTGGATTGACGCCAACCGAAACTCGAATGCCGTGTTCTCCGGGTTTGTGGGCGGCGTCCGGATTGGGGTAACCAGCCTCTACGACTTCGTCTTGTTCCTGCTCCGGTTCGTCTCTTGGCCGGGCCTGATCGTGATTGGCGCCGTGACCGGGTTTGTCGTTGGCCGATGGCGCCTGATGGCGCTCCTGGC
>CAIYHO010000211.1 GCA_903925955.1 uncultured Chloroflexota bacterium
GGGCTCCTCGCCGCGGGCGCGCAGCGCGATCGCGAGGTCCGCGACCCGCCCGGCCGCCGCGGCGGTCAGCTCGGCCGCCGCCTCGCGGGGTCGCAGCTCCTCGGGGTCGGTCATCAGGGCGCGCAGGACGCGCATCGGCTCGGCCGGGTCCTTCGCCAGATCCGCGAGGCTGAAGGCGTACAGGCGCGTCGGCGTGTTGGTGAAGTTGGTGCGGACCTCGAAGCGGTCGAGGTCGCAGACCACCAGCACCGGCGGGTTCTCGAGGTTGTCGCGGTACCGCAACAGCTGCTCGTACGCGAGGTTGAGGTCCTTGCGCTTGCCCTTGTACTCCCAGGCGAAGTGGCTGCGCTTCCAGACGTCTGCGAAGCCGTCGCCGCCGTCGGTCTTGCCGGCGCCCCTCTCGAAGGCGTACCAGGTGCCGGTGGGGTCCGCCTCGTTGGGCGTGGGCACGCCGAGCATCCGGCAGATGTCGATGAAGTGCTCCTGCGCGGCGGAGCGCTCCTTCTGCGTGGACTCGCCCCACTTGCGGGCGAACTCGGCGGGGGTCATGGCGTGCAGGTTAGCCGGTCGGCCAGTGGGCGATCAGCCAGAGCGCCATGCGGGCGCCGAGCCAGCCGCCGACCGCGGCGACCGGGGACAGCACCACGAACAGCCCGAGGTCGCGCGAGGCGTACCCGAGCAGGCCCGCGAGGAGGAGACCCGCCGCATAACCGACCGCGGCCCCCACGACCGCGAGGCAGCCGACGTCCATCGCCTTGCCGTACGCGCCCGCGATCCACCGGTGGCCCACCTCTACGCGGACCGTCGCTGGAACGGGCGCGGGCGGCGTCGGCGGCAGGTCGTTGTCGTGCCAGTAGTCCTGCATGGTCTTGATCCGCGGCGGGTCCGCGGGCGACATCTCGCCGCGCTCCACCTCGCGGAAGTCGAGGCCGCACCTGCGGCACCACGGCATGTCGTCCGGCCGCTTGGTCCCGCACCGCGGGCAAATGTCGATCCTCATGGTCCCCCGATCTCAGTCTCCGCGGCCGCAGGGGCCAGTATGCCGCGAGTCGGCTGGCGCGCCACCCGGTCCGCTGGGTGGACCGAGGGCAGGCCCGGCATAACCGGCGGCAGGATCAGCACCGCGAACGGCTAGACGGCCCCCGTCATCTCCCCGACCAAGGAGGCCAGGACGGTACTGCGTCGTTGGATTGGCGCAGGTGACGATCTGACTGCGCGGTCAGTTGCTGCGCCCGCAGATGATGAAGCGCTCGAGGATTCCGTGGGCGACGCTCGCGTGATGGTCATCATCGTTACCCATCCGGACGGAACCACCCACGCGGCAAGGGCGGTGGACGTCGCGGATGCGAGGCTTCGGCTCGCGATCGCGTTGGCGGCGGACTGGCTGGCGAGCTGAAGGATCAGGCGCGAGGACGACGCGCTGTCGCACCACGTCATGGGACTTGACCGGGTTGCCGCCTCGGAGCACCACGATGAGGTGCCGGCGTATGACGAGTCCTTGCGGTGGCATGCCGGCTGGCATCTTGGTGGACCGGCCCGACTGGTGTCCGTGCCGCTGTCAGGTCCCGGCGATTGGCCGCAGGTGGCACGGGCTCTTGATCCGTCGCCGGTCCCTCCGATAGAGATCGAGCCTATCGATGACGAGGAGTCCGAAGCTTCCCGCATGCGTGCCCGGGAAGAAGACAACTCGTGGGATGTCCTCGACCCATGGTCCAGCGGGCCCTCGCCCGCTCATATGGCGGCGGTCGAACTCGACCCTGTTGATCCCGACCCGGTCTACCTTGGCGGCGAACCGTTCACGCCGGATTGGCGATCGGCCGATACGCCCCCTGTGTTCAGGGTCCGCGACTGAGCGTCCCTCGCAAACGCCCTGGGGAGCGGGCTTCCGGACGCTGAGTCCCAGGTGTCGGTCATTTCGCCGCTCGTCCTCCTGGTGGACGGTATCCAAGAGTTCGCAAGGTGAGCGGGTCCGGTCCACGCTCAGCGGGCCTCTCGAAATCGGCTACGGTCCGTGGGGAGGACGGTAGACGAGAACTCGGCGCTTACCGTCCATGGGGAGGACGGTAGACGAGAGCCGCGCTTGGCCCGTCCAGGGGCGGCAACGTCGCCCAACAGCCGCGCCGCCAGCTCCCCACCCCCATCGTTGACGACTTCGCGCGACCGCACTAGTATCAATCCCGACCTTCGCGGTCGGAATTCTCCGGCCTGGCGGCCTCAAGCCGCGGGCGTCCCCCCGGAGAATTCCAACGAGGTCATGCGCGAGGCTCGGGTTGCTGCGTCCCCGGCAACCCGAGCAGCGCTGCCTCAACAAGATCGAGGACAGTCCCCTGACCACGCGCACCCGACACCATGGCACCGGCGCCGTTGCCTTCAGCACGAAGGGCGAGTACGGCGTGCGGCTCATGGTCCAGCTTGGGCGTCATTTCGGGAAGGGCCCGGCCAGCCTCGCGGAAATTGCCGCTGATGAGGATCTGCCCCGCGCCTATCTGGAACAGCTGGTCACGAGCCTCCGTTCCGCCGGGCTGGTGACCTCCACCCGTGGCGCCCGGGGCGGCTACGAGCTTGCCGCCGCGCCAGACCGCATCCGCATGAGCGACGTGCTCCGAGCCCTTGAGGGGCCCATTGCGCCGATGTACTGCGCGTCTGACTCACCCGATCATGCCGCTTGCTCGCGGTCAGCGGCCTGCACTGTGACCCTGCTGTGGGCCAAAGTGCGCGACGCCATCTCGGGCACGCTTGACGCAATCACCCTTGCAGAACTTGTACCGGTTCGCCACATCACGCTTGACCCGCGCGGACCGGCCCCGACCTCGGCCGGCCCCGCACAGGTTGGCCTACCAGGAGTTTCATCGTGACCAACGCCGACGATCGCGAACTTGTAATCCGGGATCTCCGGGTTGCGCCCGCGGCCAAACCCGACCATGAGATCCTCCAGGGGATCAACCTCACCATTCGCAAGGGTGAGACCCACGCGATCATGGGTCCCAACGGCTCGGGCAAGACGACGCTCTCGTATGTGCTGATGGGCCACCCGGCGTACATCGTCAAGAGCGGCGAGGTCCTCTGGAAGGGCTACAACCTGCTGGACCTGTCGGCCGACAAGCGCGCGCGGCTGGGCCTGTTCCTCGCCTTCCAGTACCCCACGGCCATCCCCGGCCTCAGCGTCGCGTCCTTTGTCCGCAGCGCGGTCAACGCGAAGCTGCAGGGCATCGACAAGAACCCCGCCATCGATCCCACAGACGTCACCCGCGGCGGGCTGTCGATGCTTGAGTTCCGTCGCCGGATGCGCGAGAAGATGGCAATGCTCAAGATGGACGACGCGTTTGCCACGCGCTACGTCAACGACGGGTTCTCGGGCGGCGAGAAGAAGCGCCTCGAGATGCTCCAGATGGCCATGCTTGCGCCCGAGTTCGCCATCCTTGACGAGACGGACTCCGGCCTCGACATCGACGCGCTCCGGATCGTCGCCGAAGGCGTCAACTCGATGCTCAACCCGGACATGGGCGTTCTGCTGATCACGCACTACCAGCGCCTGCTCAACTACATCAAGCCTGACTACGTCCACGTCCTGGCGGCCGGCCGCATCGTCACCTCGGGCGGCAAGGATCTTGCCCTTCGGCTTGAGGAGGAGGGCTACGGCCCCATCCTGCGCGAGAACGGGCTGGACATTGGCATCCCGGACGAGGCCCTCGCCGTCCCGCTGGAGCCTGAGGCCGCCGGCGCCGGCCGGTAGGAGATACCGATGACCGCCGAGACCCAGCCCGCTTTGGACCCCGAGGCGCTGCGGGCTGACTTCCCGATCCTTGATCAGGAGGTCCACGGGCACAAGCTGGTCTATCTGGACTCGGGCGCCACGTCACAGAAGCCGCTCGCCGTCCTTGAGGCGATGGACGGCTACTACCGCCACGACAACGCCAACGTCCACCGCGGCATCTACGCGCTCTCAGAGCGGGCAACCGCGGACTACGAGGGCTCGCGCGCCAAGGTTGCCCGCTTGATTGGCGTGGCGGACCCGCGGGAGATCATCTGGACCCGCAACGCCACCGAGGCCATCAACCTGGTTGCGTACACGTGGGGCCGGCGTCACATCGGACGGGGCGACGTCATCGTGCTGACCGAGATGGAGCACCACGCAAACCTTGTGCCCTGGCAGATCCTCGCCCAGGAGAAGGACGCGGATCTGGAGTTCATCCCCATCACGGATGACGGGATCCTGCGCCAGGACGTCTTTGACGTGCTCCTCCGGCTCAAGCCAAAGCTTGTTGCCTTCACCCACGTGTCCAACATGCTGGGCACCATCAACCCGGTTGTCGAGATGACGCGCAAGGCGCACGAGGCGGGCGCGCTGGTGCTGATCGATGGCGCCCAGGCTGTGCCGCACATTCCGGTCAACGTGGCCGAGATTGGCGCGGACTTCTACACGTTCTCCGGCCACAAGGTCATGGCGCCCACCGGCTCCGGCGTGCTCTGGGGGCGGCGCGCCCTGCTGGAGGCCATGCCGCCGTTCATGGGTGGCGGCGACATGATCCGCGAGGTCCACCTGCGCCGATCCGAGTGGAACGAGATCCCCTGGAAGTTTGAGGCGGGCACGCCGGACATCTCGGCGGCTATCGGCCTTGGCGCTGCGGCCGACTACATGATGGGCCTGGGCATGTCGCGGGTGCAGGACCACGAGCAGGAGCTGGTGCGGTACGCGCTGGACGTGCTGCCGCGCGAGGTTCCGGGCATCGAGATCTACGGGCCAGCCGCGCCTGAGGCGCGAGGCGGCGTCGTTGCGTTCAACCTGCCGGGCATCCACCCGCACGACGTGGCCCAGGTGCTGGACCGCTTTGGCGTGGCCATCCGCGCCGGCCACCACTGCACGATGCCGCTCCACGAGCGCCTGGACCTCTCGGCCACGGCCCGCGCCTCGTTTGGCGTCTACACGACGACCAAGGACATCGACGCCCTCGCCGCCGCGCTGCAGCAGGTGCAGAAGCTCTTCGGCTGACGCTGGCCGGCGCCCCACCTGCTTCGGCTTGGGCCGAAGTACCCA
>CAIYHO010000212.1 GCA_903925955.1 uncultured Chloroflexota bacterium
AGTCCGTCATCGCCGGCGAGTAGACCGCGCCACCCGCGCAGGGTCCAAGAACCACGGAGATCTGCGGGACCACGCCCGATGCCATGACGTTGCGCAGGAAGATCTCCGCATAGCCGCCAAGCGAGGCCACGCCCTCCTGGATCCGCGCGCCGCCCGAGTCGTTCAGCCCGATGACCGGCGCCCCAACCTTCATCGCCAGATCCATCACCTTGCAGATCTTCTCTGCGTATGCCTCAGACAGCGAGCCGCCAAACACGGTGAAGTCTTGGCTGAAGACAAACACCAATCGCCCGTCAATGGTGCCGTGGCCAGTGATCACGCCGTCGCCCAGGAAGTGCTGGCGGTCTAGGCCAAACTCCGTGGCCCGGTGGGTGACAAACGCGTCCAGCTCCGTAAACGACCCGGGATCCAGGAGCAGGTCCAGCCGCTCCCTCGCGGTCAGCTTGCCCCATGCATGCTGACGCTCAACCCTGACGGGTCCGCCGCCCTGCAGTGCCTCGGCGCGCATCCGCTCAAGGCGCTCAATCCGCTCTGCGTTGCTTGCCACGTGGGCTCCTCAGGTGGGGGCCGCCCGTCTTTGCGCAAAGACATTGGGGCACCCCCATTCTAGGTTTCGCGACGCAATCGCGGGCGAGGGCCGCACGGCCGGACTTGGGGGCACCGGGAGTCATCAACGGCTCGTCAACGGCGTGTTGTCATTCTGGCAGCAACGGCAAAGATGACGCGACCGCGCAGAAGATATCCACAGAACGGTGCACAACTCTCATCAGGTGTGGACAAGAACGCGTGATTCGCAACGCGTTGCACGGTCATTGCCGTAGCCGAACCACGTAGCGGCGCGGTAGCATGCACTCCCCTGCCCCACCGGTTTGGCTGTTCCAACGCTGTTCCATCGAGGTGCCACGCTTTGACGCACGTGATCGCGATCGCCAACCAGAAGGGCGGCGTGGGCAAGACAACAACCGCCATCAACTTGGCGGGCGCCCTGGCCGAAGAAGGCCTGCGCGTGCTCCTCGTCGACATGGACCCCCAGGCCAACCTCACGGCCGGGATGGGCATCAACCTCAATGGCGTTGAGTTGTCGATGGCCGATGTTCTCGCGGACGGCAAGGCCTCCTTTGAGCAGGTCATCCTCGAGACGGAGACGCCGGGCGTTGATGTGGCGCCGGCCCACATCGACCTTGCCAGCACCGAGGGCGAACTCTTCACGGCACTCGGCCGCGAGGGGATCCTCCGAGAGGCAATGCGCGAGGCGATCACCAAGTACGACTTTGTGCTGATCGACTGCCCGCCCAACCTGGGCCTGCTCACCGTCAACGGCCTTGTTGCCGCGGACAGCGTCATCATTCCGGTCCAGACCCAGTTCTACGCCATGAAGGGCCTGAACAACCTCGTCAAGGTGATCGGCGCCATCCGGCACAAGCTCAACCGGAACCTCCGGATCCTGGGCCTGCTGCCCACGTTCTACGACAGCCGCACCAACCTGGCGCGCGACATGCTCGACGAGTTGCGATCCATCGGCGACCACCATGTGTTCACAACGCTCGTGCGCTCCAGCGTCAAGCTTGGCGAGGCGCCGCTTGTTGGCCGACCCATCACCACCTACGCCGGCGCGTCTGAAGCGGCGAAGGCGTATCGCGATCTAGCCCGGGAGGTAATTGACCTTGGCCAGGCCTGACTTCCGCGCCGCCGCAGCCCTGCGGCTAGCTGAGGACCGCGAGCTCCCGCCCGCGATCGTCAGCCTGCTCTCGTCGGACAACAACCGCCGCTCCACGGGCGTGAAGGTCATTCCGCTTGATCGGATCGACTCCAACCCCCAGCAGCCCCGGCTTGCGTTTGACCCGGCCACCCTTGAGGAGCTTGCCGCCTCCATCCGCGAGCACGGCGTCCTCCAGCCCATCCTCGTCCGCCCCGTTGCCGATGGCCGCTACCAGCTGATTGCGGGTGAGCGCCGCTGGCGCGCCAGCAAGATCGCCGGCATGGCCACAATCCCAGCGCTGGTTGAGGACATCGACGACGCCACCGCAATGGAGATCTCGATCATCGAGAACCTCCAGCGCGAGGACATCTCGCCGCTCGACGAGGCGGCGATGTACGACCGCATGATCCGCGAGCACGGGTACAGCATCCGGCGCCTGGCCGAAAAGCTGGGCAAGGACAAGGGGTACGTCGAGAACCGCCTCCGGCTGGCCGACGCCCCCGTCGAGGTCCGCGAGCTGGTGTCTTTGCGCAAGGACACGCTGTCCCACGCATACGAGCTGATGAAGGTGTCGGACCCGCGTAAGCGGCGCAAGCTTGCCGAGCAGGTTGCCCGCAACGAGCTCTCCCTGGTAAAGCTGCGCGAGCGCATCGACGGCCGGGCGCCGGTTGACGATGACGCCCCAAGCCCCAGCCGCTCCGCCGCGCCCACGCCCATTCGGGCCGTCACCGCCGCCGAGGCCGCCGGGTGGACGCCCGCACAGGTCAACGCCGACGTGAGCGACGACAGCCTGCATGCCGCAAAGCAGCAGTTGGCCGATGCCGTGGAGGGCCTCATGCAGGTGCTCCGGGAGCCGTCGCTGCTGGGCACCATTGGTACCGTGGACCGGGCCAACCTCGCCAAGTACCTGACGATTGCCAAGATCCGTCTGGAGAACGCCATCGCCGTGGTCCGCACCGGCGACGGGGAGCGATAGCGTCCCACTCCCCCGCCGGGGCCAGGGCGCCGGGCTCAGATGCCGAGTCCGGCTCCCATTGACGCGCCCAGACCGCTGACCCACGCTACCGCGAGCAGGCCCAGACCAACCGCCTGCGCCTCCCACGCTAGCTCGCGATCTGCAATGCCGTGGCCGCGCACAACGGCGACAACGCCAAAGACCGCCCCGCCGACGGGCACGAGCCATGCTCCGGCCACGGCAATCTGCCAGCCCATGGGCGTGCCCAGCACCACGCCGCTGGCAAGCGCAACAACACCCACCACGATCTGCAGCAGCACGGCCACCGCTGCGGCGCGCACCCGGCCAAGCACCACCGCGATTGAGCTGGCGCCGACGAGCGTGTCCCGCTCAACGTCCACCACGGCGTTGGCGATGGCGAGCGCTGCGCCAGCGGTGGCAGCAATAGGGGTCAGGAGCAGGAAGATGGACGGCAACGTCCCTGTGGCGCCAAGCCAGCCATACACGGGCAGCATCGGCACGCCCACCGCAAGCGGCACCCAGGAGAACGGCGTGCCCTTGGCGCGCAGGTCGTAGGCGGCACCGATGCCCAGCACCACAAGCGCGGCCAGCAGCACCAGCGGCGCAACAAGCAGGGCCAGCACCAGGCCTAGGGCCGCACAGACGGCGCCGAGGACACGGGCTGCCCGCAGCGTCACAAGACCGGTTGGGATTGCCTTGTCGGCGCGGTCAGCGTCTCGGTGCAGGTCCGCTACATCGTTGCCGACACCAATCGCACACTGCAGGAACAGCATCGAGGCGCCGAGCTGCAGCGCCACCGGGACGGCGGCTCCGGCAACCAGCGCGATAACGGCCACAACGACACCGTCCAGCACGGACGGGAACGGATGGACCAGGCGTGCCCGGATCACCCAGGGGGACGCTGGGGTGGGGCGCACAGGCGGCGGATGACCTTCGGCGTCTGCCGTGGGCCGGCCGCGGCTAGATGTAGACGAGCTCGTGGAAGCTGTCCACCAGATACTCGATCAGCCGATCACGGCCGTCTGAGACCTGGCTCCTGATCCCCGGGACAAGCGCCCACAGCGCCACAGCGGGGACCATCAGGTGACCCTGGGCATCATGGCCCAGTGAGGCGGGCGGGCCGCCACCAGAAGCGAACACCCGTTCGAATTCCTGCTCATTGAGCTTCGCCGCGCGGCGGAAGTCATCCACCACTTTGGCGACGCCACGCCGCAGCGCGGTGTCACGCATCATCTCCGCCGCCCAGATGTCACTCTGGGCGTCAGGCTGGTCTGCGAGGCGGCTTCGATATTCCTTGGCGTCGGCTGAGAGGCCGGTGGCTCCCACGGGATCTCCAACAAGTGCGGTTGTGCGTGCAGGATGCCACAGACGGGCGTCAGCCAGCGGCTCCGCCTGCACGGTCCGGGGCAGCATCCCCCGCTCCCAGTTCAGGGCGACCACCTTCCGGCCAGTCGTTGAAGAGCTCGGTGAGGTGGCGCCAGACGCGGCCGGGCTGTGGCGGATCGGCAAAATCCGCCGTCAGCGCACGGAGCGCCGCGGCTGTCTGGGCGGTCAGCGCGTCCACGCCCTCCCGTGTCGGCCGCCCGTTTGGGCTGATGGGCTCCCCCACTCTGACCCTCACGCCGCGCCGGAACGCAAGCCACGAGGTGCCGTTGATGGCAAGCGGGATGACCGGGACGCCGGCGCGGAGCGCGAAGTAGGCCGGGCCGTCGGCAAGCGGTGCCAACTCGCGTTCGCCGCGGTGGATCCGGCCCTCGCCCGCAATGAGGATGACCCAACCGTCGTCAAGGACGCGCGTCACGCGTCGCGATGTCTCAAGGAGGTCCGTCTTGGCGGGCCGGTATGGGATGCCAAACCCCGACCAGGCGATGAGCCGGTTGCGGCCGCCGTGCTGCATGTCCGCCTCCTTGGGCCCAAACATGGCGTAGTGCGGCTTCACGGGCAGGACCGCCATCAGGACAAGCGGGTCCACCCAGTTGAGGTGGTTGAAGCAGTAGATGGCGGGGCCTGCGGCCAGCCGTTCACGCCCCTCAAGCCGGATCCGCAGAAGCCCGCCGATGACGATCCGGCAAGCCCACCGCAGCAGCGCCACGCGGAACCGCCGGTACCGGGGCGCGGGCAGCAGCGGCGCAGACACAGAGGACATCAGCGGGGCCTGTCCGCTGGGCCGAGGAGGCAGGCCAGTGCGGCGAGGTCAATGTCAACAAGCCGCACCAGAACGGCGTCTGCAAGCCCGTCCGTCCCGGGAGCCGGCGGCACAGCCGCGTTGGGGATCAGGACGACAACTGCGCCCGCGGCCTTGCCTGAGAGCACCCCATTGGTGGAGTCCTCCACCACAAGGCAGCGCCTGACATCCACGCCAAGACGGCTGGCGGCCAGCAGGTAGACGTCGGGCTCCGGCTTGCCGTGCGCAACCTCGTCCGACGACGCAATGGCGTGAAACACCCCCCGAAGCCCCAGCGCATCGATGGCGGCGTCGATGACCGCGGGGTGCGCCGATGACGCGATCGCCACCGGGACCTGTGCCGCCAGCCGCCGAACCGCCTCGCCGGCTCCGGGGATCACCTCGACGGTGCCGGCCCGGAACGCGGCCACCACGCCGTCCACCACCTCGTCGCAGATCTGCTGCGTGGAGATGCGCGGCAGGTTGAGGCGCGTCTGCATGATCTGCGACCACTGCCGCGTGTTGCCGCCCATGACGGCCTGCTGATCGTCGTCTGTCCAGGCACGCCCGTGCGTGGTGGCAAACGCCCGGCGAACATCGTTCCAGCGGTGTTCGCTGTCCACAAGCACGCCGTCCATGTCAAACAGGACCGCGTCAAAGGGCTGCACCGGGGCGCCGGGCGCGGTCACAGGTCCCGCGGAGCGGGCAACTCCGGGAATGTGGGGCCAGGCGCAGACGCAGCTGCTCCGCCAGCAGCGGGGGCGCGGCCATCCACAGCGTCAAACACCGCGTGCGCAAAGGCGGCCACAGCGTCGCCCTCCGCGTCTGCGGCCCGCACAACGCGCCCATCAATGACAAACGACACGATCCGGCGATTGCCGGCGCCGCTCTCGACACCCAGCTCGCCGTGCTGGACCCGGGCCCAGCGCACCAGGCGGGCGGAGGCGCGCGGGCCCTCGCCTGGCACGTTGACGCGGACGTGACAGGTCACAAGGCCGGCGGGGAGCGGCGCGAGGAACGCCCAGCGCGCAGCGGGATCATCATCGACCGCAAACCAGCCCACAGGGTCCTCGCCCGCGCCAACCGCTACGAGCACGGGCAGCACCGCTGCAAGCACCTTGGGGGTGACCGACGCGGGCACCGTAGACGCCGCGACGAACTCGCTCAGGCGCAATGCACTCTCCCAGCCGCTTCGGTGCTGCCGCGGGGTTGCCGCAGTCTTCCGGACAGGCTACCAACCCCGGGCCAGACGGGCCGCCGGATCATGACCCCCGGTCCCGGCCTCATCGCGCGCTACGCTCCATCATGGACGGAGCGTGGACGCTATCTCGGGAGCGCCCAGAGGAGGACCAATGCACATCAACAGGGGGCTGCTGGGCTGGGGCGTGTTCCTCATCACCCTGGGCCTCGAGGCAATCGCCATCCGCGGTGGGCTGCTGGACGCTGGTCTAGCGCGACGCGCGCTCGAGGTCTGGCCACTCATCCTGATCGCCATCGGCTTTGACCTGGTGCTCCAGCGGACACCCGCGTCGTCGCTGGGGACCATTGCCGTCTCGCTGGTGTTTGCGCTGATGGCGGGCGGGCTGATCGCCACCACCCCCATCGCCAGCCGCGGCACCGGGCTCTGCGGCGGGATCACGTCGGGCGTGAACCCCGCGCCGCAGATGCGGCCAACCGGGCCTCCCACCAGCGGGACTCTCACCGGGCCCGCAACCGTGACCATCACAACTGACTGCGGAACGGTGAGGGTGGACGCCATCGACGGCAATGACTACCGGCTTGGATGGCAAGGCGCAGACAGCGCACTGGCGCCAGCCGTTGAGGCGTCGGACATGAGCCTCAACCTCCGCCGGAACCCCGCCAGCGGCCCCGCGTCACCCGCCATCGACTGGTCGGTTTCTCTGCCGCGTGTGCCCCAGATCAACCTGGATCTGCAGCTCAACGCAGGGTCCGCAACGGCGTCGCTCAGCGGCGCCAGGATCGCCTCGCTGCGCGCCACCGTGAACGCGGGCGAGGCCAAGCTGGACCTCTCGGGCGCGGGCGACACCACAGATCTCGACGGCACCGCGAACGCAGGATCGCTGTCCATCTCGCTGCCATCGGTGCCGGGGACACTCGCGGGTTCCCTGCACGTCAACGCCGGCACCATCCGCGTGTGCGTCCCGGCAACGGCGGGTCTGCGCATCCGCGTTGACGGCGAGACCCTCGCCTCAGACAACTTCGCCCAACGCGGTATGACCAGGTCAAACGACGTCTGGACGTTGCCGAGCTGGAACACCTCGAGTTCGCGGATTGACCTGACGGTCACCGCCAACCTCGGCACCATCATGCTCAACCCGGAGGAAGGCTGTGGCTGATCGGCTGTACAGGTCGCGAGACGACCGACCCCTCTCCGGCGTCGCCGGCGGCGTGGCGGCATGGCTGGGCCTAGACCCGTCGCTTGTCCGGATCGCCTGGGTGGTGCTCGCGCTGGTCTCGGGCGGGATCTTCCTTGTGGTCTACATCGTGATGATGGTGGTGGTGCCACTGGCGCCAGAGGGCTGGCAGCCGCGGGCGGCGTTTGACCGCTATCAGGGAATGCCGCCGGGAGCCGCGCCAGGCAGCACGCCGGGCGGTCCCGCCGCAGACGGATCGATGCCACCGCCGCCCGCATCGTGGCCCGAGGGCTGGGCACAGCGGCACACGGGCGCACCCGGTGACGGCGGCCGAGCCGGGCTTGTGGCGGGCGTGTTCCTGATTGCGCTTGGCGGCTGGTTCCTAGTGGACGACTACATCCGCATCGACTGGGCCGTGGCCTGGCCGCTGCTGGTGATCGTGGCTGGCATCGCGCTGATTGCGGGCGCCGTCCGCCGCCGCTAGGTCCGCCTGGCGGTTAGCTGGGTCTGCCGGACACGGCGGACGGGAGGAAGAGCTGGAATGCGGTGCCGCGCCCCGGCACGGACTCCACCGAGATGCCGCCCTCGATGGCCTTGACCATGCCGTACACGGTTGCAAGGCCCAGCCCGGTCCCAACGCCCACGGCCTTGGTAGTGAAGTAGGGCTCGAAGACCCGGCTTCGTGTCTTCTCGTCCATCCCGATGCCCGTGTCCCGCACCGTGACGATCACGCCGCGGCCGGGCTCGGTCTCCATCGTCTCCGCGTCCTCGGCGTCAAGTTCGGCAACCCGCGTCTCCAGATCCAGATGACCACCCTTCGGCATGGCGTCCCGGGCGTTGATGGCGAGATTGAGCAGCGCCTGCTGGAGGGCGGCGGGCTCGCCGGGCACGGCAGCGGACGCCGCGTGGAGGTGCACCGCCAGCTCCACGTTGCGTCCAACCACCTGGTCCAGCATCGGCACCATCGCGCGGATCACATCGTCCACCACCATCGTGACGGACGGGGCGGGCTGCTCGCGCGCAAACCCAAGCAGCGAACGAGTGAGCTGGCCTGCGGATTCAACCGCACGCACAATCTCAAACGCATCCGCGTGGACCGAATCCGCGGGGTCCGGGTGGCTCGCCAGCAGGCGACGACCAAAGATGCCAATGCCGTAGAGCACATTGTCGAAGTCGTGGGCAACCGCGGCGGACAACTCGCCCATCGACGAGAAACGCTCGGATCGGCGGACGCGATCCTGGAGTTCTCGACGCTCGGTGACATCGAACATGACGCCGTACCGGCGGACCACCTCACCGTCGGGATCATGCACGACGCGCATCCTGTCCCGGAAGACCCGGACCTGGCCGTCGGCGCGCCGCACCCGGAACTCAAGATCCGTGTCGTCAGGCCCCGTGAGGGCGGCCAGCACCCGAGCGCGGTCATCAGGCAAGGTGGCCGCTTCGCGCACCGCAGCATCTGCCCAACCCTCAGCCGAGTAGCCCGTCAACCGCTCGCTCTGACCCACCACAAACCAGCCGCCACGCGCCGCATCCTCTTCCCAGACGATGGCGTCGATCCCCTCAAGGACCTCCCGATACCGGCGAACGCTGTCGCGGAGGGCCTCCTCGGCCGCCCGCTGTCCCGTGATGTCGCGGGACGATCCCACGAAGTACTCGCCAAACTTCTCCATCTGCAGATCTAGCACCCGCGGGCCGTCGCGCGTCGCGATGGCGACCTGGCCCCGGTACGGCTCGCCAGTCTCAAAGACCCGCGCATGCATCGCAAAACGGTTCCGCGCACCCGGAAAGGCGTAGAGGCTGCGCCCCTCCACGGCGGGGTCGTCAGGGCTGTACTGCAGCTTCCAGACCTCGTTGGCGTAGACCACGATGCCGTCAACGTAGTGGCCTTCCTCATCAAGGACACCGCGGTAGATGCCGTATCCCTCAATGACGGCGTCCATCGATCGACGCAGCATCTCCCGCGACTCAATCAGCGCCGACTCGGCGCGCCGCTGCTCCGTGATGTCGCGGAGGAACGCGACAACGCGGTTGCCGGCGCGCGCCATATTGAGGTCCACCAGGCGGCGCCCGAGTGGCGTTGCCACCTCAACCTCGGCCCGGTGCGGCTGTCCGCTCTTGAACACCTCGGCATGACGCGCAGCACCCATCCGCAGCGCTGGCAGCAGGGCGTAGAGGCTCATTCCCTCAAGATCATCGCGCTCCGCGCCCAGGAAGAACCGCTGCCAGGCCCGGTTGGCAAAGACGATCCGCGAGTCCGTGAACTCGCCTGCGGCATCAAACTCCGGACGGTAGATCGCATAGGCCTCGACGATCGCGTCCAACGCATCGCGCACCTGCTGTTCGCCGGGTGCCGTCTCAAGGTCCAAGCCCGCAGCCAGTTTCGCCTTCACTGCGTCGTCACGGATGCGGCGCAGGATCGCCGCCTGCTCGCGTGCGTCATCGAGCGCCTCGTGCGTGTGCGGGAGGTCCACCGGATAGCGCTCCAGCATCGCGACGCGCCCGGTGTCGGCCCAGCGCTGGACCTCGCCCAGATGGCGGCCCAGATAGAGCGCCTTGATGTCGAGCGCGCTGATGCCAAAGGGGTTGCGCCCAAGGTGGCGCCAGAACGCGTCGGCAACCCACATCCAGTCAAACGGCGCGTTGAGCGCGACGAAGACCGGGCGCGCGCCCGCGGGCACCACCCGCGCAAGCCAGGCCTCCAGATGCTCTAGGGCTTCGCGAGGCTCTTGGCCATCCCGCATGAGCGTCTCGCGGTCAAGGTGGTGGACCGCCTCGGCGGCCTCATCCCACAGCTTGGCCGGGTCCGGGCGGAGACGGACCTCAATCCCCTCGTCGGGATTGTCCACGACGCACGCGCCAATGGAGAGCAGGCTTCCAACCGATGGCGACGGCCCGGACGCCTCCACGTCAACACTGATCCAGATCTCGTCGGTCATGCGCCTCCCGGCGGCGGCTCCTGCGGCGGCGGGCAATCGCAAAGGCGCGCCGAGGCCGATACTACCAACGCGCGGGCGCATCCCGGGTGAAGCGATGAACCGCGCGGCAGGACAGCACGACAGAGCGGGAGGATTCGCGATGGACACGACGGGCGATCGGTTGGCGCTGGACACCGTGGTTGAGTCGGCGCGACGACTTGGCGTGGAGCTGGACGCGCACGAGGCGGCGGCCTGGATGGCGGCCATCGAGGTGGAGGCCGCAGGCGGCGACGTGGTGGTGGACGTCAACTCCGGGATCTACGGCCACCGCGTGTCCATGCTGGACTTCTCCGCAGCAGACCTCGACAGGTTCCGCCGCATCGGCGAGATCGTGGGCTTCCCGGACCGGGCGCCGGAGGTCCGCACTGCGCTGGCGCTCTCGGGTTCAGCTGCGCAGAGCAAGGTGCAGGCATTCCCAGGCGACTGCGACTACTTCGAGCGCATCCACATCACCGCCCCCACCCGCGAAGCAGCGTGCGCCATCCTGAGCAACGAGATCCGCGCAAAGGCGCTCGCAACCAAGCTTGGCCCCACGTTTCGGCTGTGGGAGGTCAAGTTTGGCACCTGGGCGTTTGACGCCGTGCGCGACGGACAGCCGGTGAGCAAGGGCTCAGCCATCTCGTGGACACCCGACGAGGTTGAGGCGGGCGTGTTCAGCGCCGTGCGTGACGGCGTCCCGATTACCGTGACGTGGGACGAGGCCGCGGCCGATCCGGGCTGGTGCAAGCTGGACTGGATTGTCGCGGACCCGGCGCGCCGTGCCCTGGCCAACGCGAGCAACGTCCTTGACGCCACGTGGGAAGCGCCCGACGGGACGATCGTGGCACTTGACGGCCATCTGGACCCGTATTTCCAGGAGGTCTACCTTGAGGCGGACTCGCTGCCGATCTTCACGAAGATTGTGCAGGAGCTGTCGGCGGACTCCGTGGACGACTATGTGGAGCAGCTGGAGCACGAGGTCTGGAAGTACACGGTCAAGGACCCCAACTTTGGCAAGGTGGCCCGCAGGCTCTACAACATCTTCCGCCTGACCGGCCGCTATGCCGAAGCCGCCTACCTGCGCGAGCTCTTTGACGAGCCAACCACGATCCTCTACCAGGTGGCAGCCCTCGTCCGCACCATCGACGACGCTGGCAAGCCCGGCTCCGAGTTTGACGCGGAGATGGTCCTCCACCAGGCCGACGAGCTGATCATGGCGGCAGTGGCGGCGCTGGATGGGCCGGAGGAGGCCGAGATGGTTGCAGCGCTGAGCGCCGTACGCGAAAGCCTCGCCGAGGGCGGCACGTCGGCCTCCCGCGCCGCCAAGGTCACCCTGGTGAAGGACGACGCGCTCCGGGCAACCAATGACTACTTTGAACGGCGCCTGCGCGCGGTGCCGGGGATTGCCGCGTACCTTGACGCCGTGGTGGCGAAGGCGGCGGCGCACTAGCGGCGTCGCCCCCCCCGAACGGGCGGGCTTCCCGGGCACTCGGCGCTGCGTATGATCAATGCGTGAACGCGCCGCGATTGACCCCGCCCCACGACGGCGCGCGCACGGAGTCCGAGGACGCCCTGGCGGCCAGTGACCCGCTCGGCCACGCCGTGATCGCCGCGATGAGCGAGGGCGTTGTGGTCTCCCTCCGCTCCACGGGCACGGTGATCACCAACGCTGCCGCAGAGCGGATCCTTGGCCTGACGCCCGCGCAGCTTCGGTTTGGCGAGCCGCCGCCCCCCGGGTGGAGCCTCCTCGCGGAGGACGGCGTCACGCCGGTCCTTGAGCATCCGGGCGCAGAGGTGATGCGCACGGGCACGCCCATCGTGGGTCGCATCGGTGCCGTACGGCGCGGCGACGGATCCATCGTGTGGCTCACCATGAGCGTGCAGCCACTGCCCGCGGCCGATGGCTCCGCCGACGGCATCGTCATGACGTTGACCGACATCACCGAGCGCATGGAGTTGACCCGGCGCGAGATGGACGACGCGCGGCTGCGCAGCCTGGACGAGCGGCTCAACGAGATCGAGATCATCGTCTCGCTTGACGGCGCCATCGTCCACGGCAACGACAGAGCGCTCTCTGCCTACGGCTATACACGGGACGCGTTTGAAGGCCTTGCCATCCGCGACCTGCGGGAGCAGTCCACACTCGGTCTGGTCGCCGGGCAGATGGCGGCGGCAAACACCGGCGGGAACCGGTTCGAGACTGTCCATCGGCGACGAGACGGGTCCACGTTCCCCGTTGAGGTCAGCTCGCGGGGGTTTACCGTCAACGGGACCCGATACCTGCACAGCCTCGTCCGCGATCTCACCGAAGTCCAACAGGCCGAAGCGGATCGCCGCGATCTTGAGGCGCGTGTTGCTGGCGCGCTCCGCGATCGAGACATGATCCTTGCAGGATCCCCCGTGGGGATCACCAAGGTCCTCAATCGCCGGCTGCTCTGGGTCAACGAGCGGATGGCCGAGCTGTTTAGGGACACGATTGACGAGATGACAGGCTCCAGCACGCGGAGCCTCTACGCAGACGATGCCGACTATGCGCATTTCGGCACCGAGGCGTACACAGCCATCGCCGCCGGCGGCTCGTTTAGCGGAGAACACGTCCTGCGGCGCAAGGACGGCTCAACCTTCCTAGCGCGGATGTCCGCCCGAGCAGCCGGCCCTACCGAGGCAGAGACAATCTGGACCATCGAGGATGTGACCCAGGCGCGCGAGGCTGCTGCCAGATTGGCCGAGAGCGAGGAGCGTCTACGGTCCATCGTCGCCGCCATGGCCGAGGGCGTGCTGCTCTTTGATGCAGGCGGCGGGTTTATCACCGGCAACGCCGCTGCAGAGCGGATCCTGGGCCTCAGCCGGGCGGAGCTCGAGGGGACGGCCCCGGTGCCGTCGGGCTGGCAGGCCATCCACGAGGACGGGCGCCCATTCCCGCACCCCGAGCGCCCGTCGATGGTGACGCTGCGCACGGGCGAGGGCATCCGCGGCGTCGTCGCCGGGATTCGCGTCCCACACGACACGATGCGATGGGTTGCCCTCAGCTCCGAGCCCATCCGCCGCGCCGGTGACGCGCGGCCAGTGGCCGTGGTTGAGACGCTGACCGACATCACCGAGCTGCGCCGCGGCCAGCAGGCCCTCGAGGCGAGCGAGCGCCGCTACCGCAAGCTGTTTGATGCGCTGCCGGGCGCCGTCGTGGTGGCCGAGGTGATCCGCGATAGCGCCGGGCTCATCATCGACTGGCGCCTGCGGGAGGCCAACCCCGCCGCACGGCCGCTCTTTGGCCTGGGCTACCCGTTTGCCGTGGGACGGCCAATGACCGAGCTCTTCGGCGAGGCCGTCATGCGCCCGCTCCTGGCGCGCACCGACCAGATCCTCGCCAATGCGGCATGTCCGCGAGACGTCACCCTGACCAGCGGCGGCGTGGTCTTCAGGGGGCTCCTGCTGGCCGTGGACGAGCGGACCGTCGTGGCTGTTGCCGACCACGGGGTGCAGCCGGGCAACTGACGCGGTTGCGGCGCAGATGTCATGGCCTGCTGTCGCGCCGGCAGTGATGTCGGATCGAGTGGTCCATGCCGCCTGAGCAAGGGCATGTCCTTCGTGCCCACATGGCGCGTAGCGTCTTCGTGACACGGCTTCGACGTTGCGCCCCACGCGCTGCAGCGCTCGATGTGATCTTTCGCCAGTGCCTGCCACACCGCAGCATTGGGACATGCTCCCGGACGAAATCCAGAACACACCGGCCAACCCAACGCCCATGCGGCCGCGGGTGGTGCCCGCCATCGGCGCACAGTCGAGGCCCGCAACGCTCGATGTCGCGTTGGTTGCCGATCGCATTGCGGCCAGCGTTGCGACAGCCGTTGTGGGTAAGCGGGCAGAGGTGGAGCTGCTGCTGATCGCGCTGCTCGCCGGCGGCCACGCGCTGATTGAGGATGTCCCCGGCACGGGCAAGACGCTGCTTGCGCGGAGCCTCGCCGCGGCACTCGGCACCGGCTTCCAGCGCATTCAGTTCACGCCGGACATGCTCCCCGCGGACATCACCGGGATCTCCGTGTACGACCCGCGGATGGCCTCCTTCACGTTCCACCCAGGGCCAGTGTTTGGCCACATCGTGCTTGCCGACGAGATCAACCGGGCCACGCCGCGCACCCAGAGCGCACTGCTTGAGGCAATGGCCGAGGGCCAGGTCACAAACGACGGCGTCACCCGCCCGCTGCCCGACCCGTTTCTGGTGATCGCCACCCAGAACACGCTGGGCTCCGAGGGGACCTATCCCCTGCCCACCGCGCAGTTGGACCGGTTCCTGCTCCACTTCAAGATGGGCTACCCCAGCGCCGACGAGGAGCGCCAGATCCTGCGCCTCGGCGGTGAGGCGGCCGCGCACGCAGTCAGCCCCGTGCTCGATGCAGATGATGTGGTGGCGCTGGCCGCGCGCGTCGCAGACGTGCATGTCGCCGATGGCGTTGCCGACTACATCGTCCGGATCGCCCGCGCCACGCGGGAACACCCTGATATCGCGTTGGGAGCAAGTCCTCGCGCCGCAATGGGGCTGTTCCGCGCAGCGCAGGCGCGCGCAGCCCTGGCCGGCCGCGATTTCGTGACACCTGACGATGTCAAGAGCCTTGCCGGTCCGGTCTTGGCGCACCGTCTTATCCGCCGATCCGGCACAGCTGCCCGCGGCCTCACGGCAACCGCCCTCGTGGAGGCAATCACCTCCGCGCTGCCGGTGGACGCAACGATGGAGCCGACGGCCCCCCCAATCGCATCGCGTGCGCGGCCGGGGGCGATGGGGATGCTCGCCCGTGGCCGGGGTCGCTAACCCCCAGCTGTGCGCCTCCCCGCAGCCAGCGCCGCCGCCCTCACCCTCGGTGCTTTGGCCACTGGCGGGCCGGTCCTGTGGGCGGCCGCAGCCTGGGCGCTGGTCATCGTGTGCGGAGCGTGGACGATCGCACGCGCCAACATCGCAACCGCGAAGATCCGGGTGGCGCCGGCCGAGATGCTCGTTGCCGCCGGCGCGGGTGAGTGGCTGCGGATCCTGGTTCAGGCGCACGGGCGGATCGTGGGCGCTGACCTCACGCTGACGTCCGGTGATGACGCGGTGCGGATCAGTCGCGTGCGCGCTCAGGCTAAGGCACGGGGCCAGACAGACGTGCGCACCGTCATCGTGGGTCTCCAGCGCGGCGTCTGGACCCTGGACGGCCTGACCGCAACGGCGTCTGATCCGTTTGGCCTGGTCACCCTCCAACGCAGGATCGGCTCATCGCTGCGCGTCACCGTCTATCCGCGCCCGGCGGCGCCAACCGGTTGGGTGCGACCGCGGATTGCCGCGCCCTTGTGGAGTGCCACACGGACCGCGCCTGATCCCACGAGCGCCGGAACAGCCGTTGACGGGGTACGCCGCTGGACGCCGGGCGATCCCATTAGCCGGATTGCGTGGGGGCCGTCTGCCCGCCATGGCGAGCTTCTTGCCCACCAGCTTGAGGACGACGCCGAGGGCCGGATCTGGCTTGTTGTTGACGTGGACGGCAGCGTGGGATCGTCGCTCGAGGAGCTGCTTGCGGCGGCGGTTGCAATCGCCGAGGACGAACTGGCGGCAGGGCTGCTCGTTGGCCTGATCATGGGCGGTGGCGCCCCCGTCGTGCTGTCGCCTACACGCGGCGCGTCACACCGGCACGCCCTGCTGGCGGCGCTGGCAGGCGCCACTGCCGCGGCACGGGGTGCGTCAACACCCATCGGCGAGCGCCTCCGCGTTCTGGACTCCCGGGTGGCGGACGACGCGGTTGTGCTGCTCACCGGAGACAGCTCCCCGGCTTGGCCGTCCGTTCTGGGCGCACGTGCGGGCAATCCGCAGTTGAGCAGCGTGGTGTTGGCGGGTGCCGCTGCGGCCAGCGACGCGCTCCGCGGGCAACTCGACACAGCTGGCATCGCCACATTTGTCGTGGAAGCCGCAACGGGTACACGCGCCGCGCCGGCCGCCGTACACCAGCACGAGCGTCCAGACACGGCAGACCGTGGTCCAGCGCAGCCTCAGACACGCCGTCAGGTGCACCTACCCATCACCGGTCTGGCCGCAGCAGGCCTGCTCCTGACCGGCCTTGCCGCTGTCCGGCTGGCTGCCCTGCTCCTCGGCGCTGACGCTATCGGGCCTGCTGCCGCAGCCTGGCTCGCCGGCGTGCCGCTTGGCATCCTCGGGGTGTCGCTTGTGCGCCGTCTGGCAACGCTCAATCTCGTTGCCCGCCTTGGTGTTGGACTGCTGGCCGCGGCCATCGTCTACGGCGCTGTGCAGCTTGGCGCCGGCCCAATCCTGCTGGGCGCTCCAGTGGTGGCGCTCGTGGCGCTCATGCTTGCGGGCACCAGCGCCGCACTGACCGCCGTCCGGCATGGCGCACGCACCGGCCCGGTTGCGGCAGCAGTTGCCGTTGCCGCATTGAGTGCTGCCATCGCCGCAGGTGATCCGGCCGGGCTGCTTGCGGCATGGAGCGGTCTGCTGGCCTTGGCGAGTGAAGCGCACGCCGGGCGCACGGCGCGCACCGAGCGGTTGGAGCGGTCCAAGTTTGCCGCCCATGCGGAGCGCGGGTTGCCGGTGCCGCAGCGCCGCCGGAGCGCGATCGCGCTGGCCACCCTGGCCATCATCGCGGCAAGCGCGGCAAGCGCAGGGGGCCTTGGCGCGCCGCTTGGCGCCAATCGCCTGGCTGGATCCGCCGGCTCCGCCGGCTCCGCCGCGTCCGCCGGATCCGCTGAACCCGCTGGACCCGGCAACACGCAGACCAGCAGCCAGGGCATCCCCGCCGCCACAGACCCAACCGCCGCCGTGGGCAACCAGTCGCACGGCTCCACCACAACCAGCACCCCGGTGCTGAGCGCAACTCCCGGGGACGTGGGCCCGGGTTTCAGCGCGCCGGCCCGGGCTACAACGCTGGATCCGGCGCCCGGCCGCGGAGCGGCTCCCCCCTCTGCGGGTGGGCGGTCACTCCCGGCCGGGTCGTCCGGCGCAAACGTGCCGTTGCTCGGCTTGATAGCGGGCCTCTTCGGGCTCGCCCTTGTCGCTGCCCTGGTCGTGCGCGGGCAGCGCGCGCTCACCCCGGTATTGGCGTGGCAGGCGGTTGAGCGCGTGGCCTGGCTCCGCGGCTACCGGCACACCCCGGGCTGCACAACCGGTGAGACAGCGGCCGCCCTGCGCAAGCTGGCGCCGTCAGCGGTATCAGCCATTGACGCTCTGGCCCGGCTCCGCGAGCAGGCGCTGTACGGTTCTGCCGCCAGCATCACAGACCAGTGGCGCAGTCAGGAACTGGCGCCGCTGGTTGCGCGGGTCAACCGCGCCCTGCTGCTGCGACGCTAGCCCGCGTCCTCGCGCTCTGGTGCAGCGGCCGGCAGCAGCGGCAGGCCATCCTCGCTGTTGGTGCCCATCAGCCCCACGCGGTGGTAGACCACCAGCTTCTCGCGCGTGTCCGCAATGTCAAGGTTGCGCATCGTGAGCTGGCCAATCCGGTCCTGGGGCGTGAAGAAGACTTCGTCGCCCTTCTCCATCGTGAGCCGCTCGGGGTGGTACGTCAGGTTTGCCGAGGTGGTGTCCACGATGGAGTAGTCGTTGCCGCGGCGAAGCTCAATGGTGACCTCGCCCGTGACAACGCGCGCAACCCAGCGCTGGGCCGTCTCGCGCAGCATCAGCGCCTGCGGGTCAAACCAGCGGCCCTGGTAGAGCAGCCGGCCCAGCCGCCGCCCGTTGGAGCGGTACTGGTCAATCGTGTCCTCGTTGTGGATCCCGGTGACCAGCCGCTCGTACGCGATGTACAGCAGCGCCATGCCGGGCGCCTCGTAGATGCCGCGGCTCTTCGCCTCGATGATCCGGTTCTCAATCTGGTCCGAGACGCCCAGTCCATGGCGGCCGCCAATGATGTTGGCCTCGGTAAAGAGCGCGAGCGGCGTCTCAAAGGTCTGGCCGTTGAGCGCAACGGGCTCGCCCTCGTGGAAGCGGACGCTCACCGTCTCGGCAGGGACGTCCACGTCTGGCCGCCATGAGGCAACACCCATGATGGGGTTGACGATGGAGACGCCCTTGTCAAGAAACTCCAGATCCTTCGCCTCATGCGTGGCGCCCAGGATGTTGGAGTCTGTGGAGTACGCCTTGTCGGAGCTCATCTTGTACTCGAGGCCGGCGCCCTCAAGGTACGCAGACATCTCGGCGCGGCCACCCAGCTCGTCGATGAACTCCTGGTCCAGCCAGGGCTTGTAGATCCGGAGCGTGGGGTTGACCAGCAGGCCATAGCGGTAGAACCGCTCGATGTCGTTGCCCTTGTAGGTGCTGCCGTCGCCCCAGATGTTGACCTCGTCCTCGCGCATGGCGGAGACGAGCATGGTCCCCGTGACGGCGCGGCCGAGGGGCGTGGTGTTGAAGTACATGTGGCCGGCCGTGGAGATGTGGAAGGCGCCTGACTGCAGAGCGGCGATGCCCTCGGCCACAAGCTGCGGGCGACACTCGATGAGCCGGGCCTTCTCAGCGCCATACGCCATGGCCTTGCGCGGGATTGCGTCGTAGTCAGCCTCGTCGGGCTGGCCAAGATGCGCCGTGTAGGCGTACGGAATGGATCCGTGGGCGCGCATCCAGTGGAGGGCGGCGCTCGTGTCGAGACCCCCCGAGAACGCGATGCCGACGCGCTCGCCGACGGGAAGCCGCTGGAGGATGTTCGACACGTGACGTATCCAAGTGTGGACGGGTGGGCGCCCCTATCGTATCCGAGGCCGACTTGCGGGCAGCGCCCGGCCGGTTAGGATGGAGGAGCAGCGCGACGATGTCGCAGCCCGCCTCGGAGGCCTGATGCAGCTGAACCTCCTCGTGCTCTCGTATGTCGTGTCTGCGGGCCTTGCGGCCGCGGTTGCGGCTGTGGCGTGGCGCCGCCGCCGGATGGTTGGCTCAGGCGAGCTGGCGCTGCTCATGATCGCCATTGCGTGGTGGCTGGTCGCCAACGCGTTAGAGGCCGCCGCCGTCACGCTGCCCGCAAAGATTGCCTGGTCCGTCATCGCCTATCCGGGCATCGAGAGTGCCCCGGTTCTCTATCTGCTGTTTGTGGTCGCCTGGACGCGTCTGGACGGGTGGCTGACGCGCACCCGCATTGGGCTCCTGCTGCTGGTGCCGTTCATCTCCGTTGCCATGGCGGCCACAAACCAGTGGCATCACCTGCTCTGGCCGGCGGTGAGCCTGATCGACGCGTGGGGCGTCACGGCCGTGTACGAGCACGGACCCTGGTTCTGGGTCCAGGCCGTCTACGCCTTCGGGATCATCGGGGCGGGCCTTCTCACCCTGGTTGTCGCCATCGATCGGTACCCGGCGGTGTACGCGACGAGACTGCGGATTGTCATCGTGGCCACCCTTGTGCCGATTGGGGGCAGCGTCCTGTACCTGCTGGGGCTGAACACGTTCGTCCACGCCGACCTCAGCTCAATCGCGTTTGCGATCGCAGGCCTCATCACGGCCTGGGCCGTGCTTCGCTTCCGGCTGCTCGACGTTGTACCGGTGGCCTGGCCCACGCTGCTCGACTCCCTTGCCGATGCCGTCCTGGTGCTGGATCCCGAACGGCGGATCGCCGCGCTCAACCTGTCTGCAACGCGCCAGCTGGGGATCGGCGAGGACGCCGTGGGACAGCGGACCAGCCGGGTCCTTCGCCACTTCCCCGAGTTTGTGCGCGCCTGCGAAGGCTCGGGCAACCAGGAGGACGAGATCCCGATGGGATCAGCGCGGCCGCCCCAGACCGCGGAAGCCGTGGAAGCCGCGCCAGCCACCATGGCCACGCGGTGGATGAACGTCCGGGTGACCCCAATCACCGACGAGCGCGGGCGCGATGCCGGCAGCCTCGTTGTCCTGCGGGACGTCACCGAGCTCCACCGCATGGTTGAGACCATCCGCACGCTGTCGGTTACCGACGAGCTCACGGGCCTGCTCAACCGGCGCGGGTTCACCACCCTTGCCGACCAGGCGATCCGCACATCGCTTCGAACCGGCAACAGGCTCTGGCTGCTGTTTGCCGACCTCGACGGCCTCAAGGTCATCAACGACCGTCTTGGACACAAGGCCGGAGACCGCGCCCTCCGCGAGATCGCCCAACTGCTGAAGTCGGGGGTGGTCCGCGAGGCCGATCTCGTCGCTCGCCTCGGCGGCGACGAGTTTGCCATCCTGGCAACCGAGGTCTCGCCAATGGACGGGGATGCCTTCGTCAATCGTGTTGCGGAGGCCGTGCGGAAGGCCGGCGAGCAACCGGGGCGCGAGTTCACGCTCTCGTTGAGCGCAGGCGTTGCCGTGCTGGACCCAGCGCAGCCACAGACCCTCGACGAGCTGATTGGTCAGGCGGACCGGCACATGTACCAGATGAAGCAGTCCCGGCGAACCAACGCGCGCGAACCTACGGCCTGACGAAACGGAGGGAGCTGGCTCCGGCGGTAGGACTCGAACCTACGACATGGTGATTAACAGTCACCCGCTCTACCAACTGAGCTACACCGGAGCGAAGATGGCGCGGTCTTGGTGCTCCGCGCCACGGGGCGCCGTCACGGCGCCGTGCGAGAGAATACCGCATGTTCCGTGCGCAGCGCGCGTTGGCCCGTATGCTCTGGCCATGCTGCTGATCAATCCTGACGAGCTCCTCGCGCGCCTTGGCGATCCCGATCTGGCCGTCTTTGACGTGCGCTGGTGGCTGGCCGATCCGGCCAAGGGGCGGCGCGACTTCCTTGCGGGCCACATCCCGGGTGCGCGGTTTGTGGACGTGGACACGGACCTTGTGGCGCCCGACGGCCCGGGGCGCCATCCGCTCCCCTCCCCTGCGGCGTTTGCTGCCCGCATGCGGGCGCTTGGGCTGCGCGATGGGGATGAGGCCGTGGTCTATGACGACAACGGCGGCACCATCGCGGCACGCCTCTGGTGGATGCTTGACGACCTTGGGTTTGCGCGGGTGCGCCTGCTCGATGGCGGCCTCCCGGCGTGGGTTGCCGCCGGCGGACCCGTGGACGCGACAGCCGATACGGCTGTGCAGCCCGGCGTCCTGGCGTTGGCGACGACATGGCGACGAACCATCAACCGCGAGACGCTGGTGCCGCGCCTCGGGTCCGTGGCGGTTGTTGATGCGCGGGCGCCGGAGCGCTATCGCGGCGACATTGAGCCCGTTGACCCGGTGGCCGGACACATCCCCACGGCACTCAACCGGCCGCTGAGCGGGAACCTGGGGCCAGACGGCCGCTTCCTGCCCGCAGACCAGCTGCGCGCGAGATTTGAGGACCTGGGCGACGAGGTGGTGATGGCCTGCGGCAGCGGCATCAACGCCTGTCATAACGCGCTGGCGATGCGTCTGGCGGGGCTGCCCGCTCCCCTGCTCTACCCGGGCTCGTACAGCGACTGGTCCCGTGCGGGCATGCCCATTGCCACCGGCGATCTACCCGGCGCGATGTCTCGCTGACCACACGGCGGTCTGCGCAAGCGCTGTGATCATGGCCGCCGCAAAGCCAATGGCGACATCACTAAACAGCGACACCTGGAAGCCGTAGAGCTCCACCATGGGCCCCATCTCGATCCCGAGCTTGTGGCCAATCAGGTAGAAGGCGCCAAAGCCCGCCAGGATGGGCAGGATCGCCGCCGTGCGTGCCCGGGGGCCGCCGGCGCGCTGGGCGAGCCGGGCCGCAATCCAGCCGAGCACGATGGAGAAGGCGAGAAACGTGAAGAAGATGGCGTATGCGCGCGGTGTCATCGGGCAAGGGTAGCGGACCGGCCCGGGAGATCCACCGACGGCCGCTGCAGCACAAGGGCCGCCAGGACCAGCGCAAAGGCCACGCACCGGAGCAGGTCCTTTGGATAGAGGATCTGCACCCAGCTCATGTAGCCCATGAGCAGCGCAACCAGCAGATAGACCGGGTCCAGCAGTGAGCGCAGACGCAGCGCGCGGTTGAACGCAACCAGCAGGACGCCAAGGATGGCAACCTGCAGCGGCAGCGCCGCCTGGCCCACCTGCTGCTCCCACATGGGGCCAGCAGCCATTGATGCGGCACGGCCAAACGAGTCAAGCCAGCCAAGCAGCGGGAGCGGCAGCGCCAGGTTGCTGCCCTCGCTAAACGACCAGACGCCAAACTGCCCGTGGAGGTAGGCCAGCCAGACGGCATACGCCAGCGGGCCGGGCACCACCCAGACGGCCGTGCGCAGCCAGCCGGGACGGACCTCCGTGCGCCGCCAGCGCCACCACCCGATCGCCTCCCACAGCGCAATCCCCGCCGGGACGAGAAGCAGCGGCTCCTTCACAAAGCACATGGGGATCATCAGCAGGCCGGCGGTCTGGCGCCGCCCAACCAGCCACGCCCACAGGACGCCAAGCATGAGCGCAGCGCCAAGCGCTTCGCTGGTGTCATTGCCAACCGCGTAGAGGAGCCCCGGGCAGAGTGCAATCGCCACAGCGGTCCAGCGCGACAGGCCCAGCGTGCGCGCAATCCGGCTCCCGAAGAAGGCCGCGGCACCAAGGCTGATCACGCTGACGGCAACCAGCGCCAGCGGAATGAGGGCTTGGTTGCCCAGCGCCAGCAGGCCCGCAAGCCAGCCATAGGCCGGATGGCCGTATCGGTATGCGGCAAGGTCAAGCAACTGGTGCGGCGCCCCAATCGCCAGCGGATCAAGCGCCATGGCAAAGAAGTAGATCCCGTCGTAGTGCGCACCCGCAAAGACCCATGCCGAGTCAGATGCGACAAGGCGCGCGAGCGGGTCGCCAGGCGCCATGCGGACAAGCGCACTCAGGTGCCAGCCAAACGGCGCAACCGAGGCCACCACCATGACCAGCCCCATCGCCAGAGCGAAGACCGCGCTGGCGAGATCGGCGAGCACATCCCCGCTCGCCCGAAGGCGTCTACTCAAGGTAGTCCTTGAGCTTGCGGCTGCGCGACGGGTGGCGGAGCTTGCGCAGCGCCTTTGCCTCAATCTGGCGGATCCGCTCGCGGGTCACGTTGAACTCGCGGCCAACCTCCTCAAGCGTGCGGGCGCGGCCGTCCTCAAGGCCAAACCGCAGCTGCAGGACGCGCCGCTCACGACCGGTGAGGGAGTCCAGGACCGCCTCGACCTGTTCCTTGAGCATCTGGTGTGAGGCAGCTTCGGCAGGCGCCAGCGCACTTCGGTCCTCGATGAAGTCCCCGAGGTGGCTGTCCTCCTCCTCACCGATGGGCGTCTCAAGCGACACAGGCTCCTGCGACACCTTGATGATCTCGCGCACCTTCTCGGGCGTCACGACCACCACGGTCTCGCTGTCCTTCTCCTTCTTCTTGGGCAGCTCCACCTCAATCTCACGGCCGCCGTCAAGCAGCGTGACGCCTTCCCATGCCGCAAGCAGGGCGGGATCCACCCGGGCCACGTTGTGCACGGTGAACCGCACGCCCGGCTGCTTGTCGCCGCGGACCTCAAAGGACGCGAGGTTGTCGCGCCCGCCCACGGCCACGAAGATCCCGGCCGTCATGTCCGGCCCCAGGGTCATTGCGAGCGCCTGCTCCTCCACCGTGGGCTCACGGCCGAGATCCTGGAGCAGCTGGCGCGAGACGCGGATGAGCCTGTTGATGGTCTCAACCATGTGGACAGGGATGCGGATGGTCCGCGCCTGGTCCGCGATGGCCCGGGTGATGGCCTGGCGGATCCACCACGTGGCGTACGTGGAGAACTTGAAGCCCTTCTCGAAATCAATCTTCTCCACCGC
>CAIYHO010000213.1 GCA_903925955.1 uncultured Chloroflexota bacterium
GCCTGCGACAGCCACGAGCGATATGAGCGCGACAGCGGCACGACGCTGAAGCTCCGCACGGCCAGACGCCGTGGTTGGGCGCGGCCCGGTCCCGCCCCGGCGAGGGAGGCGGTCCTGAAGCCCCCAGACAAACCTGGCCAGACCGTTGCCTGCGGCATCGCGTGCCCGCGTGGCGCTGGCGCTCACGGCCGCGGCACTGGCGGTCACCGAGTCCGCGAGCGGGATGGGTGAGCGCTCCGGTGCGCCGGCGAGCGGCGTTGGGGGTCCAACCGCCACGAGTGCCCGCTGGCGGTAGGAGACACCGGCCTCGGTGGTTTCAAACGCGATGATCGAATCGCTGCCCGTGGCGCCTGCGGCTGCGTACCGGCCGTGGAGGTGTTCCACCGCGGCCTGCGGGTGGAGCGTGACAAGTGCGTCCTTGAGCGCGTCGGTGCCAACGGTGCCCGCCAGTTGGGCGGAGACCAGGCAGAGCGAGTCGCCCACAGCCAGCTCGCCGCGCCAGACCTCAGGCTCCAGGTCCGCGGCCGGCAGGCCTCGTTCGGCGTGCGGGTCGGGCAGTGTAGACAGGCGCGCCTGCCGGATCAGATAGGCCTGCGCTGGACCCACAGTCGCCACGTAGAGTTCGCGGCCGCGCACCACGGCAACCGCCACACCCACGGGCCCGTGGTCATCGCCTGTGTGACCGAGGCCAAGGCGGTCACGCTGGTGGACAAGCCGCTTGTTTGCGATGCCGATGGCCTTTGCGAGGCACTGCCGGATGCCCGCTGACTCGTCGTAGTAGTACTCGTCGCGGATGGCGTCGGCCACCAGGCGTACGGCTTCTCTGGCGCGAGGGCCGGGGGTGGCGGAGTCCACCAGAAGAAACAGGCTGCCCTTCGTGCGGGCAACCGAACCCACGGTGGGCTCAACGATCACGATGGCGTCCGGAGAGTCGGGCAGCCGGTCGCGGTCGGTGACGGCCCCGAGCTTCAGCGCGAGACGGAAGGCCAAGAGTGGAGCCTCATGGGTGGAGCGACGCGCGCCACGGGCTCTGAGTGACGCCCTTGCGGCACCCGGGTCGCGCCGGAGCCGGATTATACGCGCGGGGCGCTGCCGCTTTGATCGGGCGCGGCGCGGTCCCGGCCAATTCGGACAAAGCGGCGACGGGCGCTGCCGGTTGTCTGGGCAAACGCGTCAAGCAGTTCGGCCGCCCGCATGCGGAGTTCAGCCGCCACGATGGGCTCGTTGGCCGCGACCACCAGCGCGTCGGGCTCGAGACCCACAAGACGACAGGCGCCAACGGCCGGCGGTACCCGCTCGGCGATGAGCAGGTCCCAGGCCGCAGCTCCGCGAGCCAGGGCAAACTCGGCCTCGAGCCCTAGGTCGCGCGCAACGCCCGGCAGCAGATCCCCAAGCCGGCTCGGGCGCCGGCGACGCCCAGGCGAATCGGGGTCGTTGGTACCCAGCGGCCGGATCCCGGGCCGGGGGCCGCGGGGCCCGCGGGGCTGGCGCGGGTCGCGGGGCGTCATCGTCCGCGCTCCAGCGACGATGTCCCGTCGGCCGCAGCCCGAACCTCCCACGCCGTGCCCACCGAGCGCAGCGCCGGATCCAGGTCGTCCAGGGTGGTGGTCGTCACGAACGCCTGCGGCAGCCCGGTAATGCGCCGGACCAGGTGCGCACGCCGGTCGGGATCAAGCTCGGAGAACACGTCGTCAAGCAGGAGGAGGGGCGGACGTCCATCGAGTGCTGTGAGAAGGTCTAGTTCCGCAAGCTTGAACGCGAGGATTGCCGTCCGCTGCTGGCCGCGGGATGCAAAGGACGACAGGACTCGGCCGCCCAGCTCAAAGAGCAGGTCGTCGCGGTGCGGCCCAACAAGCGTGCTGCCGTTCCAGAGCTCCTTGTCGGCCGTCTCGGCGAGCCGCCGAGCCAGCGCATCCCGAACGCTCTCACCGGGGTGCTGGGGCGCGTTGGTGGCGTAACTCACGGCCAGGACGCCTGCGGCGGCCTCATCGGGCGCAATCTCGGCGTGCGCGGCCGAGAGGGGCGCCGCAAGGTCAGCCAAGAGGCGCTGGCGCTCTTCGCGGACGGCCGTCCCGGACTCTAGGAGTGCCGTGTCCCAGAAGCGCAGTTCGGCGCGCGACGCCTGCTGTTCGCGGATCCGGCGCAGGAGGCCGTTGCGCTGCTGGAGCGTGCGGCCGTAGAGCGCCAAGTCGCGGGCATAGACGGGCGATCGCTGGGAGGCAAGCGTGTCCAGCGCATCGCGCCGCAAGGAGGGCGATCCGGCAACCAGGAGCATGTCTTCGGGCGCGAAGAGCACGGCACGGAGGACGCCGTGGAGTGAGGCGGCACGACGCGCAACGCCGTTGACGCGGATGCGCTTGCGGGCGCCGCCGGAGCCGGTCCGGACGAGGGCAACCTCAACCGCGTCACGCTGGTCAGGCGGCTCATCCGCGCGGCCAACACGAGCCTCAATCCGGGCCAACTCGCACCCCCAGCGGACAAGTTCGCCCTCGGCGCTTGTGCGGTGGGAACGGCCCCAGGCAATCAGCACAATCGCCTCGAGCAGGCTGGTCTTGCCGGCGGCGTTGGGGCCCCAGACCAATTGCGGACCCGGTTCGAAGACGCTGTCGAGCACGGCGTACCCGCGCAGGTCACGCACCGCGAGACCGCGGAGAACCGGAACCTCCCGGCCAGACACTGCGCCTGCGGGCGGGCCTGCGGGTGTGGTGTTCGTCAGGAGGACGTCCGGACCGGCATGACAACGTGGACATAGGCCGTGTCACCCACGGGGCGGAAGACGCCCGGCGAGAGCGGACCGTTGAGCTCCAGGGTGAAGCGGTCTGCGGCCACATTGCCCAACACGTCGGCCAGATAGCGCGCGTTGAACGCGATGGTGGTTCCGTCGCCCTCAACCGTCGCCTCAACGTCGCCCGTGTAGTCGCCCACCTCGGCGGCTGCGGTCACGGTGATGCCGGCACCCTCGCCGCCCACCGTGAGCTTCACGATGTTGGCTGATGAGCTGGCGATGAGCGCGGCCGGCCGAACAGCTCGGAGCAACTCCTCGCGGTCCATCTCGGCCTTTGTGGCGCTGCTTGCGGGGATGACCTGCTGGTAGTTGGGGAACTGGCCGTCGATGAGGCGCGAGACAAGGTCGATGCCGTCAAGCCGGAAGAGCACCTGGTTGCGGGCCGTGGCCAGCACCAGCTCCACGGGTGCGTCAACGTCTGCAAGGAGCCGCTCAAGCTCGTGGAGGGACCGGGCCGGGATCACGACGGAGACGGCGTCCACGGCATCGAGGATCTCGATGGTCCGCACGGCGATCCGGTAGTTGTCCGCGGCGGCCAGCGTGAGCTGGTTGCCCTCAAACTTTGCAAGCACTCCGGTGAGGATTGGGCGCGCTTCGTCACTGGCGGCAGCAAAGGCCACCTCGGCGAGCGCCCGGCGGAGCACCTTCTGGGCGATCCTGGTGGTGGGGCGGTCGCCGGCCGTCTGGACCGTTGGGAAGTCCTCGGCGTCGATGCCCTTCACGTGGGTTGCAAACCGGCCGCAGCGCAGGTGCAGCGTATCCCCGCCCTGCAGTTCCAGCTCAACCTTTTCCGACGCCGGCAGCGTACCCACCAGATCGGTGAGCAGCCGGGCGGGGATTGTCGTGGCGCCCTCGATCTCAATCCGGCCGGGGATCCAGCAGGTAATGCCAATCTCGAGGTTTGTGGCTGTCAGCTTCAGCCCGGCGTCCTCGGTCTTGAGGAGGACATTGCCAAGCACGGGCAGCGTGCTGCGCGAGGAGACAGCCCGCGAGACCACGGAGAGTCCGCGCGCCAGGTTCTCCTGCATCACCGAGAGTTTCACGCTCACTGTCTCCAGGCTTCGGGCCGCCAACTCGATTGGTCGTGTGCGCCGCAAGGCTTTGGGCCCAACGGCGATCCTGTCGCAAGCCGCGAGTGGATCGGTAGTGGATGTGTGTTCTCTATCTTGTCACCCCTCATCATCATCATGCTGTGGAAATGGGGGATGCGCGTGCTTGGCCCCGCACGACGTGCCTGTGGGTCCAAGCGTAAAGGCCGTGGACGGAGGGTGGTCCACGGTGGACTGGCTGGGGATCATTTCGTGGATGAATTCGTGGACCCGGGCTGGTTCCCAGCCACGCTACCGGGAATAGCCCCGTCTGCCCACGTCGCCATCCCCGAAACTGCGAGTGCGCGTCCACGCTGCGGGAGGGTTGTCTACAGGTTGTCCCCAGCCTTCGCGGTGGCCGAGGACGCGGCGAGACAGCGATGAAGGTGAGGGGCTGGCGCGGACAGGCGGTGCGCGGCGACGACGGCGTGCGGTTCCGGCCTACTCGGTGTAGATCAACTCGCGCACAGCGGCAACTTCGCGCCGCATCTCGTCGTTGACCTGGATCTCGCGCCCGATCTTGTCGCAGGCGTGGAGGACGGTGGAGTGGTCCCGATGGCCCAGCTCGGCCCCGATCCGCAGCAGCGAGACCTCGGTCTCCTCGCGCATCAGGAACATCGCGATCTGGCGCGGCACAACGATGCTCTTCTCGCGCTTCTGGCCGCGCAGCGCGTCCATCCCCACGCCGTAGTACTCCGACACGGCCTGCGCAATGCGCTCTGGCGTGACCTGGCGCTTCTTGGGGTTGTAGAGGACGTTGGAGAGGACCGACTGCGCAAGGTCGATGGAGACCGGCACGGCACCCATCGACGCGTAGGCGACGACGCGGTTCAGCGCGCCCTCAAGTTCGCGGATGTTGGAGACCACCTTGCGGGCGACAAACTCCACCACGTCTGAACTGATGGCCGAGCCCTGCTCCTCCGCCTTCGCGCGCAGGATGGCGATACGCGTCTCCAGGTCCGGCGCCGTCAGGTCCGCGATCAGCCCCCACTCAAAGCGACTGCGGAGCCGCTCTTCGAGCGTGAGGATGGCCTTGGGCGGCCGATCAGACGACAGCACGATCTGCTTGCCGTCCTCGTGGATGGCATTGAACGTGTGGAAGAACTCCTCCTGCGTCCGCTCCTTGTCCGCGATGAACTGGATGTCATCGATCAGGAGCAGGTCGATCCGGCGGTAGCGGGCGCGGAACTCGTCGATCCGGCCCTGCTGGATGGACGTGATGAACTCGTTGGTGAACTTCTCGCTGGTGGCATAGACGACGCGCTTGCGCGGGAACTTGCCCGCGACCGCGTTCCCGATGGCGTGCATCAGGTGGGTCTTGCCCAGACCGACGCCGCCGTAGAGGAACAGCGGGTTGTACGCGTGGCCGGGGCGCTCCGCCACAGACAGCGACGCCGCGTGCGCCAGCCGGTTGGCCGAACCCACGATGAAGTTGGAGAAGGTGTAGCGAGGGTTGAGGTAGGAGGCCCCGGCGGCGGCGCCTTCGCCGGCGCCAACGCGCGTTGGCTCCACCCGCACAGGCTGCACGGCGGTGGCGGCAGCAGCTGCCACGACCTCGTCGCCGGCGGCGATGACAAACTCAACCTGGACGCTATAGCCGACGACGCGCGCGAGCGTCTGTGAAATCAGGGCGCGATACCTGCCCTCAAGCCAGTCCTTGGCGAAGGCGTTGGGAACCGCAATCCGGAAGCGCTGCTCGTCCACCTCGACCAGGTGCGTGTCGCGCAGCCACGTCTCGAAGTTGGCGGGGGACAAGGCCACCTGCAACTCTCCGAGCGCTGCGCGCCAGACCTGTTTCGCGTCCATCTGCGATCGTTGTCCCAGTGTGGCGAGGGCTTCGATGGGTAACGGCGACCAGGGGCTCGAACGAGGGACGCTCCGTGGACGCTGTGTCTGAGTGGCCGGTGGGACACGTCTGGCGATCGTCTTCAGGCTTCCTGCAGCCCTCTGCGACGCCTTCGGTTCGACTAAGGCTCGGGAACAATACACCGATGGCAGAGGCCCTAGCAAGACGATTCCGCTATACTCTGGGGGAGTATCGTGCGAAGCCCTGCCGAACCCATGCAGGATGGGGTGCCAGGCGACACCGGATTGTGATCCTGGCGAACCCTGCGTGCGTTTGACACCCCGTCGCGGCTGGACCTATCATCCCCGGGACGAACACGCGCCGTCGCGCTTTAGGGCGCTCGGCGCGTTTGCGTGCCTCTAGGGGTCGGAGCATCCGGCGCCCTAGACTGATGGAGAGGATCACGGACAGTCCCGATGGGCAAGCCGACGTTTCAACCGAAGAAGCGGCATCGCGCCAAAGAGCACGGGTTCCGCGCCCGGATGAAGACGCCGGGCGGTCGGCGCGTGCTCGCCTCGCGGCGCGCAAAGGGCCGCAAGCTGCTGTCGGCCTGACCGACGGGCGCAGCCACAACCCGCTGCGACTTGTCATGCTCTCCCGGCCGGGCGACTTCGCCAGGCTAGCTGAGGGAGGCGTCGTTAGGACGCATCCCCTGCTGGTCGGACGTTTCGTCCGCAATGACCTGGCGACAACACGGTTTGGCTTCGCAACCGGCAAGCGTCTCGGAGGAGCCGTCATCCGGAACCGAGTCCGCCGCCGGCTTCGCGAGGAGCTCCGGGCGATGGCGTCATCGTTCCAGCCTGGCTGGGACATCCTCATCATCGGCCGGCCCGCAGTTGTTGTTTCTGATCAGGCCGCTCTGATCGAAGCATTGCGCCGGGTCCTCCGATCGGGAGGCGTGCTCGGAGGTCGAACGGAGTCGTGAGACGCGCCGGGATCTGGATCGGGACGAGGCTCATCCGCCTCTACCGCGCTGTCTTCTCGTTCTTGCCCTCGGGATGCCGATTTGAGCCCACCTGCTCGCGGTACACGGAGCAGGCGATCGAAAAGTATGGGCTGCTACGCGGGAGCTGGATGGGCGCCAAGCGTATCGGCCGGTGCCACCCATGGAACCCGGGCGGCTATGACCCGGTTCGCTAACGGATACGAGACCCGCGTGACGCGACTGCAGAAGCTCCTCGTCCGGCTGGCGCCGGTCTTGTTCCTCGTCGTGATCGCGCTCGTGGTCGCCGCGTGCGTCCCGGGCGCCGGTACCGGCGCGGGCGCATCGGGCGCACCGTCGCCCAGCCACTCGCAAGCACCGTTGCAGCCCGCCAGTCCCGGGGCTAACCCGATGGACCTGCTGGCCTGGCTGTTCACGCCAATCTTCCAGGTGCTGTTCATCGTCCTTGTCGTTCTCGAGAAGACGACCGGAAACATCGTTATTGCCATCCTGCTGCTGACGGTGCTGATCAAGCTCGTCACAACGCCCGTCACGCGCAAGCAGCTCGTGACGTCGCGCCAGTCGCAGTTGCTCCAGCCTGAAATCCGCGAGATCCAGCGCAAGTACAAGGGCGACCGGGTGGCCCAGAACGCGGCAACCCAGGAGTTCTACAAGCAGCGCGGCGTCAACCCAGCCGGCGGCTGCCTCCCGGCGCTGCTGTCGATGGGTCTCCTGGTCCCGATGTACTCGGTCTTCAGCCAAGGCCTGACTAACCACGACATCAGCGCGATGCTGCGGATCTTCGGCTTTGATCTCGGGAAGGCGATGGGCATCGTCTGCGAGACCGCCCCCAAGTTTGACGCAGCGGGGCACATCCTCAACCCCTGCCTCAATCCTGTCGCGTTCGGCATCAACTGGAGCTACCCGGAGCCCGTCACCACCGGTCTGGCAATCGCCGGGTTTGGCATCAGCATCCTCGCCATCGTCTCCTCGCTCGTCCAGCTGGTGGCGTCCCGCCAGACGCTGGCGCCCGTGGATCCGCGCATGGCCGACGATCAGAATGTCAAGGTCCAGCGCCAGATGGCCTACTTCCTGCCGCTGATCTCCATCATGTACGGCGGCTTCCTGCCGGCAGGCCTCTTCCTGTACTGGATCCTCTCCACGGTGATCCAGATCGGGCAGCAGTTCTTCGTTCTTGGTTATGGCGGGATGTTCCCGCTCTTCGGGCGGTTCCCGGGTTTCGCGCGCAAGCACAAGCCGCGCTATCCGGTCCATGTGCCGCAGGTTCTGCCCAATATCCCCGGCAAGCCCACGAGCGCTGTCGAGCGGGCGAAAGCCCTCGACCGCGATCTCTCGGCCCAATCCACGATCCGGCGCAACCGTGCGCGGCCCAGCCGGCGAGGGAGACGACGCTGACATGAGCGAGTATCAGGATTTCACAGGCAAGTCTGTCGAAGAGGCCATCAAGGCCGCCTGCGACCAATTTGGGGTTGGCCTGGGTGATCTCGACTTTGAGATCCTCACGCCCGGCAGCCGCGGCGTTCTCGGGATGGGCGCTGAGCCTGCCCGAATTGTTGCCGCGCCGCGCAGCGCGCTTGGCGGATCTGCTCCGAAGCGTGAGGCGGCGGAGGCAACCCCCCTGCCGACCCCCCGGCCGCGCGAAGACCGCCCGTTTGCCGACTTCGGCGACCGTGACCGCGGCCCGCGCCGCGACGACCGCCCGTTTGCCGACCGCCCCAGCGGCGACCGGCCCGCGGGCGACCGCCCGAGCGGAGACCGCCCTAGTGGCGACCGTGACCGAGGCCCCCGCCGCGACTTCGGCGACCGTGACCGAGGCCCCCGCCGCGACGACCGCCCAGTAGGCGACCGTCCCGCCGCTGATCGACCTGCGGGAGACCGCCCCGTCGGCGACCGCCCCGTCGGCGACCGCCCCGCAGCTGATCGTGACCGAGGCCCCCGCCGAGACTTCGGCGATCGTGACCGAGGCCCCCGACGCGACTCCGGCGACCGCGGCCCCCGACGTGACGACCGCCCTGCGGCCGGCCCGCGAAGCGCCGAGTTGTCGGCAGCCGAGGAGGCCCAGGTCGCCAGTGCTCGTGGCTCTCTCGCCATGGAGCGCGCCGAACTTGAGGCCGCTGAGGCGTCGCCCGAGGCGCTCGCCGCAGGCAAGGAGATCCTCGAGACCCTTCTGACCCACTTGGGCTTTGAAGGCGTGAGCGTCGAGATCCGCGAAGGCGAGACCAGTCGGCTCAACGTGGTTGGCGGGACGTCAGACCGCGAAGCGCTTGGATCGCTTATTGGCCGTAAGGGCGAGCGCCTCTCAGCGCTGCAGCACCTTGTGAACCTCATGCTGTCGCGCCGGACCGGGCAGTGGACGCGTGTCCTCGTGGATGTTGAGGACTACCGCGGGCGCCGCGAGCGCCAGCTGGTGGACCTTGCAACGCGTGCCGCTGAGCGCGTCGTTGAGACCGGGAAGATGCTGCAGTTGGAACCGATGCCAGCTCTTGAGCGTCGCTGGATCCACATTGCGCTTCGGGACAACGCGGGCGTGGCGACGCAGTCGATCGGCGAGGAGCCGAATCGCCGCATCGTCGTCGTGCCCAGAAACATCTGAGAGGCACTCGCACGAACGGCAGGACATCGGGGGAGGAAGACATCGTGGATGACGCGATTGCGCCACTGCGCCATGATGAGTGGACGTCCCCGACCGCCGGCTTACCCGGTGATGGCCCCGTCGGCGATGCGGAGGTCCGTGAGACCATGACTTCGCTTGATCCGGCGCCTGTCGACGAGACGTCTGCTGAGCTTGCCGCCATCGTGGCTGACTCGGCCGATGTCGAAGCCTTGGTGGACGCCAAGGTCAACGCGGCTTCGGTCGTGGTTGCCGAAGCCGATGCTGAGCCGGGTCTGCTTGAGCCGCTCGCTGCTCCTCCGCCAACAACTCACCGTCCGCGAACTGCGCTGCGTTTTGGCGTTGCGTTTGTTGCCGGACTTGCTCTGGTGACTGGCGTTGGGGTGGGCGCGCTGTCCGTCTGGAGCCACCAGTACGACGGGCGGATCCTTCCCGGCGTTCATGCGGGATCCGTTGACCTGTCGGGGATGACACCGGAGGCGGCGAAGAGCGCCATATCGGCGGCCTGGGCTCGTCTTGGCAACGGCCGCGTGGTCATCAGTGGTCCGGCCGGAAGCACCACCATTAAGTACAGCGATATCGGCCGCACCGCCGATGCCGACGCGATGCTTGCTGAGGCGCTTGGCGCGGGCCGCCAGGGTGCGCCCCTTGCGGACCTGATCGGTGCCCCCCGTGTCGCGCTCAGCGGTGTGGATGTCGCCGCAGAAGTGACCTTCGACCGCGCGCGGCTGCAGGTGGCAATCGCCGCGGCCGCCGCAATGATCGACAAGGCCGCCGTTGACGCCAGTGTCGTTGTCGATCCCAATGGCTCGTATCGCGTCACGCGGTCTGCTGCCGGCCAAGCCATGGACCAGGCTGCGGTGCTCGCCTCGCTGGAGAGCCAACTCGGCACCCTTGACGCACCAGAGCAGATTGATCTGCAGGCGCCGGTCTCCTTGGTGGAGCCGGCCATCGCAGACACCGTCGCCGTTGAGGCAAAGGCCGCGGGCGATCGCATGGCCTGGGACCTGAAGCTTGCCTACAAGGCCGAGCAGTGGACACTGTCCGCGGCCAAGATCCGAGCCGCCATCAGCTTCTCTCCGGCAGGCGCGTCCGGGATTGTTCCCGTGATTGACCAGACCGTCCTCGACCCAACGCTTGCCCAGGTGGCCAAGGCGGTCAACCGCAAGCCCCTGGATGCGCGCCTGACAGTTGTGGGACGCACGGTGGTGGTTGACAAGCCCAGCCGAGACGGGCTCACCGTTGACCTCAACAGCACGCGAGCCGCGGTGCTGGGTGCGCTCGCCTCGCGCCAGGCAGGCGAGGTTGTCCCCGCCGTGCAGTTGGCGGTGGCCGTTGTCCAGCCAGCCATCACAGGCGCCGCCGCCGCAACCGGCATGGTGGAGATCTCGCGCTGGACCACCTGGTTTCATATCTACGACCGCAACGGCTTCGGCGCCAACATCTGGGTGCCGTCCACCATCCTCAATGGTCTGGTGATTGCGCCCGGAAGACGTTTGACTTCATGCGCGACATCGGGCTCATCACGCCGGAGCGGGGCTACAAGCCGGGCAACGCAATCATCCACGGCAAGATTGATCCCCTTGGCGCCATTGGCGGGGGCATCTGCACCACGTCGACGACGATGTTCAACGCGGCGCTCCACGGCGGCTTCAAGATCCTCAAGCGCTCCAACCACTACTTCTTCATCGACCGCTACCCAACCGGGCTGGACGCCACCGTGTCCGGCTCGGGCACGTGGGCCCAGACGACAAGCTGGCAGAACGACACGCCCTACCCGGTCCTGATCCGCGGCATCAACACGCGCAAGGGCGGCATTGGGTACGTGACGTTTGTCCTCTACAGCGTCCCGAACGGGCGCAAGGTTGTGTTTGACCCGGCCGTCATCAAGAACGTGGTCAAGGCAGTGCCTGACATCAAGTACGACCCAACCCTGAAGAAGGGCGTCAAGAAGCTCGACGAGATGCCCATCGACGGCATGGACGTATGGCGCACCGTGCGCATCTACCAGGACGGCGCGCTGCTCCGCACGTACACCTTCTACTCGCACTACACCGCGGTGCACGGCACGATGCTGGTTGGAACCGGCGGTGGGCCAGCCCCCACGCCGACGCCGCACCCAACGCCAACACCAGCCCCCACGCCGACACCCACGCCGACGCCTGCGCCCTCAGGGTGAACCCGGGGCTGTTCCTGCGCGGGCTGGCAATCGGGTTCGCCGTTGCCGCTGCGCTTGGGCCAGTGGGCCTGCTGGTCATCCGCCGGACCATTGACCGCGGTTTCGTGCACGGACTCGCGTCCGGCCTTGGGGTTGCGTCCGCTGATGCCGCCTATGGCGCAGTTGCTGCGTTTGGCATCACGGCTGTGACCGGTGTCCTTGTGGGCGTCGAGCGGCCACTGGCGGTGATCGGCGGCGTTGTCCTTGTGCTGCTGGCGCTGCGTGGCGTTCGCGGGATCCTTGCCGGCGGGGACGCTGTTGCCCGTCCTGAGCGGCCGCTAAGCCGAGGCAGGCTCGACAGCGCTGGCGGGGCCTGGGGCTCAATGGTTGGGCTGACGCTCACCAACCCTGCCACCATCCTTTCGTTTACCGCCCTGTTTGCAAGCATCGGGGCCGGCACTGGGGGACCCGTCGGCGCCGCCACCGTCACCGCAGGCGTGTTTCTGGGGTCATCGGCGTGGTGGGTGATCCTGACCGGGGCGGTGGCCGGGCTCCGCACGCGCTTCACGCCAAGCATTGTGCGCGGTCTCAATGTGGTGTCTGCAGGGGTCATTGCCGCGTTTGGCCTGGCGGCGATTGTGGCTGGCGTCCTTGGGCTGGACGGGTAGACGCATGGGCGGCACTGTGCTTCCGGAAGCCGCCGTCTTTGATTGGGACGGGACCATCGTGGACACAATGGCGATGATCTATCGCGCCAATGTGGTGGTCCTCGGCCAGCACGGAATTGAGCTTTCGCGCGAGTGGTTCCGCGAGCGGTACACGCCGGACTGGCGCAAGGCGTATGCGGACTTGGGAGTGCCCGAGCCGCTGTGGGATGACACGGCGCGTCACTGGTCTGCGGTCATGGCGCAGATGCGGCCGCGGGCGCTGCCGTGGGCGCGCGGCGGGCTCCGGCGGCTACAGCGCCACGGCGTTCGAATTGGTCTGGTGACGGCATCCACACGCGCCGTCGTGGAGCCGAATCTGGCCCGCCTCAATCTGACGGGCGTCTTTGAGACGGCGTGGTACTCGGATGACGTTGAGCGGGGGAAGCCCCATCCAGAGGGACTGCTGCGGGCGCTGGACGTGCTGGGCGTGTCGGCGGCGCGGACGGTGTACGTCGGGGACACTCTCACGGATCTGGAGATGGCCCGGGCCGCTGGGGCAGGCTTTGCCGCAGTAGGCGTGACAACCAGTGACGCCGCGTTCCAGACCGCCGGCGCGGACCACGTGTGGACCGGCGTTGGGGCGTGGGTTGATGACCTGTTCGGGCGGATTGGACCCTCCACGAGGCCGCGCCAGCCGCGCTAGCATCGTGGGATGTTTCACCTTCTTGGCCGCCTCAACTCGCTCGTCGAGCGCGTAATCCTCCCCGTCAGCATTGCCGGTCTTGTCCTTGGTCTGGGGGCCGCGGCATTTGGCCGTCATGACCTTGCCAATCTTGCTTGGAGCATCCCGGCAATCATCATCGGGATTTGGCTAACTGCGGCCATCATTCGCGACCTGTTTGCTCGCGAAGCGGGCGTGGACGTGATCGCCGTGCTTGCGATCGTTGGTGCGCTGGCGTTTGGAGAGACGCTCGCCGCCGCCGTCATCGGTGTGATGCTGGCCACCGGCGATGCCCTTGAGCGCTTTGCCGCGGGCCGCGCGCATCGCGAGTTGTCTGCGCTCCTCTCCCGGGCTCCGCGCATCGTGCACCGCCACGAGGACGGCTCCATCGTGGACCGCCACGTGAGCGAGGTGCAGGTGGGCGATCGCCTGATGGTTAAGCCTGGCGAGGTTGTCCCGGTGGACGGGAGCGTCACCGGTGAGACCGCCGTGCTGGACGAGTCAGCGCTGACCGGTGAGGCCCGTCTGGCCACCCGCGAGGTGGGTGACCAGGTGAGCTCGGGCACCGTGAATGCCGGGGCGCCGTTTGACCTTTATGCCATTGCCACAGCTGAGCACAGCACGTACGCAGGCATCGTCCGGCTGGTGGAGGCGGCGCAGTCCACCAAGGCGCCGTTTGTCCGTCTTGCGGACCGGTACGCCCTGCTGTTCGTGCCGCTGGCGCTTGGGATGGCTGCCTTTGCGGGCATCGTGTCGGGCAGTCCGGTTCGTGCCCTGGCGGTGCTGGTGGTCGCCACGCCATGTCCGCTGCTGCTGGCCGCGCCTATCGCCATCGTTGCGGGCATTTCGCGCTGCGCGAAGCGCGGCATCATCGTCAAGGGCGGCGCCGCTATCGAGGCACTCGCGCGATCGCGCGTGCTGCTGTTTGACAAGACCGGCACCCTGACCGCGGGTCGTCCACACCTTGCTGACGTGGTTGCCGCACCGGGTCGCAGCCAGGAGGAGATCCTCCGGCTTGCGGCTTCGCTTGATCAGGTCTCGCCGCACGTTCTTGCCGCGTCCATCGTGGCAGGGGCGAAGGCGCGCGGCGCGGTCCTCACGCTGCCAACGGGCGCCATGGAGGTGCCGGGTTCCGGGATCTCAGGTCTCGTTGACGGCGTGTCAGTGCTGGTGGGCACCGCCGAGTTTGCGGCCAAGGGGACCGAGCTGCCGGGATGGGCGCGCGACGTGCGGCGGCGAGTCAACCTCGAGGGATCAACCGCGGTCTACATCTCCGCTGGCGAGTTGATTGGCGCCCTGGTCCTTGATGATCCAATCCGGCCCGAGTCGCCGAGGGTGATTCGTTCGCTCCGGCGAGCAGGCGTTCGCAGGACCGTGATGGTCACAGGGGACCACGCTGGCGTCGCGGACATGGTGGGCGCGGCAATTGGCGTTGATGCCGTCTTGGCAGAGCGATCACCCGCCGACAAGGTTGAGGCCGTCGCCCAAGAGAAGGCGGAGGCCGGCGGCATCCTCGTCATGGTGGGCGACGGGATCAACGACGCCCCTGCCCTGGCCGCGGCCGACGTGGGCGTGGCGATGGGCGCCCGTGGCGCAACGGCAAGCTCAGAAGCGGCCGACGTGGTCATCACGGTGGATCGGCTTGATCGCCTGCCCGAGGCCATCCGGATCGCACAGCGTGCCCGCTCCATCGCCATGCAGAGCGTGGTCATTGGCATGGGCTTGTCGCTTGCGGCGATGCTGGTTGCCACGACGGGCATCCTGCCGCCCGTCTACGGCGCGCTCATTCAGGAGGCGATCGACGTGATCGTGATCCTCAACGCGCTGCGGGCGCTCACGGGCGGCGTCGAGAAGGCCGTCCGGATCCCCGGCTGGGACACGCTGGGTCACCGGCTGCGCCACGAGCACCACGCTCTCGCGCCGTCCATGGCGCTGATCCGGCCGCTTGCCGACGGGCTTGGCGCGATGCCGTCAGGCGAAGCGCGAGCCGAGCTGCACGCCCTGCGCTCATTTCTCGTGGACGAGCTGGTGACGCACGAGGTGCTGGAGGATCGCGAGGTCTTCCCGATGCTTGCGGCTGCGGTTGGCAACGATGACCTCACGGCCGGCCTGCACCGAACGCACACGGAGATCTTTCATCTTGTGCGGCTTGCCGACCGCCTGGTGACGCAGTTGCCCGAGGCTGGCCCCGGACCCGAGGACCTCACTGATCTGCGCCGCGTGCTCTACGGGCTCGACGCGATCCTCCGGCTGCACATGGCGCAGGAGGAGGAGCTGTACCTCTCGCTGGGCGATATCGCATCGGATGGTTCTGACGCCGGGCACACGGAGCGCGCCGCGGCCTGACCGCCCCGGGTGAACCCCGAGGCTGGGATCAGGAGTTGGTTTGGTCGCCCCTTGAGGCACCACCAGCGAGGAGCGCCGCAACCGCCGGCAGGACCGTCTCGCGTGTATACGGCTTGGGCAGGAAGCCGTCCCACTCGCGCCCAATCCCGCGCCGCAGCGAGTCTTCATCCGAATAGCCCGACGTACACAGAACAAGGATCTCGGGTCGCGTGGCGCGAAGCGCCGTGGCCAGTTCCGCGCCGCCCATGCCGGGCATGACAAGGTCCGTGAAGAGCACGTCGATGCGGCCCGGGTGTCGTGCCGCCACCGCCAACGCCCCTGGGCCGTCGGGTGCCGAGAGGACCTCGTAGCCGCCGGCGGTGAGGATGCGCTCCGCAATAGCGCGGAGCACGCCCACGTCCTCGGCGATGAGGACGGTGCCCGTGCCGCTGCGCGGCGTCTCCGACCGCACTTGGGCAGTCCGAGACGCAGGCGTTGCGCTGGACATGGCCGGGAACGCAAGGCGGAACGTCGTTCCCAACTGGGGATCCGAGACAACCTCGATGCTGCCGCCCGACTGCTCCACAAACCCGTGGACCATGGTCAGGGCCAGACCGGCGCCCTCGCCCTCGCCCTCGCCATCTGGCCGCGCAGTGAAGAACGGCTCGAAGAGGCGATCAGCCACCTCCTGCGGTAGGCCCGTGCCCGTATCCGACACGCGAAGGACCACGGAGCCCACGCTCGTTGTCGATGGCTGGTGCTCCGCGGCCAGCGTGATGGTGCCGCCTGCGGTCATGGTCTCGCGTGCGTTGACCGCCAGGTTGATGACGGCCCGCTCAAGCATGCCCGGGTCAACGTGGATACGGGGCAGGCCGGGTCCTGGCTCCACGACGATGGCGACGTCGTGACCAACCAGCGGCCGCAGGATCCACTCGGCATTCTCAAGGAACTCGCGCAAGTCCACCACGCGCGGCCGAAGTACGGAACGCCGCCCGACGGCCAGCAGTTGGCGGGTCAGTGCCTGTGCGCCAACAGCGGCACGCTGGATCTCCTCCAGGTCGGAACGGGCGGGGTTGTCCTGCGGCACGGTCTCGTTGGCAAACTCAACGTGGCCGAGGATGGACGTAAGCAGGTTGTTGAAGTCTTGGGCGACGCCGCCTGCAAACTGGCCGATCGCCTCCATGCGTGCCGACTGCGCAAGGCGTGACTGCAGTTCGCGCTCCGGGCGAATGTCGCGCACGAGGATCAACTGCCCGGTGGGCTCACCGTCGCCGCCACGCAGGAGGGTGATCCGCACAGCGGTGGGGATCTCGGCACCGTTGGATGTGCGTACGCCCACCTCGCCCACCCAGCGGTCACCCTCAAGCAGGATCTGGCGCAGGTCATCGATGCGAACGCCTTTGGGCATCCTGGCCAGGTAGTCAGTTGCATCTGCGCCAACCACCTCCGCCGGGCTCCGGCCCACAAGGTGCGCAAACGCGCGGTTGGCATACATCACGCGCCCACGCATGCTGGTCAGGGCCATCGCATCGCCGGCTTCGTTTACGGCCTGGACAAGCCGCTGGTGGTCGTCTTCAAGCATGCGGCGAACCGTCACGTCCCGGATCACGGCCCGAACGGTGCCGTCGGCGGCGCCCGCCTGGCTCACCTCAATCCAGGATGTGGCATCGCCCCGGTTGATCCGGTACTCGCTCAGCAGCGACGCCCCATTCGCCACGGCCTCAAGGTCGTAGGCAACCAGGTCCTTCTGCGCCGCAACGATCACGTCGATCAGGGTTAGGGCGCCAAGCTGCCCCGGGTCTAGGCCGAGGATCTCGCATGCGGCCGGGTTGGCAAAGGAGAAGTGCCCCTCGTGGTCCAGGACGACAATCCCGTCCCGAGCCTCCGTCAGGACCTCGGCGAGACGCGCCTCGCTGGCCTGCGCCGATTCTCGGGCTTGGCGGAGCTCGGTCACGTCTGCGGCTGAGACAAGCACTCGGATGACGCGGCCGGCGTCGTCAACTTCCAGGGGCATCGAACTCGACGACACCCAGACCGTCCGCAGCCCTGGCCGGGCGATGCCAAAAACGGTTGGCCCCACCGGCTTGCCGGTCTTGCGGACAGCCTCGGTTGCCAGCACAGGCGAGGTCAGGGGAGCACTATCCTGCGCAACCAGGTACTGCGCAAGCGCGTGGATATCCACCCCGAGGATGTTGATCCCACCGCGCGCAAAGAGGCCGATCGCCGCCGGGTTGGCAGTCTCGATCCGATCATCAGGGCCGATGACAACGACGCCTTCGGTGAGCGTCTCAAACAGGCGCCGATACCGATCGTCATCCATGGGTCCGGCGCCATGTCCGCCACCCGCCTGGGTGCCGTCCGGGGCCGTGTTGTCTGGCTGCTTTCGGGGTTGGGGCATGCTGCTTCACCTTGGCCGCGGTCCCTGCGCGGCTCTGCCTGCAGTGTACGGCGGTCAGCGGTGCGCCTCATGGGCATGGCGCAGCAGTATGGTGGAGATGGGGGAGAGTTGAACTCCCCGTCCAGAACCCTTCGCGTGAATCCACTACGAGCGTGTCCGGTGATTTTCGTCAACCGGCGAACGCCCATCGGCAGGCTTCCGTCCGGTCCATTCGCGTGTCCCTAAATTGGGCTTGGCTCCCGGCTACGTGACCTCACCGGGGTTGCACCTCCGCTAAATGACACTTCCACGGCCCGCAGAGGGTGAGGCCGCTTCCATGCTCACCTTACGGCCTAGGCCGCGAGGGCGAGAGCAGGCTGCTTGTTGGCAGTTACTTCTTTTGCCGCCGGTTTAACGAGGCCTGACGGCACCTCGGCTCGCGTCTTCAAACAACTAGGCCCTGTCGAGACCACGCATCCCCACAGGCCGAACCAGATGTCCGGGGCGCGTATCCTACACCCGGCGACACAGGCCGACGACCGGGCCGACCGAGTACGTCGCCCGGTGGCGTGGCGCTTGCATGTTGCATCCGGAGCTCTCGACGCAGATCATCGTCTTCTCGCGGCTTATGGTTGCGGCAGGGTTGATAGCGCTGGTCGCCATCGCGATGCGTCGGCGCTGATCCCCCAGCCGCCCGCGCAGGCCGGTACGATCCGCAGATGCACCTGATCCCCTGGGAAGAAGAACGGATCCAGATCTTCGGCGCTGCGGAGCTTGCCAGGCGACACCGCGCGGCCGGTCTCCGGCTCAACCACCCCGAAGCCGTGGCGCTTATCTGTGACGCCATGCTTGAGGCAGCCCGAGCCGGGGCGACCTACGAGGAAGTGGAGGCCGCTGGTCTGGCCGAGGTTGATCCCGGTGAGGTGATCCCGGGTGTCCGCGAGCTGCTCACCGAGGTGCGCCTGGAAGTGCTCCTGGGTGACGGCGCTCGCCTCATCGTCCTGCTGGACCCGCTTGGCAGGGGTGAGCTTCCGGATCCGCTGGGCCCCGGTGCGCTGGTGCTGGGCGACCACGAGGACCGCGCGGTCAACGGTGGCCGCGAGGCCATCGAGCTGGCGGTCACGTCGCGCTCACGGCGGCGCATCCGCATCTCGTCGCACTACCCGTTCCACCGCGTGAACCAGCGCCTCGAGTTTGACCGGGCCGCGGCCGATGGCTTTCGGCTGGACATCCCGTCCGGCGCCTATGTCGGGTGGGAGCCAGGCGAGACCAGGACCGTGCGGCTGGTTCGCGTGGCGGGGACCACGGGCGCTGCGGGCGCTGCGGGGAGGGCCGCCCGATGACCCGCCTATCGGCGGAGGAGTACCGCCAGCGCTACGGCGCCACCACCGGCGATCGCATTCGGCTGGGCGACACTGACCTCTGGGTCCGCGTCGGGGAAGACCGCACGGCACCCGGCGACGAGCCCATTTGGGGCTACGCCAAGAACCTGCGGATGCGCATGACGCAGGACGACACCGCCGCCGGCCCGTCCGAGCTGGACGTGCTGATCGCGGGCGTCGTCGTCATCGACCCCGTCCTGGGCGTCATCAAGGCCGACATCGGCATCAAGGATGGCCGCATCGCCGGTATCGGCCGGGCGGGCTCGCCGCTGATCAGCGACGGCATCGATCTTGTCGTGGGTCCCCACACCAAGCCGTACATGGGCTACGGGCTCCTTGCCACGCCCGGCGCCGTGGACAGCCACGTCCACACCATTACGCCGGAACTGCTGGCGCCTGCGCTCTCCGGCGGCGTCACCACGATCATCACCGCGGGCTTTGAGGAGCCGCCGTTTGCGATGGAGCGGGTGCTCGCGGGCGTGGAGGACTGGCCGCTCAACATCGGGCTTCAGGCGGGCGCCCGTGCGCTCGACGAGCAGCACATGGACGCGCTGCTGGCCGCGGGCGCCGTGGGGTTCAAGATCCACGAGGACAACGGCGCGTACCCAGATCTGATTGACCACGTGCTCCGCTATGCCGATGCGCACGAGTGCTCCGTCTGCCTGCACACGGACGGGCTGCACGAGAGCGCCGAACTTGAGGACACAGTGGCGGCCATCGCGGGGCGCACGGTCCACGCCTACCACGTGGAGGGTGTGGGCGGCGGCCACGTGCCAGATCTGCTGGGGCTGGTGCGAGAGCCGTCCATCCTGTGCTCGTCCACCACGCCAACGCTGCCGTTTGGCGTCTCCACCGCGGTGGAGCATGTGCCGATGATCATGCTCAACCACGGGCTCTCGTATGCGGTGCCCGACGATGTGGTGCTGGTGCGCGAGCGGGTAATCCCGGCGCGGATGGCGGCAGAGGGCCCGCTCCACGAGTTGGGCGCCATCGGGATCATCAACTCGGACTCGCAGGGGATGGGCCGCATCGGCGAGACCACGCGGCGGGCGATGCAGCTTGCCCACGTGATGAAGCACTGGCGGCGGTCTGAGGCTTCGGAAGGCATTCCTGGCCTGCCGGACGACGAAGGCCTGACCGACCCTGACGATCGCGACGACACCGCCCGCGTGCTGCGCTATCTGGCGAAGGTGACGATTGAGCCGTCGATCACGCACGGCATCTCGGACCATGTGGGCTCGCTGCAGGTTGGCCGCCTCGCGGACATCGTGCTGTGGAGGCCCGGGTTCTTTGGCGTCAAGCCCGAGTGGATCTTCAAGGGCGGCTTCCCGGCCTGGGGCGCCCTGGGCGAGGGCAATGCCTCGCTTGAGCGGTCGCAGCCCACGCGCTACCGTGCCGACTGGGGCGGCCGACCGCAAGCTGCACCCAAGGGCGCCGTGATCTTCGTGACCGGCGCTGCGGACCGGCCCGCTCTGGCCCGCCGACTTGGTACGCGCCGCGCGCTGGTGCCTGTGCGCGGACTGCGCGGCCTGACGCGCGCCTCACTGGCGCTGAACCAGGCGACCGCACCCGTGGACATCGACGTGCGAACTGGCGCGGTGGCGCTTGGCGGCCGGCCGCTGGCCGTGGCGCCAGTGTCAGAAGTTCCGCTGAGCAGGCGGTACCTGCTGCGGTAGGTGGCGCCGGTTGCAGGGTTCGCCTGACCTACCAGATGTCGCCCACGGTGAAGCCCTGCGGGAACGGGTCCGTGGGGTCCACGACGTAGCTGGCAAACGCGTAGATGTAGCCGGTGCCGGTGATCTCCGGGATCACGCCTGGGCGCTCGCCCACCTGCGCCTCGCCGACGAGGCGGCCGGTGAACACCGTGTCCACGATGCCTTCGTGGCGAAACGCCTCGCCAATCTTTAGCTGGCCCTTGGCGTGGAGCACGGCCATCTTGGCGCAGGTCCCGGTGCCGCATGGGGAGCGGTCAAGGACGCCCGTCCAGGTAGCCGGGTTGTCCCATGAGAACGTGCGGGTGCTCAC